>CAYJIK010000159.1:0-1511 GCA_964370205.1 uncultured Oscillospiraceae bacterium | reverse complement strand
GGACACCTTCTTTGCCACATATGTAGTCCATAAAGCGTGCGTCCACCCCCAAACTACGTTTAAAGAAGGGGAGATGCGCTTCGGCAGGGTCTGTTGCAAGTATCTTAGACAGCTTTTCAAACTGCGATAGATAGTGAAGGTAATTGTCTGTGACATGCGCCTTAAGATCCAGGAACTTAAGGGCGTTTTCTACGGTTAAGTAGGTTTTTGCACTACCGAGCGCTGTCAAGACCTCGGGGTAGAAGGAGAAAAACACTGCAAAGTCACAAAGCTGACGCCCAAATTCCTCCGCACCCACACGCATAAGCGGTAGAGTATACCGTTCGTATTCATCATACATGGGCGAGTGCTCGTCTAAAAGTGACAGCTCCAGTTCAATTTCAGTGGCCGTAATGGGGGACGGCTCATATCCCAAAAGCGAGGCCATTACCCTTTTAGCGTCGTCCTTGCCGACAGCGTCGGCGTAACTATAGGTGTAAGCGGCAGCCTTTTCTATAATTTTAAGTAGAAACATATGTATTATTTCTCCATATCTGTAAAAGCAGGTACTGTAGATTAAAATGTAAAAAGGACAAACAATACCAAAATACTTAAAGCAATTATACCATTTTTTGTAGTTGTCAGTCAAACGAATGTGACGAGTCGTCATATTATAGGACGAACAGCAAAAACGCACCGTAAAAACTAAAAAATAATGCTGAAACACCTCGGAATTACTTGTATACTAAAAGTTATAAACACTTTCCACAGAGTTTTCAACAATAAAAAGCGAGCATTAAAAAGAAACGGTGGAAAATCAGCAAGCAAGCCCACCAAAATAGGCGGCTTGCTTCTTGTAAGTTTTCAGTTTGTGTATCCGGTGAAGGAGAAGGAGGTTTTCAAAAGTCGAACATGTTGAAAAGGGGAGAGGAAAAGAGAAAAATATTACCAAACGTATAATTGACAAAAACACTAAAATCAAGTGTTTTGTTTTTAACAATTGATAATTATATAAAAATACTGTGAGTTATAAACACTTTCCACCGAGTTTTCAACGGAAAATATGAAAAACTCAAAAAAAGAAGCTGTTTTGTTTAGCATTACGCTAGTAAAACCAAAAAATAATACCTGAGCAAGACGAAAATTATATGTTCACACAAAAAAACATATTTTGTTCTCTATCAAACAGAGCTTTCGCTATTACAATACGTATACAAAAGCACGATAACTGCGTACAAGACATCACCGACCATTCCAACCATGGACTGACAGTATTACGTTTCCGTCGCTGTCAAACGTAATACCTTCCGCTATCAGTAGTTCCCTCTGCTTTTCTGCACCGCCAAATGCAAAGGCTGGAGCCATGGCTCCGATACGGTTTACCACACGGTGGCAGGGGATTTCGCCGGGGTAGGGGTTGTGGTGTAGTGCTGTGCCGACCACTCGTGACGCACGAGGACTTCCGCACAGCATAGCGATCTGCCCGTAGGTGGACACCTTTCCCTTTGGTATCCTGCGGACGTGGTAGTAGA
>CAYJIK010000158.1:0-1549 GCA_964370205.1 uncultured Oscillospiraceae bacterium | reverse complement strand
TGCTGTGGGTAGCCCTGCTGTGGCATACCTTGCTGTGGATATCCCATACCCTGTCCGGCGAATGCACCTTGCATAGGCTTGCCGAGTGCGGCGCAGATTTCAAACGCCATCTGCTCATAACGGCGGTACTCTTCGCTGTAACGGTTGTCGATTTCTTCAAACGTGTCGTTCAGGCGCAGTTTGATATCGTCGAACCATGGGCTGTTTATTTGGATGTCTATGTAGAACTCGTAGAGCGTTCTGTGACGGGGTGGATTGTAGCTTTCTCTGCTTCCGCCGTTGTCACGGTAGATTTCTTCTTCCTCTTCCTTTACGTCGAGGGTACAGCTCATCACCTGTGAAAGCATGATGACGTCTGGGTTTTCCTCACGCCAGTTGTCACGCTTGCTGTAGATAAACGCACCGTTTCTCTCGTCCACCTTTATCTCGCTGTTCTTTCCGAGTGAGCGTGTGGGGGAGAAGGTTTTTAGCGTGTTTTCGTTCTCTTTGCGGTACTCAAGCTGTGCCTTTATCTCGTCTACAGTGGAGTTTCTGCGCTCGTCAAACAGCGGAGAGAGAAGCTCCGCACAGTCTTTACACATGTTGCCGTCTTCTAACTTTCTATTCCCGAACAAACCAATCTTTTCACCGCAAATGTCGCATTCTTTCTTATCAAACAATCCCATTATATTGCCGCCTTTCTTATTGTAATGTTTAGTTAGAGTGTGTTAACACGCTCTAGTAACTTCCGCCGCCACTACCGCCCCTGCTGTCGTTGTCATCGTCGTCTTTTTCCTGGCTCTTGGCGGTTCTTGTGGTGTTTTCGTACATAAATCTGTCGTGGCTCTGTGCTAGGTAGAAGGAGCCTTGCCTTACATAGCTTGCCGCTTCTTTCTTCTTCCGTGCGGTGTTCATCTTGGACACCATAGAGCCGGTCACAACAAACGCCACTATAGCACCGCCCACAAGACCAACCACCACCGCTATCAATATGTCGGTAACACCTAGCGGTGCACCCTCATACGGCACGCCTGTAGCCGCCGCATCTAGGAAGTCTACTAGTTCGTCCAGATATCTGTCGTATGCCTTGTAGTAGTCGCCGTCGCTTAGGTAGGGGGCTACCACTTCGTCTATACGCTCCAGTGCGGCGTCACTCATGACTGTAGCGCCGTAATGCCTACCTGTGGTGTGGTATTCCCTGGCAGTGATGTCCTGCCCGAACACGATGCCGTCACGGGTGGTGTCAAGCGCTGCATGATTGTCTAGGTACGTCTTTAAGGTTTGCCCCATTGTATCGTCAGTAGTGATAAAGGTGATATCAAAGTCGTACTCCGCTCTTATGCTGTCTATTCTGTCAGACAGTGTCGCTTCCTGCTCCGGTGTGAGCAATTCTGCGTCGTCCACAATAGACACGCTCACCGCCCCTGCTGTTATAAAAAGTGAGCACAGCATCGAAAGTGCAAAAACCAGTGCGATTATTCTCTTTTTCATACAAAAGACTATTCCTTTCTGCAAGTTACAACCGCAGTTTTGTGCGCTTTTTGTGGCATATCGTTTATATGTCACAAAA
>CAYJIK010000157.1:0-1568 GCA_964370205.1 uncultured Oscillospiraceae bacterium | reverse complement strand
TACCGTCAGACAACGAAGGGTTGTTACCGTCCTTTATGCTTGGTGTTATCTTTGCTGTAGGTTGGACGCCTTGTGTGGGTGCATATCTGGCGTCTGCACTGTTGGTGGCATCCACATCGGGTGGGACGATCACAGGAGCATTAATGCTTATATGTTACTCGCTAGGTCTCGGTATACCGTTTCTGCTAAGTGCGCTGATGCTTGACAGCCTAAAGTCAACGCTCGACTGGCTAAAGCGTAATAATCGCATAGTGTCCATGGTATCAGGGGTGCTTATGATAGGTTTGGGGATAGCTATGATGGGCGGATTTTTAATATAGTGTCACCCAGCATACACTTAAGATATCTTACAAAGAAAGGTAGTATTTAACATGAAAAAGTTCTTGCAACCGCTAATTATAGCAGTCATATTTATAGCAATCCTTGGCACTTCCTACTTCTACTACAACGCAAACGTAGACAGTCTGCCACCGCCCGTACCAAGTGAAACAAATACGCCAGAAAGCGGGGAGGCTATAATGTCCACAGACTTCACCGTATATGACAGCGAAGGGAATACAGTAACACTTCATGAGTTTGAGGGTAAACCTGTAGTTCTGAACTTCTGGGCGTCGTGGTGCGGGCCGTGTAAAGATGAGATGCCACACTTTGAGGATATGTATAACAAGTACGGTGACGAGGTTGAGTTCTTGATGGTCAACCTCACCACAGGCAGAGAAACGATAGAAACAGCTACAGAATACATTTCCGACGGCGGATACACCTTCCCTATCTACTTTGACAGCGACGTCGACGCAGCTGTTAAATACAGCGTCACAGGCATACCTACCACCTACTTCATCTATCCCGACAAAACTGTGATGGGGTACTATGAGTCGTCTATAAGCGCTGAACTGCTTGAACAGTATATTTCACAGATTATGATGTAAGTAAACATTACAATTCAACGGGGCACTCTATGCTTACATCACGTATTGGTGGTTGTAAAGTAATGGTGCTCCTTCTTTTTAACATCTTTACAGAAAGAAAGTATTAAATTAACAAAATAAAGCTAAAATACGTATTGACAAAATTTAATGTGAGTATTATAATGAGTACATACATTTCAAAAGAATTTGATGTGTAAAACACAACAGAATATTGGAGGAAACAATAATGTCAGTAGCGGTTAAGATTTTAGGTTCAGGTTGTAAAAAGTGCAATCAACTGGAAGCAGCAGCTCGTGAAGCACTAGCGGAAATGGGCGCAACTAACCCTGTAGAGCATGTTACCGATTTTAAGGACATTGCGGCATATGGCGTTATGAGCACACCAGCGCTTGTACTGGGCGACAAGGTGCTGTCCTACGGCAAGGTGCTTAAAAAGGCTGAGGTAGTAGCACTTATAAAAGATAAGATATAACTTAACGACACAAGATTAAAGCACCGAGCGAGCTGTCAAAGGACACGCTGACTCGGTGCTTTTTTGTCTTAGTGTACGAACCCAATAAAAAACACACGACAGCGCAACTGCACTATCGTGTGAGTTATGTGGAGCTACTGACCGGGATTGAACCGGTGACCTCGTCC
>CAYJIK010000156.1:0-1607 GCA_964370205.1 uncultured Oscillospiraceae bacterium | reverse complement strand
ACGTATAGGCAGTTTTTACAGCCCTCAAGCGTGTTGTAGAATGAGTAAGACTCGCTTATCGGATGTAGAAGGTTGTCTTTGCCATGTCCTACAAATACAGGTATGTTCAGATTTTTAGAGTAACATTCAGCGTTGAACTCCAATATTGACCGGCCTATCTCAAGAGATATTTCCTGGCCGTAGTCTTTCACTGTATAAAGATTGTCCTTTACAACAGCACTTGTTGCAGGGTCTAACGGATAGAAGTGGAACGGATTTGCAAACTTGCGCACGCCTTCCTTTGTCATGCGTAGCGACAAAATCAGCATATGTGTTGACGCTCTTCAGCCAACGTTCACCATTGTAGAACCCGTTTAGTCCCGCAACCGCTTTTATGGACGGCTCAAGCGACGCAGCCTTCATAACCATACCTGCCGCCATGCCCCAACCAAGAAGTACCATATCATCTGTGTCCACTTCAGGTAGCGTTTTCGCAAATGTTATCGCATTACGAATATCCTCTACCTGCTCCTCAATCTTGCAGACACCTGCAGGGCCTTCGTTGCTCAAAAAGCCACGATAATCAAAGCCAAAAACAGCATAGCCCAGCTTAGTGAATGCTCTTGCAAACAGCTCAGGGTAGATGTTTAGTAGCCCCATGTAGCCGGAGTTGGGTATTAGGCAGGGTAGCTTGCTCCCCTCTTTGTAGTCATCCGGTAGAAATAGTGCCGCTTTCAGCTTATAGCCATTGCTATAAAAGTATAGCTCCCGTGTCTTCATTTACATTCCCCTCTCATATGTTTAATAAATATTTTGGTACAGTTTTAACTGCATTTCCAATAATTTCCTCACTTACCCCCTCGGCAAGCATAGCGCTTATGAAACGTAGTTGTGCGGTGACAGGGGACTCATGATCCTTTTGGCCTCGGTCGGTAACCATTATTACCGACTGCTTGGGTAGTATCCCGAGTTGTCTCGCCAGTTCCTCTGCTGTGATAGTGTTCTCCTCCACAGTACCCCAGACCTTTTCGATGAAAACACCCTTTTTCGCAAGTTCCAACTGTTCCTCAAACGGTACAATTGTTCTAACCCAATCGGGATGTGTCAACACCACCTTGACATTTTCCTCTATAGCCGCCTCGCAGACAATCCTAGCCTCTGTCGGTGAAACATGCCCTGTAGCGATGGTGGCGTTATAGCTTTTTACCACCGCCAAGATGTCCCACACCTCTTTTTTGAGCTTACCATTTTCGTCCAGTATAGTTATGCCGTCCCTCTTAAAGAAATCGCCCGGCATATCCCCCATTCTGAGCGAATGAAGGCTGTCCCTTGTCGGTAGCCACACTATAGACGCGCCCAACTCAAGTGCACTGTGGACAGCATACGGATTCAGACCGCCTACGGGACAGTTCAGCGTTACAGAGCCAAACGCCTTAGTGAGGAATTTCCCCGCCTCGTTACACAGTATCGCCCTACCTTGTGTATTGTCATAGTGGCTCTTTAACATCATGCCGCCCATTTCATACTGCGACGCCTGTGCCAGTAGCTCAAAGTCATTCATACAGCGTGGGAAGTGGGAGGGAGACGTATGCGTGTGTAGGTCATACGCGCCCTTTAGTAGTTCTAAA
>CAYJIK010000155.1:0-1641 GCA_964370205.1 uncultured Oscillospiraceae bacterium | reverse complement strand
GCAAATAACACCGCCCATTACGGACGGTGTTATTCTTGTCTTGGTATTTCGATGCACGCATCTGTTTTGACCGAAGGTCACGCTAATCAAACGGTGGGGATTTTGAACTCTCTGGCGATAATCTCCGCTGTTTTTACAGCCATCTCGCCTGTGAACTGCACGCACTGCGCCATATGCTTTTTACTGCCGAGACGCATACCCTTTGTCAGTATACGACAGCAGCTTACTTTGTGGAGCTTTATAAAGCTGTCGTAAAGCTCTGCGCTCAGTTTCATTGCGTTTTTTGTGACAGGGTCCTTAGGTTTGCTTCTGCCGAACACAAGCCCGAGCGCCAGTATACCGCCCGATATTGCGCCGCAGGTACAGGCTCTGCCGCCGATGCCCACAGGGAAGCCGGAAGCCATCATTATAGCGTCGTCGCTTGTCTGGAGGCCGAACTCGTCACGGATTGTTCTGACCACTGCTTCTGAGCAGAAGTAATCGCCGTTTGCGTAGTAGTTCTCCGCTAGGGTTTTGACCTTCTGAAGGTCTATGCTTGTTACTGTTGGATGTGCCATTTTTTCTTCCTTTCGGGGGTTGTTTTATTCTATTAAACACCGCTTTTGAGGTGGTGTGAATAGGCTGTTTGAGTTTTGGGGGAGAGATGGGGTTGGGATTGTAGTTGAAAAAGGTTGTTATATATGGTAGTCTGGGTTAAAAGGAGATGAGATTGTGAAAGTAACAAAAAAATCGATATACATAAACGACGATACACCTTTTCTGCGGCCGTTTATATGTCAGGGTGATTTTTATGAATCTGAGATAATGCTGGCAGGTATAAACCCTGCAACCCCAATTTCACCTCAAAACATGAGCCTCGAAAGCTACCTTGAACTGTTGTCCGACCACGGTGCTTTCATGAAGTACTACTCTGACGACAGGGAGAAACGGGGCAAGTCAGCTGTTTCGAGGACGAGGCAGGGTATTAAAGCATTGAATGAGTGGGTTTTCTCTAGGTTTTCCACACATATGATAGAAACAAACATCAATACATTTCCGACTGCTTCGGTAAAGGAACTGAAGAAGGCTACACAAGAGGCACGTGAGAAGGGGAGAGAACTTTTTTGGGAAGTACTTGTTGAGGCTAATGCAAAGGTGCTAATTGTTCATGGGAAAAGCGCATTTGTAGACCTTTTAGAACTGCTCTGTGCCAAAAATGTACAATGTCAATCGCTGAATGGGGTCACGACTGACGGTGAAAAGAGTATTAATGAGTTAGAGGAGAAGTCGCCGATTATTCGGTTTACGTTGCCGAATAGGGAGGTTACCGTATTTGTAATACGGCATTTGATGTACTATGGTAGCGGTGGGGAAAGCTATAGTGGTTTTAAGGAAAGGCTTAGTGGCTTCGTCAGTTTGACGCACTAACAGACGAGGTTCGGGAGGAGTAAAACCCCTCCCCTACGGTGGCTGTGGGGGCGAGGGCGACGGGCGGTCACATAGGACCGCCCCTACATGTGTTTGTCCACAGAGGGGGGCGTGCGGAATGGACGAGGTTCGGGAGGGGTAAAACCCCTCCCCTACGGTGGCTGTGGGGGTGAGGGCGACGGGCGGGCACATAGGACCGCCCCTACAAGTGTGGGTCCACAGAGGGGGGGGGTG
>CAYJIK010000154.1:0-1655 GCA_964370205.1 uncultured Oscillospiraceae bacterium | reverse complement strand
GCAAACAGGTTGATTGCACAGCCATGTCCTGTGGTGGTGAGCTTTATAGAGAAGTTTCGCCCCGAGCTAATACGGTATCTGTCGCCGATACAAAGCCCTGTGATTTGTCTGGCGGTCTACCTTAAAAAGTACTTAAAGCTAAGCGGGAAGATAGCGTTTTTGTCACCTTGTATCGGCAAAATGCGTGAGTGTATAATACCGCAAACAGGTGGAGTGCTTGAATATAACGTCACATACGCAAAGTTTGAAAAGCGCCTGCGTGATAACGGCATAAAGCTTGAGGACTACCCCGACGAGGACTTTGATATTACCGACGGCTCTATGGGCTTTACATTCTCACGCCCGGGCGGACTTAGCGAAAACATAAAGTTCCACCTAGGCGAGGACATCTGGATAAAGCAAATTGAGGGTATACATAATATCAACAATTATTTTGACAACTGTTTGCAAGATATAGCTGCAGGTAGGCCTGTGCCTGATATCATAGACGCCCTAAACTGCGAGCACGGCTGTAATCTGGGGACAGGCACTACAAAAGAAGCAAGCATAAACGAGATTGACTACATCATGAACCAAGGTAAACAAGCGGTGTCCAAGGCTGACAGCGAGAGGCTTATGTCCCACTTTGACAATTCGCTCCATTTTGACGACTTTAGGCGCAGCTACCTCGACCTCAGCGCCGACTACAAGGACAAGGACGAGATAGACTTAGAAGAGGCGTATATCTTACTCGGAAAAATCACCGAGGAGGACAGAAATATCAACTGCTTTAGCTGTGGCTACGGAAACTGCCGTGAGTTTGTGTATGAACTGGCGACAGGTCACAACCATAAAAACAACTGCAAGCACTATCTGCTGAACAAGTTCAAAAAGCTCAGCTTGTACGACGACCTCACAGGTATTCAAAACCGCTACAGTTATACGCTGTCCCTCGAGAAGTACAGAGAAAACCACCCCGGCAGTATCGGCGTGGCATATATAGACATAAATGGACTGAAGCAAGCAAACGACACCTACGGACACAGCCACGGTGACACTCTGATTATCTCCTGTGCCACCATCATCAAGAAGGTGTTCGGCAACTCCTCATACCGTATAGGCGGCGACGAGTTTATTATACTCGACTACGGCGTTGACAGCGAAGCCTTCGCCGAGAAGATCGCTACCGTCTCGTCACTGATAGCACTCGACAGCAACCTCGCCGTGTCCATAGGGACGGCGATGAGCCGTTCCGCCGATGATCTGGAGGACAAGATGGCAGAAGCGGACAAGGAGATGTACAAGGCGAAGCAAGAATATTACAGCAAAATGCGCAAGGCAGACAGGCGAGGCAGGCGTTAAGCGAGCCACCTTAAAAGGGGCTGTGACGAAATAGAATTAATTTCGTTAATTTGACGAAACCTTGTAGGGGCGGTCCTATGTGTTCGCCCGAAACCGTGGTTTTTACCATTAGTTTCGGGCGAACACACAGGTTCGCCCCTACAAGTTTTGTGTATTATTACAATTACGTCACAGCCCTTTTTTTGTGAGAGGGAGCGTGGGGGAGTAATGATTAATGGAAAATGGTGAAAGCTTTATCTGCGGATACAGCACCATCTGAGGATACAGCACCATCTGAGGATGGTGCGGGGAAGAGGTCGGGGTGAGGTTTTTGA
>CAYJIK010000153.1:0-1703 GCA_964370205.1 uncultured Oscillospiraceae bacterium | reverse complement strand
TAGTGCCGTCGTCATCCTTGAGGACACTCCCCATCATGGACGCCGCCGTAAGCAACCTACCAAGCGCAGCTGACGCAGTGGCGGAAGTGCCGTGATACCTACGAGCTTTATTTACTATATCAGTGCTATCTACCAGATAAGCGATAACTCCGCCCATATCCGAGATAGCTTTTATTAGTTTTCCCATTTGTTTTTGCCTTTCTTTTTTGAGATTAAAGATTAGAGGTGGGAACAGGTGGGAAATTGCTGTTTTCGGGGGTGAACGTCAAAGTACACACCAGCACCAAAGGGTACACCACCCCAAAACACAACCCAAGAAACCTCGTTCCCCATTCCACAAACCCACAACGGACAAGATGTAGGGGCGGATATTATCCGCCCTACCCTCATCGTTCACGCTCGTAACCTGTGGAGTTCGCAACGAAAAATATAAGGAATATCAGCCATCAGCTAACAGACAGCTCCACCCTTCTGTAGGGTACGCACTGTGTGCGTGCCGCCATACTTGCTCCCACGTTCTTCGGGTAGGGGTACGGGGTAATGATACGCCAACCCTCTCACATTCCAAACTTCACATTCCAAATACTTACCCCTTGAAATACTCCACCGCCGACCTGAACATCGGGTCTTCGCCCACGCCGGGGATGTTCTTGTGGATGTTATCTCCTGCACGCTCAGGGTGTGCCATTCTTCCGAAAACTCGTCCGTCGGGGGAGGTGATGCCCTCCACCGCATTCAGCGAGAAGTTCGGGTTGTGTGCAATGTCAAGGGTAGGGGCTCCGTCAGTGTCTACATACTGTGTCGCTACCTGACCGTTCTTCGCAAGGCGCTCAAGTTCTTCCACAGTTGCCACAAAACGTCCCTCTCCGTGTGAAATCGGTATTGTTCTCATATCGCCTACACTGCTGTGCATCAGCCACGGGGACATGTTTGACGCCACACGGGTGATAACGAGGCCTGACTGGTGTCGTCCTATGCGGTTAAATGTAAGGGTGGGGGACAGCTCTGTCGGGTCGGTAATTTTACCATACGGTAGCAGTCCCAGTTTTATAAGCGCTTGGAAACCGTTACAGATACCAAGCATCAGGCCGTCTTTTTGCTCTAACAGTTCCGTTACAGCGTCGCTCACCTGCGCATTGCGGAAGAAAGCTGTTATAAACTTTGCACTGCCCTCCGGCTCGTCTCCTGCGGAAAACCCGCCCGGTATCGCAATAATCTGTGAACCACCCACACGCTTTGCAAACTCACTTACAGACTTTGCAATATCATCCTGTGTACGGTTTTTGACCACGAATATCTCTGTAGTCGCCCCTGCTCTCTCAAAAGCACGAGCAGTGTCATACTCACAGTTTGTACCGGGGAACACAGGCAGTATAACCTTTGGCTTAGCCACACGAACAGCAGGCGCTTTACGCTCGCCGACGTGGTCGTGACTGTATGTCGGCACTGCGATTTTGGGGGTTGGCAATTTCGTCGGGAACACGCTCTCCAGCTTGTCCTCGTACTGCTTTATCAGCGAATTTATCGTGCAACTTTCACCGTTGACGGTGAAGTTAAACTTTTTCGTTGTGCTACCCAGTGTGAGCAGTCCCTCGATCGGCTCTGCGCTCTCCACTATTATACGGCATACCTTCTTCTCAAACAGGCCGTCAATCGCCGTCTTGTCCCCTGAGACATCGGAGTAGTTTATGTCCACGCCAATC
>CAYJIK010000152.1:1240-1939 GCA_964370205.1 uncultured Oscillospiraceae bacterium | reverse complement strand
GGAATTACAAATACGCAGATGGGAGTACTTCAAAGTGCTTACTCAACAACGTCGCTTCTGACCTACATACCGGGTGGATTTCTGGCAGATAAATTCTCTGTTCGAAAAATGCTTGGCGTATCCTATATGGGCACAGGGCTTCTGGGCCTATGGTACGTCACGTTTCCCACTTACACTATAGCACTATGTCTTATGATAGGCATGGGCATTACGACTACTCTGACATTCTGGGCTACAATGGTTAAAGCAACTCGCGTATTTATGCAGGGTGGTAACGGAAACGAGGGGCTCGGCATGAGTATGCTTGAGACCATTCGAGGTGCATTGTCCACAGTTCTCTCTTATGTCGGATTATTTGTATTCACAAGATTTGTAGATCAGGTCGTCGGTGTGAGATATGTTATTCTCATATTCGTTGCCGCAAACATCGCAATCGGTATTACCGCATGGTTCATATTGGGAGATGGAGACAAAACTACCACCGGTAACGGTAGTTTGATGAAAAACGCCAAAGCTGTTTTATCAAATATAAACGTTTGGCTTATAGCGCTTATTATAGTTTCGTTTTATATGACAAACTCAAACTTGAGATACGCGACACCGTACAGCACCGGCGTGTTCGGTCTTTCGGTAGCGCTGGGTGCATTTATCGCATCATTTAAAGAGGCAGGCAGACCTGTAGGTGCTTTTGTATCGTCA
>CAYJIK010000152.1:0-1218 GCA_964370205.1 uncultured Oscillospiraceae bacterium | reverse complement strand
TACTATAGGCATGGTCAGAGGTGTTTACTACGCTACGATGAACGATGCCGGTATTCCTATCTATCTTACGGGCACAGCTACGGGTATAATTTCCACAATCGCATTTCTGCCTGATGCCGTCGTCCCTCCGATTGTAGGTAGATTACTCGACCAATACAGTCCTGCAAGCGTGTATCCCATGGTGTTTTATTTCACCGCTGCTTGTGCCGCACTCGGACTTGTCATGGTGGTGATTTTTTATAAACGAGTATCTAAAACAGCTTCTAAAGATGATGCCGTAGAACAACAAGTGTAATAAAGTATTATATAAGGAGAAAAGCCGAAATGGGAAACAAGTCTAATTTTTCAAAGTACTGCGAGATCTTAACAGAAGAGCAAGTGATACAAATTCACGAAGCATCGCTGAAAATCCTCGCTGAGGTTGGCGTGGACGCTAACAGCGAAAAGGTACTGAAAGTCTATACCGACAACGGATGTACCACAGATGAAAAAACAGGCAATGTGCTGTTTTCGAGAGAGCTCGTTGAAAAATACATGGCAATGACACCTGATTCGTTTACATACTACGGCAGAAATCCAAAGTACGATATCACCGTACCCGCCGACGGCCCAATCTTTCTTCCGGCAGGAACAGTCGATAAAATCCGTGATCTCGGCACAGGCAAAATACGCGACTCAGTGTCGGGAGATATCGCCCGTCTCAGCGCCCTCACCTCACATTTAGACGGCATAGGAGTTTTTCATGTCGGCCTGATTCCGACCGATGTCCCTGAGGACGACTTTGTCGCCACCAAGGCATACGCCATTGCAAGACACACTGAAAAACCGCTCAGTGTAAGTGGTGTTCGATCTGTCGGAGATGCCGAGCTACTACTCCGTCTCGGTTCTGCTATCGCCGGAAGCCGCGAAGAATATCTGAAGCGTCCTTTTATAATGTGTCATCACACACCTTTGATCTCTCCTCTGAAAATGGACACCCATGGAGCAGAGATGCTCATAGAATTTACCGAAAAAGGTTTCTCCCCCTCATACGCCATGCTTCCAAACGGAGGCATGACCTCCCCAATGTCTATGATTGGAACACTGGTTCAGCTTAATGCGGAATTTCTCGCTATCACAGTTTTAGTTCAAATGGTTCGAGCCGGTGCTCCTGTCATATACAGCTCTCTTCCCACTATCGCCGACATGCGCACAGGTACATATGCCTCGGGTGGCATT
>CAYJIK010000151.1:0-1957 GCA_964370205.1 uncultured Oscillospiraceae bacterium | reverse complement strand
GCCCTAGAACCGCTTGACATCCAGCTTGAGTTTGTACTTTAACGACAAATCACACGATTACAGCGAGGTGAACCGTGCCTATCAAAACATATTTGGACATGATTAGCGACAAGGCAAAAGAGCAGGTACTGCCGATAATTTCATACATCGAGGACAACTACAAAACCGCTGTTTTCGACGAGAAATACTCAGAAAGAACGCTCATACCCACATGGCGACTTGACGGAAAATATGTTGCGGTCGGGTGCAGAAAGAAGTACATCAGCGTATATTTTGCAAGCCCCGAGGCGGTTGAGGCGGTGAAAGCGAGCGTCGACACCCCTTACGTAGTCGCCCGAAAAGGCTGTATAAACATCTCCTACCGCATAAAAGAGATGCCGTATGAGGCGATTTTTAGAGGTGTTGATATAACGTTTGAGCAAGGTGAGGTGGAGTAAATGGAGTTTATGACAGCGCCTCAGCAAAAGGCGTTAAACAAGATATCAAAGATAAAGGCGAGCGACAAGGCGAAAGCAAAAGGCTTTTTCCCAAAGCGCAAGTTCACCCTAAAAGACATCGCAAAAATGATCAAAAATAAAAACAGAATAAAGCACACCATGTCCTCGCTTATCAAATCGGCAGGGGTTATTAAGGCGCACGACACAGCTAAAACTTACCCTACAAAGCTAACAGCCGAGCAATTCTTAAAGCTGGACAGCTTTGTAAAGTCGCTCGGCATGGACAGTTGGGGTGTTTGCAGGTTTGCAGAACACGAGATCTACAAGGGGGACGCTATACCCTACAAAGATGTCATAGTGCTATCACGTCATATGGACGACGCTGCGTTTGTCATCGAAAAGCTCCCTAACATTGATTGTATGCTTGAAGTTATGAAGGTGTACGGCGATACCGGTGTTGCCGCCCTGAAAGTTGCGGAATTTTTGCGTGGTATCGGCTTTGGTGCATTGCCAAACCACAGTCTTGGTGGGAATGTGGACTATACAAAGGCGGGCTTCAAGGCGAACCTTGGCTTTATCGGCAAGCACGGAATGTTGATAACTCCGCACAGTGGATCTTGTGGCAGGCTTTCTATCGTCTACACAAGCATTGAGAACTTAGGCGAGTTCTTGGAAAATGGCGAAGACTTTTCTTGGGGTAATAGTTTCTGTGAAAAGTGTAAAAACTGTGTCCGTTCATGTCCGTACGATGCGATTTATGAGAATGCGAAGGTGGACGAAAACGGCCACGTGGAGTGCATCTCAAACGCAAAATGCGGTAGTGGCTTTGCGCATTATGGGTGTGGTGTGTGTATTGCGGCATGCCCTTTTACAAAAACAGGATATGAGAAAATCAAGAGAAATTTTGTGAAGTAGTAGAATTTGTTCTATATGATTACCCCGTTGCAGTGGTCTATTTCGTGCTGGATAATCTGCGCTGTAAAGCCTTTGTACGTCTTAATTCGCTTTTGCATTTTAGTGTTTTGGTACTCCACTTTAATGCTCTTGTACCGCTTGGTAGGGCGTGTCCCCACTAGCGATAGGCAGGCTTCTTCAGTGTCAAACGGCTCGGAATATTTAACGATTTTCGGGTTCAGCATGACGAGGTGCTCGCCCTCATCGTCTACGACTATTATATTTTTTAGGTAGCCGATCATATTGGCGGCAAGCCCGACACAGCGCTCCTTGTTAGCTTCGAGCGTGTCGAGCAGGTCGGTGGCGATGTGTAGGTCTGTTTCTGAGGCAGGGGCGCTTTTTTGTGCGAGGAATGCTTCGTCTTTTACAATTTCTTTTATCATGGTAGTTCTCTTTTCTTTTGATGGTATTTATATGTCTATTGTAGCAGTTCCCGGTGAGAAAAGAAAGTGTCGAAATAGACGAAGTGCTGATGTGTTGTTAGTATTTGGCAATAATTGTAAGAAGGGGCTGTGACGAAATTGTAATAACGCACAAAACTTGTAGGGGCGAACCTGTGTGTTCGC
>CAYJIK010000150.1:0-1979 GCA_964370205.1 uncultured Oscillospiraceae bacterium | reverse complement strand
TTTTTTGATGTTTTCAATTGTTTTTCTATACCTTTCCTTATCAGCACATTACAAAAGAACTGTATAGGTAGGATTCCAAGCCAGTGTTAAAACATATCGTTAGTTTTTGTCTTAATTTGATTTTCCCATTGTTACACCTAAAAAGCCACAGACGAAAGAGAGTTTTTAGCTGTGTTACGCTATCAAAAAGATGCCACTCATAGCATATTTATAGTCATATCCGTGAGCTGACCGCTCTCGGACAACTAATGTGTGAAAACAACGCAATAATCAAGAGAGGCGAAGTGTGCGAAAAACGTCATACAGTGATAAAACGTATTGCAAACCGCTGAAAAACTTGTTATAATGAGCGTACAAAATATTTGCTGCAAGGGCGTTTGCTGATTGCAGTATGATGGAGGTCAAAATGAACCAGCTTGTGTTGATTGTGGACTTTGGTGGGCAGTACAGAGAGCTTATAGCCCGCAGGGTGCGTGAAAATAACGTGTTTTGCCGTGTGGTGGGACACAAAATCACCATAGAGGAAATTAAAGAGCTTGCCCCTATAGGCATAATATTCTCGGGAGGCCCTAACAGCGTTTACGAGCAAGGTGCGCCAACCGTTCAGAAAGAACTGTTCTCGCTGGGTATACCGATCCTCGGTATCTGTTACGGAGCGCAGCTTATGGCGAGTGTCCTGGGTGGCGAGGTAGTAAGCCCCGAACACCGTGAATACGGCAACATTTCAACAAAAATTACCGCCGACAGCAAGCTGTTTGACGGCGTCCCCACACAGCTCGACACATGGATGAGCCACACCGACTACATCTCAAAAATGCCCGAGGGCTTCATCGTGACCGCCACCACCGACGCATGCCCTGCAGCCGCAGTTGAAAACGCCGAGAAAAAGCTTTACGGTCTGCAGTTCCACCCCGAGGTGGAGCACACCAACTTCGGCAGAGAGATACTAAGAGGATTTCTCTACAATGTCTGCGGTGCAAAGGGCGACTGGAGTATGCAGAACTACAAGGATATTGCCATTCAGAACATAAAGGACACTGTCGGCGACGGCAAGGTGCTTCTCGGTCTGTCAGGCGGTGTGGACAGCTCTGTCGTAGCGTCGCTTATTTCCAAGGCAATCGGCAAAAACCTCACCTGCATTTTCGTCGACCACGGCCTGATGCGCAAAAATGAGGGTGACGAAATAGAAGAAGTATTCGGCGACGGTGAGCTCAACTTTGTCCGTGTAAACGCCGCAGATAGATTTCTGGGACGCTTAAAAGGTGTCACCGACCCTGAGCAAAAGCGCAAGATTATCGGCGAGGAGTTCATAAGAGTATTCGAAGCAGAGTCCAAAAAGCTCGGTAAAATCGAGTATCTGGCACAGGGCACCATCTACCCTGACGTGGTGGAGTCCGGCGAGGGCGAGTCCGCAGTCATCAAGAGCCACCACAATGTCGGCGGTCTACCCGAGGACATCGGCTTTGACGGAATCATAGAGCCGCTCAGAATGCTGTTCAAGGACGAAGTGCGCACCCTCGGCACCGAACTTGGTCTCCCCGACCATCTTGTTTGGCGTCAACCCTTCCCCGGCCCCGGTCTCGCCATTCGGGTCATCGGCGAAATCACCGATGAAAAACTGGAAACACTCAGGGAAGCAGACGCAATCTTCCGCGAAGAGATCGCCACCGCAGGCCTTGAGCGCTCGGTGAACCAGTACTTCGCCGTCCTCACCGACACACGTTCCGTCGGCGTCATGGGCGATGTCCGCACCTACAACCACACCCTAGCTCTCCGCGGCGTAACCACCACCGACTTCATGACCGCAAAATGGGCAAAAATCCCCTACGAGACCCTAGAAACCACCTCCAACCGCATCCTCAATGAGGTGAGGGGCATAGGCAGAGTGGTGTACGACGTAACGTCGAAGCCTCCGGGGACTATTGAGTGGGAATGACATTTTGAAGTCAAGAAACCCAGTAACCATGCGGGTTTGAGCG
>CAYJIK010000149.1:0-2059 GCA_964370205.1 uncultured Oscillospiraceae bacterium | reverse complement strand
TTCTTCATTGTAATCCTCCCAATATTTTATTTTTGACTGCCGAATAGTGACCCGTGATGACGCCCAAATCGGTCGCTGTCACACGGCACTATTTGAGCACTTTCTTCAGGTAATGGCCGGTGTAGGAGCGCTTATTCTTCGCTACCTCCTCCGGTGTGCCCTCCGCCACTATCTCGCCTCCCTTATCGCCCCCCTCAGGGCCTAGGTCTATGACACGGTCAGCGATTTTAATGACATCAAGATTGTGCTCTATAACAACAACGGTATTTCCGCTGTCTGTTAACTTGTGTAGTACCTCGGTGAGCTTATGGACATCTGCCACGTGTAGGCCTGTCGTCGGCTCGTCCAGTACATAGATTGTGCGCCCTGTTGCCCTCTTTGAAAGCTCGGTCGCAAGCTTTACCCTCTGCGCTTCACCGCCGGATAATGTTGTGGAGCTTTGCCCGAGTTTTATATACCCAAGCCCTACTTCGTTTAGCGTGGTGAGTCGTCGTCTTATCTTAGGGATGTTCTCGAAAAATTCAAGAGCTTCCTCACAGGTCATGTTAAGCACGTCGGATATTGTCTTACCCTTATATTTTACTTCAAGTGTCTCTCTATTATACCGCTTACCCTTACATACTTCACACGGTACGTAGACATCAGGCAAAAAGTGCATCTCTATCTTTATTATACCATCACCTTGGCATGCTTCGCAACGTCCACCTTTAACATTGAAGGAAAAACGTCCGTTCGCAAACCCTCGCATCTTCGCTTCGTTAGTCTGAGCGAAGACCTCACGGATATCAGTGAATACTCCTGTATAGGTTGCCGGGTTTGAACGTGGGGTTCTTCCTATCGGTGACTGGTCGATAGCTATGATTTTATCAAGCGCTTCCTCGCCTAAAACATCTTTATGTTTGCCCGGTTTTGTACGTGCGCCGTTTAGATTGGAAGCAAGTCGCTTGTAGAGGATCTCGTTTATCAGTGAACTTTTCCCCGAACCTGAAACACCTGTGACTACTGTGAATGTCCCGAGTGGTATGGTTACGCTTACATTTTTTAGGTTATTATGCGACGCACCCACAATTTTCAGTTCAGAACCGTTGCCTTTCCTGCGCTCGGTGGGGACAGGTATTTTTTCCTGTCCGCTTAGATATTTACCTGTGAGCGAACGTTCGCAGTTAACTATGTCGTCAAGACCGCCTGCGTACACAACTTCACCGCCGTGAACACCTGCACCGGGGCCGATATCCACGATAAAGTCAGCCGCTAGCATTGTATCTTCGTCATGCTCGACAACAATCAGTGTGTTACCAAGGTCACGCAGACGCTTTAGCGTGTCGATTAACCTTGCGTTGTCACGTTGGTGTAGTCCTATGCTCGGCTCATCCAGTATATAAAGTACGCCCATCAGCGACGACCCTATCTGGGTAGCAAGGCGTATACGTTGGCTCTCGCCACCTGACAGTGTCCCCGATGTTCGGGACAATGTGAGGTAGTTTAGCCCCACACTGCGCAAGAAGCCAAGACGCTCCTTTATCTCCTTGACTATCTGGCGAGCAATAAGCGTTTCTTTTTCGCTGAGCACAAGGCTCTCGATATATTCAAAACTGTCCTCGATGGACAGGTCACAAAGCTGCGATATGTTTAGCTTGCCTACAGTAACCGCAAGGGATATCTTGTTTAGTCGCTTCCCCTTACAGTCGGGACATAGTTCAGCGTTCATAAACGAGGATATCTCCTCTTTCATCCACTCGGAACCTGTCTCCCTAAAGCGACGCTCGAGGTTGTTTACCACACCTTCAAACGGTGTGTAGTAGCTACCTTGCATTGTCCCGAGTTCCCTCTGAACCTGTATCTTTTCACCACCCGTGCCGTACAAAAGTACGTCCTTCGCCTTCTTTGGCAGTTCTTTAAATGGCACATCAAGTGAGAATTTATAATGTCGTGCAAGCCCTTCGTAGTACATGGACGCTATACCGCCGTCAAAGTACCAGCCGCTGGCACGTATTGCACCCTCTCGCACTGATTTTGTTTGATTTGGCACAACAAGTTCAGGGTCTACCTTTAGGAAGGT
>CAYJIK010000148.1:0-2150 GCA_964370205.1 uncultured Oscillospiraceae bacterium | reverse complement strand
TATACCGTAGGGGCTGTGGGTGACTATAAACGAGCGTGGGATGTCCTCTGAGACGTTTGTTATCCACATGCGCTCTTCGCTGTACTTGAGGTACTGTTTTGTAATGGCACAGACGGTGGTGTTCTCAATGTCGAACATGCCCACTATGTCCTGCTGTTTTATTACAATGTCGCCGCCTAGGTGTAGGTACATGGTGTCACCGTCCTTTGTTTAATTAGGAATTAGTAGTTAGTAATTAGTAATTAGGATAGAGGGGGTGTAGGGGGTAAGTTTGAAAATAAGATTTTCAAACTCGTAGTTTTGTGCTCTTCGGCACAGCCTCATTTTTTGTGACATATTAACGATATGCCACAAAAACCGCACAAAACTTACAGAAAGGAATGGTCATAGTTATGACTGTTTAGCTGTCAAGTGTAGGGGGGCATAATGACCGCAAAACGGTCATGTTTTGGTTGCCCGAGGATTGCATTTTTTAAATACATCCTGATATAAACGGACGACCGCAGGTCGCCCCTACGGAGGGTATTGGCTCTTTTTGGTAACGAGGGGTAGTTCGGGCGGATATTATCCGCCCGAATAGTTATTTTACTTAGCTAAAAGCTCAAGAAGTTCTTCCGCCTTGTCGGTGTTTTCCCACTTTACGCCGAGGTTCTCTCTACCCATATGGCCGTAAGCAGCCAGATTGCGGTAGATGGGCTTTTTGAGGTCGAGGCGTTCTATTATGGCGGAGGGGCGGAGGTCAAACAGCTTTGTCACCGCTTCCGAGATGACGCTGTCAGCGTATCTGCCTGTTCCAAAGGTGTCCACCATGACCGAAACAGGGTGTGCAACCCCTATGGCATACGCTATCTGCACTTCGCAACGCTTAGCAATGCCTGCGGCAACCACTGTTTTAGCTATCTGCCTTGCCGCATACGCCGCCGAGCGGTCTACCTTAGTCGGGTCTTTCCCTGAGAACGCTCCACCGCCGTGACGTGAGTAACCGCCGTAGGTGTCCACTATTATTTTGCGCCCTGTCAGACCGCTGTCCCCTGTTGGGCCGCCTGTGACAAAGCGTCCTGTCGGGTTTATGAACAGCTTTGTGTCCTCACTCATAAGGGTGGACGGTATAACCTCGTCTATGACCTCACGCTTAATGTCGGTGTACAGCGTCTCCTGTGACACCTCGGGGGCGTGCTGTGTGGACAGTACCACAGTGTCCACTGCGACAGGTCGGTCGTTCTCGTACCTTACCGTCACCTGTGTCTTGCCGTCGGGGCGAAGGTAGGGTAGCAGTCCCGACTTGCGAACCGCCGCCAGTTTCTCCGCAAGACGGTGAGAGAGGTGTATAGGCAGTGGCATAAGCTCAGGGGTTTCGTCGCAGGCGTAGCCGAACATCATGCCTTGGTCACCTGCACCTATAAGGCTGTGCTCATCGTCACTGCCGGAGCGGTTTTCCATGGCGTTGTCCACACCCAGGGCGATGTCAGCGGACTGCTCGTTTATCGAGGTGATAACGGCGCAACTGTCAGCGTCAAAGCCGTACTTTGCTCGTGTGTACCCCACTTCACGTATAACGTCACGCACTACACGGGGGATGTCCACATAACAGTTGGTGGAGATTTCGCCCATTACAAGCACCATGCCCGTTGTAGCGGTACACTCACACGCCACACGAGCGTCAGGGTCCTTCGCCAGTACTTCGTCCAGTATAGCATCGGAAATCTTGTCACAGAGCTTGTCGGGGTGACCCTCTGTGACCGATTCCGAGGTGAAAAGGCGTATGTTTTTGTTTTCCATGTGTATAACTATCCTTTCTGTGGGCAGACATTTTGGTCTATCGTTGTTGTTTTTGGCTTTGTAGGGGCACATAATGACCGCAAAACGGTCATATCCATATCCGCCCGCCCCCCATTCCGCACGCTTCCCTCTGTGGTCGGAGACGTAAGGCGAGTGGAGGTTTGACGTTCGGTGATGAGGTTAGCGGTGGGGGGTGGGGGGGAAGCCCGAACGGTAGGGCTCCGCCGCCGAGAGAGGGCGGTGACGTAATGGTTTACACCATGTTCGGTGGGGGTGATAGCTAGGACGTGAAGATGGGTGGACAGCCCTAAACATTCAATCCGTAGGGGCGCACCTACGTGTGCGACCGTGCCTCCACCAGCCCGCCTGGG
>CAYJIK010000147.1:0-2172 GCA_964370205.1 uncultured Oscillospiraceae bacterium | reverse complement strand
GAAGCCGTGTCGGTGCTAGCACCGACTAACGAACAAAGTCAGCCCTTCGGGGCTGACTTTGTTCGTTTCCACCCCTTGGGTGGACGGCTTCTGCCCCGACGTTCTTATTTACGCTACCTCCGGACCCGAGCACCCACTTCCATACCACTTAATCACTCTTTCTTCCTTCTTTGTTAATGTTATTATCTACGTCGTACGCTCCTTGAAATTTAACGACGACACCTCTTGATGCACCATCATTAAAAGCGATTTTCCAACAAAGAAAATGTACGTACACACCCTGTGCCGACGTGTCCACCGTTAGCAAGCGCCCTTTTAAAAGTCCATAACTGCTTCAAGTGGGCACTATCCTCATCTTTGTCACAAACCCAGCCGTCAACCCTCTTTTCGTTAACACACCGAGGCTCCTCTCCATACTATGGTAGTATACAAAACCAAAACAGGAAAGGAGCGGTGGTAATGTATACGGTGGCGCTTAATATAGTGGTAGGGGTTTTGGTGGCGGTGGGGATTATCTCGGTGGCGGATATGCTGCTCTCCTGCTTCTCGAAAAGCAAAAGCGCAGTGGGGCACTACAGCGTGGTCACGGTGACAGAGGGCGTAAGCGAGCCGGAGGAGCTGTTGCGCCGTAGTTATATGTCACTAAACCGTGACAGGTGGCTGGGACGTGGCCGTTTGGTGGTAGTGGACATGGGCATGAGCGAGGAGTGCAAGTACATATGCGACACCTTCGCCAAAGACCGCCCCGACATCCTCCTACTAACACCACAGGAACTCGCCATACATATCACAAGTCAATCCGACGGTTGATAACTATGATGGGACTCCCCAATAGGCTATTCGATCAGTGGTTGGGCTGACAGGGGATTGTTTGTCAAATGTGTGGGGACATTCGCGGTCGTAGCAGTTTTGATAAAAAAACAGCGGACACATGTCCGCTGTTTTTTGCGTTGATTATGAGTGTATCTTTGAAACATCGTATCTCTCGAGGGGTTTTTTGATAAAGCTGTATATCATAAATGCACCCCAAGCGTTTATGGTGGATTTGACAAGGTTGAACGGAATGATAATCGGTACAAGCATCTCAACAACCGTTTCCACCGAGCTACCCATAAATATCGGAGTGAGCACGAGGTTCATGCCAACCATCACGGCGGTCATGGTCAGCGACCCTGCCACGAGTGCGGCGATCAGATGGGGGGTAGTGTTCTTCCGCCTATTCACCAGTCCACAAACCACAACAAAGCTACCTGTCGCCACAATATGCATGACGATACCGATAATCCCCGAACTTGCACTGACGGTAAACCCTTGTATAATCGACACCGCAACAGTGAGCATCAGCCCCGAGGGTATACCGAACGCAATGGTGGCGATAAAAATGGTGATATCCGCCGGGTCATACTCCAGAAAAGGAGCAAACATAGGGATACGGACCGCATATACCAATGCGATGGAGATGGCGGTAAACAGAGCCATCAACGTGAGATACCTTGTTTTTACACTTGTGTTCATTGAAACTTTCCTTTCTTTGCGTGGCGGAAGACCTCGCAGTCTTCGCAAATGGCAATAAAAAAACTCCTACTGTCGTAGGAGATCAAAAAACATCCAAGCCGTGTTTAAAGGACAACAGCTATACACAAACACGCAGACATACCACCATGAAAACATGGGACACGCAACGGAATGCAGATGTTTTCTGTCTCTCTCCTCCGGACTATACCGTCGGTTTTGGAATTGCACCAAATCGGCCTAAACACTTTAGTTTTAACATCAAGCATATCGGCTCACGGACTTACGATAGATAGCATATGTAGCAATATCATGTGTTTTAATGCACTAACCTATCGCTCACCGCCGGTGGGGACTCTCACCCCGCCCTGAAACAGTAACACCATCAGTATATCCGAGTAACGACAGTTTGTCAAGAGCTGAGTGGGTGAGGGTAGAAAGAATCCGAGGTTTGAGGATTTTGTAGGTGGTGTTTTGTGGGATTTTCACGCCCGTCCATCACAGGACGGCAGCGTAACCAAGAACGTAGGGGGAGTGGCCATGTCGGTGCTCGGCACCGACTAAGAAAGCGGGCTCAGCCCCAAAGGCTGAGCCCGCTTTCTTTCTGCCCCTTGGGCAGATGGCCACTCCCCCTACGTTCTTGGTTACGCTACCTACACC
>CAYJIK010000146.1:0-2292 GCA_964370205.1 uncultured Oscillospiraceae bacterium | reverse complement strand
GTGGACACTCCGAACCGACGAGCGAGTCATAAACATGGAGCGCACCAACGTCCGCTACCTAACCCTCGACATGCTACCTTTCACCCCACAGTTTGCTACCATGGATCTGTCCTTTATCTCAATATCAAAGGTGCTCCCGGCTGTCCACAGCATACTCGCCCCCGACAGTTTAGTGGTCTGCCTTGTGAAGCCACAGTTTGAAGCAGGGCGTGAGCATGTCGGGAAAAAGGGTGTGGTTAAGAGTGCAAAGGTACACGCCGAAGTGCTTGAAAAGGTAATGGAGAGCGCAGTGGAAAACGGCTTCACACCGATGGCGGCGACATACTCCCCAATAAAAGGCCCCGAAGGCAACATCGAATATTTACTGCTACTAAAAAAGTGTGAATGTGCTGAACAGATAATAAACCCCACTGAGGTGGTAGAGAACGCACACAACACATTAAACAACGATACCCACTAATACAAAACAACACTATACTAATAACACACAGAGGTTTATATGAATATATTTCTACTACCAAATTCAGGACGCCCTGCTTCAATGGAGTGTGTGGCAGAACTAGCCCACAGATTTGTAAGTAAAGGTGCAAATGTGTTACTTGAGGAGCAGTATACCTACTTGGTACCGGAGAGTGAAAATGTGATTTCCGACAAGCTGGATACACTAATGCAGATGTGTGACATCGCTGTGGCGGTGGGTGGTGATGGCACGGTGTTTCACTGTGCGAAAAAAGCACTCGCCTTTAACAAACCGGTACTCGGTGTAAATGCCGGACGCATGGGTTTCCTCTCACAGGTGGAAGCTTCCGACCTCTCTCCAATAGATAGGCTACTGGTCGGTGACTATGAACTGCAAAAGCGCATGGTGATTGCTTGTACCGTGTACAAGGGCGACATGGGTGAAGGTAAGGTGACATACCACTGCATAAACGATGTCGTAATAAGCCGTTCACTTGGCCAGATTGTCGACATAGAGATACTCCGTAACGGCTATCAGGTGGGTGAATACAGAGCAGACGGCATTATATTCGCTACCCCAACAGGCTCAACCGCTTATTCACTATCCGCAGGAGGCCCTATACTCGACCCGAAAGTGGACGCTATAGTGATGACTCCGATATGCCCACACTCGCTTTACGGGCGCTCAATAGTGTTTAGCCCGTCGGACAAGCTGGTGCTTCGCTCATCTGTGGTGAACAACGATGACCGCATGGAAGTGGCTATTGACGGAAAACAGGTGGACTGCATACAGAGCGGTGACCATCTCTCAATTGAAATCTCCCCGATACACTCGACGTTTGTGTCGCTACACGACAACAGCCTGTACAACTCACTAAACTTAAAACTCGGCACAAGAAGATAACCCCACACTTATGATATACTGTATTTTTATTAATTATTGGGATAGATTAAAATCCCATAAAATCTGATAAATGACCACATATCCACAATACAATGCAAAACACGCTGCAGAAAGCAAGGGTGGCTTATAAAACACCCCCTAATTTTGTTTCTCACTCTACCGACCTACCCTGCTAACCGTCTATCTCACAGGTTCGGTAATCATAATACAAAATTACAAACGCAGAAAGGAGATAGTTAACATGAAGGAAAAAAGGCAGGCAAGACTATTACAACTGGTGGCAGAGGGCGGTCTCGGCACACAGGACGATATCACCGAAGCGCTAAGACGTTCAGGCTTTCCGGTGGCACAAGCTACCGTTTCTCGTGATATAAGGGAGCTTGGACTGGTGAAGATGAGGGATAAGAGCGGAAAAGTCCGCTTTGTACTCAAGGAGTCGAAGGACGGCATCGCGCTTTCACACAAATTTGCTACTATATTTTCAGAGTCTATCGTCTCGGTGAAAAACGCTCAAAACCTTGTTGTAGTAAAATGCCTAACGGGCATGGCGAACGCCGCCTGTGCCGCACTGGACACGGTGGAGTTTTCCGAAGTCATAGGAACAATAGCAGGCGATGATACCTTTTTGCTCATTCTGCCCGACAACGAATCGGCAGAGGCGATGGCAGAAAGAATAGGCAGGCTGGCGACAGGAAAGTAACATGAAAAATATTACCATGTAAAGAGCGCCACAACCTAAAACCCAAACGAGGTGGAACGTCGCTGGCGACAGGAAAGTAACACAAAAACCACCCCCATGGAAAGAGCGCCACAACCTAAAACCCAAACGAGGTGGAAAGTCGCATGGCGACAGGAAAGTAACACAAAAACCACCCCCATGGAAAGAGCGCCACAACCTCAAGTCCAAACGAGGTGGAAAGTCGCATGGC
>CAYJIK010000145.1:0-2343 GCA_964370205.1 uncultured Oscillospiraceae bacterium | reverse complement strand
CCCCACCTTGCCAACCTCCACACATCGTGATAGAATAAAGCATACATTCTCCGAAAGGCTGTGACAAAATGCAGAGCAATAACACAATCAACAGCGAAAACACGCCACTCGACAGGGCGATTATTGAAAGTTATCTGCCACCGACATTACTGTGGCTTCGTGGGCGCATAGCCGTGTTTGACACGGTGACTTCCACCAATACAGTAGCAAGGGACCTGTCAGACGGCGACTGCGCTATAGTCACAGCGGACAACCAAACCGCAGGCAAAGGTAGGCAGGGACGTAGTTTCTACTCCCCTACACAAAACGGTGTGTACATGAGCATTATACACCGAGAGGACGCACTGCAGGCAGTCCCCCTTATCACCACCTACACCGCTACCGTCGTGCGACGTGCCATTGCAGTAGTTACAGGAAAATCACCGAGCATCAAATGGGTGAACGACCTGTTACTGGACAGCAGGAAGGTATGCGGAATACTGGTGGAAGGGACTGCGGACGGTAAAAACGTGTCGAGTCGTGTCGCAATTGTCGGGATTGGCATAAACCTGTACCCCTCCGACTACCCCTCCGACATCCGACACAAAGCAGGCGCAGTCATAGCAGACTCCCAGCCCATCTCCCACCAAAGGGAGCGCCTTATCGCAGAGGTGGCGTCACAGTTCTACAGTGGGCTTGACAGTTTGCGTGACGGCACATTTATGGAAGAATACCGCCGACATTCCATTGTTATAGGAAAAGAGGTTTCGTTCACACTGGGCGGTGAGGACATGCTCGGCAAAGCGGTGTCCATCGGTGAGGACGGCGCACTGACGGTATTGTTGACAGACGGTAAGGAATTGACGCTATCCTCGGGTGAAGTGTCAATACAAGGTGAGTTTTACCGTTGATTGTAGGGGTGACCCTAGGGTAACGGCAGAAGCACCAACCCGATTTGCCTAACATTCCCCTGTAGGGTAAGGGCTCTGCTCTTACCGCCATCACAACTACAGTTGTAACTGTAGTTTGGGCAGATCTAACGGCGACAGCAAGAGTAGAACCCTTGCCCTACAAAATTACTCCACGGTTACACCAACAACCGCTGTTGTAACTATCGATGGACACACTTATTTCCTGTTGTGCACGCTCCATCCTATTCACTAACTCAGCTCACTGTAGACAACGCCACCTTTCTATTCCAATTCCTAATTCTTCACTCAAAGCCGAATTGTTATAGCTAGGGACGAAAAGACAAAAAAAGTGTTTTACAAAGTGACATTTATTTGTTATAATAGAACACAATAATACTGTTGGAATAGGAGGGTATCAAACATGAAATTTTTTGAATATGAAACTTGGGAACTCGCCGCTGACGCTACCGAAGCTGCACATAGCGACATGATAAAGGCGTGGTTTAACTACGTTAAAAGCAACAAGGACAAGCTGTTTTCCGAATGGGTAAGCGCTCGTCACTTTGTGATGTCCACTCAGGGCGGTGAAGCTAAGAGCAAGTATGCTATGATTTTTGAGTACAATAACTGCGAAGGACACCACGCTTACAAGGCTCGCAAGCAGGAAAGCCTAGAGAGCGACGATGGTGTGTACAGTGAATACAACAACCTAGATCCATACAAGCTTTTTAACACCGATACCGTGGGCATAGAGTACATGGTGCCTGCCGCTAAGGAGTCATGGATAAATTATAGCTCCGAGGGTGAAGGCTTTTATAAACTGATTCTTTGGAATGTCAGCGAAGGCAATACCAAGAAGCAGGAAGAAGTTGAGATTATCAGCTGGCTTGAGGCTATGAAGCCTCTGTGCGGCAGTGAAATGCAAGCGATAAGCCTGTACAGCTTCTGCGGTAAAGATGGAGAAGAGGCGCCCGGTTTCGGTCTGCTCCTCAAGTTCTCCTCCCCCGAGGCTATGGCAACTCACGCTAAAAACCTGAGCTATCCCAAGCTGTATGTCAAGAATGCAACCACAACATTCCTAAAACCTCTACAGACAGACGAGTGGTTCGACTACGATCCGTCACCTGTCCTTGAGGTTAAAGCTCCTGCAGCTAAGCCTATCGAAGAACCAAAGGCAGAGGAAGTCCCTGCTGAAGCAGCTCCCGAAGAAGTAGTAGAAGCGGCTGCAGAGGAAAGCGGAGAAGTAGCAGAAGCAGTGGCAGAAGTCACTGAAGAAGCTGCGAAAGAGGAAGAAGCCGCTACAGAAGAAGCAAAACCCGAACCAAAAAAAGGCGGCAGAAACCGCAGATAATAGCGCGCTTTTAGGTGTTTAAATAACAAAAAGGGTCTGTGACGAAATAGAATTGATTTCGTTAATTTGACCAAACCTTGTAGGGGCGGTCCTATGTGACCG
>CAYJIK010000144.1:0-2360 GCA_964370205.1 uncultured Oscillospiraceae bacterium | reverse complement strand
TTATACATTACCATTCCTCCGTGCTATATCTTTGTTTAGCTTAATTTCCATCGTCACCCCGTCATACGTCATTATCCTGAAACTACCACCTGCATGTTCCACCCGTTGCCGCAGACCTGTCAGCCCGCCGCCCTCGGATATTTCGGATAGTGGGGTTTTAGTTTCGTTGTGTATGGTGACAGTTATGTTTTCTGTGGTTTCGTTGATGGTTACGGTGATTTTGTCTGCGTCCCCGTGGGTGTAGGCGTTCTTGAGTGCTTCGTTAATGCAGAGCAGTATGGTGTTTTTGTGTTCGCCATCTACTGATAGCTCTCCGCTTATCACAACCTCACAGCCGAGCCTTTCGCCAAACTTTTGTATTTCCTCAAGCGACAAGTCTTGATTTTGGTCACTGGTCAGGTCGGTTATGATGTCGCCAATCACGGCAAAGCGCCCTGCGATGTCCCCTATTTCTCCGTTTTCCGGTGTTTCTCTGAGCATTTCTTTGGTGAGTGTAATCAGATTTCCAAAGTTGTCGTGAAAGCCCACTTTCATTGTGACCGCTATCTCCTCCGCTGTACTGCTCTCAATGATAGTCGTGAGCGCTTTCAGCCGCTCCTGTCTATGTGTAAGCGCATCGCCAAACTCTCTCGTATGCTCTCTAAGGCCGTACAGTTCTGTGATGTCGGTGGCTTTTATCTCTATGTAATCACCTGTGTGCCACCCCTGTGCAGTCTTTGAAAACTGCCATACTTTACCGTCATTTAATTTAAAGGCAGGGTGTTTCTCGTCAATGACACATTTGTTACTGCTTCTAAGCCGACAAAGCTCACCCCAAATGTCTATGCCGCTAATGAGGTCTTTACCGGCTAGCTCCTTACACAGATTGTGCATAATCTTGTTTGAGAGGTGAATTGTGTTGTCCTCCGATACAAAGGCAATGCCGGTCGGTAAACTCTCAAGCGCTTCTTTGATTGTAAAGCCGCTTATACTGTCCTTGTCCGCCTTATACGCTTTATAGATACTGTACACTGAAATCCACACCGAAACAATACCTAGAATAATATGAATGGGGTACGGGATAGCATTTATCATTTCAGCAAGGGGTGAAAAAACAGTCCTGTCCGATGGACTTGAAAAGTCTATAAACTCTATAAGTGCCGTGAGGTCGACTGTAATCAAAAAAAGTAAAAAGGATAGCGCACCCACGGTTTCTTTATTCTTTTTAGCTGTAATATTAGTAATAAGCGCCAAGGTCACAGCCAAGAAACCAAGCGTTACAATCGCTGCGACAATCCCTTCGGCATTTGTGGTTAATGATGTAAATGTCAACTACGGCACCCCCCTTTCTTTTCCGGTTTCAATTATAACGCAAGGGCTCTGCTCTTGCCACAGCAATTAGCAGGGCGGAAATATCAGCGAAAAATAGTAGCTTTGAGGCTCTTTTACAATCCTAATCTTGCCTTTTAAAGTTGATATTTTTTGTGTTTCAAATTGCAACAGATCATCAGCGTTGACGTTATCATTGTTTTCGATGGTGATAGTAAAGATTGTTTGGTCAATGTTCTGATTAAAAGTGACATAGAGCGCATAAAACCTATACCCATATTTTTCAAGCACTTTTTGAAAGAGGTCATAACATAGCATTGATACGCTTAAACTCATATCAAAACTTTGTAGTATGTTTATAGTGCACTTTCTTCCGTAAAATTTAAGTAGACCGAAAATCTCCAAAAATGATCTTTGTATCTCCGCTGTAGATATACACTTTTCTGTTTGTTCGGTTAAAATCAAGCTCACTTTGCGCTTTAGATATGCCAATATTATAGTCGCTTCAAAGAGCAAGTCCTTCATGCCTTCGAGTGTGGAGTTTTCATATGCCATTACCGTATTTTTAATTTTTTCGCTGTGTGGCAGTGTTTCAGTCAGTAAAATGCTCTGTAACTCGCTCAACTTTTGGCTTCTTGCTGTTTCTTCCTTTCGCCCATTTTCGTAAGACAACCTATTAATTTCTTCATACAGGTTTTCATTGAACTGTAGAAGCTCACCTATCGCACTTTTCATCCCCGATACATCGCTACTCCATGCCACATAACCACCCTTGATTGGTGAGATATGTAGCAGTGTGTTTTTATCATAATCGGTGACTTTGCGCTCTTTTAGTGTTTCGAAATCTTCCTGTGTGAGTGGCAATGCATTTTCAGAAGTATATACTACCTCACCTGTGTGCGTCAATATCTGCGCATTTGTCGTTGCCATCTCGAAAAATTCTTTGTGGCGGCTGTTGGAGTGGACAAGCCCTGTGCGAATGCACGCCTCCCAAAATGCGACCGCCGCCGTGCAGCTGAATATTGTCACGTCCATAAAATAATGCTCTACCC
>CAYJIK010000143.1:0-2375 GCA_964370205.1 uncultured Oscillospiraceae bacterium | reverse complement strand
TTTCGTCAAATTAACAAAATTAATTCTATTTCGTCACAGACCCTTTTATTATATTACAACCTTAAAAATGGTGATCCATACCGTGGTCGTGATCAACCTCTTGTATTTCGCCGACAATCGGCACTGGGTCTATACCCTGCTTGATGTAGAAGTCGGATATCGCCGCCTTTATTGCTTGTTCTGCAAGCACCGAGCAGTGAACCTTTACAGGTGGCAGTCCATCAAGAGCTTCCATAACCGCCTTGTTGGTCAGCTTTAGAGCTTCTGCGATGGTTTTACCCTTTATCATCTCGCTTGCCATCGAGCTTGTCGCTATCGCCGCACCACAACCAAATGTCTTAAAGCCGACATCGGTTATCACGTCGCCGTCTAACTTTAGGTACATACGCATGATGTCACCACAGGTGGCGTTACCTACTTCGCCGACAGCATCCGCATCCGGCAGTTCGCCGACATTGCGAGGGTTTGAGAAGTGATCCATAACTTTCATTGAATACATTGTGTGACCGTTCCTTTCTTATGTGAAACCGCTGACAGCGAACTGTGAGTACTCACACCGCCGTTTGCGATTTTTATACTAAAGCTTAATTGCCTAACCTTTGCTACATCTTATCCCAAAGTGGGGACATCGCTCTCAGTCTTTCCAGTGTGGTCTTTAGCGTGTCCACGAAGAAGTCGACATCTTCCATGGTGTTTTCTATGCTGAATGTCGCTCTTACCGAACCGTGCGCCACTTCATGCTCCAGTCCGAGCGCCATAAGCACGTGGCTGGGGTCGAGCGAGCCGGACGTACACGCTGAACCGGATGATACGCAGATGCCGTTCATGTCCAGCATTAGCAGTATGCCCTCACCCTCAACGCCCATGAACGAGAAGTTGGCGTTACCGGGGAGACGCTTCACTCTGTCGCCGTTTAGCTGGCTTTTTGGTATCTCCGCTAAAACACGGTCAATGCAGTGCTCACGCAGTGCTTGTTTATGCGCTGAGTGCTTCTCCATATTTGCGATGCTTTCCTCTATCGCCACACCAAGCCCCACAATGCCGGGGACATTCTCGGTGCCTGCTCTACGTGTTTTTTCCTGTGCGCCACCGTCAATGAGGTTGCGAATTGCAATACCTCTGCGGACATAAAGCGCACCCACACCCTTAGGGCCACCCAGCTTATGTGCGGAGATGGTGAGCAAGTCCACATTGTCCGCCACCACATCCACAGGTATATTGCCGACAGCTTGTACAGCGTCGGTGTGGAAAGGCACCTTACGCTCACGGCAAAGCTTACCGATTTCCGCTATAGGCAGCACTGTCCCAATCTCGTTATTAGCGTACATAATGCTAACCAGTGCAGTATCGTCACGCAGCGCATTTTTCACCTGCTCCGCTGTTATCAGACCTTTGTCGTCTATCTCAATCTCTGTTATCTCAAAGCCCTGCTTTTTTAGCACCTCCATGGTATGAGAAACAGCGTGATGCTCAAAGTTTGTGGTGATTATGTGCTTCTTACCCGATGCAGCTCTCGCCTCGGCTACGCCTTTTATAGCCCAGTTATCCGACTCTGTGCCGCTACCTGTGAAGTAGATCTCACTCGCTGTAGCATTTATCGCTTTCGCAACCTTCTCACGAGCTTCGTCCATAGCTGTTTTACTGCTTCGTGCTATCCCGTACACGCTTGAAGGGTTGCCGTATGATTCCGAGAAGTAGGGTAACATGGCTTTTAGCACCGTCTCCGTAACAGGAGTAGTAGCAGAATTATCCATGTATATCAGCTTGTTCATATGATGTCTAACCTTCTTCCTTTTTGAATTTTATATTGTAAACAGAGTAGTTTGCTATTACGAATTTATTATATACCTTTTTTGTATACTTTTCAATAGGTTTCAAAAATTTTTCTTAGTTTGGGGTGAAGAAGGTTCGGGAGTTGTATGGCGAGAGGACACTGCAGATATGGCGGATTGTTGTTGTAGGGTATGCACCCAAGTGTTCTGTGTGGGACTGAGGGTAGTAGGGCAAACCGTGACACCACAGCCATCATCCAAGGATATGGAAACGAGAAAGTGGACGTGGAGGAGTGAGTGGTGCGTGGAAAGGCTACACGCAAAGCTTGCGTCCCCTACCAAATGCTATGTTTAGGTAGTTGGCTACATGGGGTCGCCCCTACAAGGGATGTGTACAGAGAGAAGACGGGAGAGGTAGGGTGTTTTTGTCCGTTTCCTATTTTCACTGACGAGACACCGCCCCCACCTAACATGGCTAACACTTACGTTTTCACCCCCACCTCGGTAGAGAAGGTGTGATGTTAGCTCGCAGAGGGAACAAACGTAAATAAAAACGTCCGGGTCGCCCGCCGCTCCACAGCCTGACCGCCCGGCGTCACCATA
>CAYJIK010000142.1:0-2396 GCA_964370205.1 uncultured Oscillospiraceae bacterium | reverse complement strand
GAATGTGGGGGTGAGCGTCGCCGACAGACCGCAAGTCGGCGGGCGCCCCGACGTTGTTGTTTTAGCACGGTTTAGGGGGAGATGGGGGAACGCTCACCTGATAATTCCCATTTGTAGCTTCATGCTCTACCGTTTCGCAATAACCATCACAAATTGTGTTGACAAACTTCACATAATGTGATAATATTACACAAAGTGATAACAAGGAGGTACGGTAATGGGCAACATAACCAAGCGTCAGCGTTTTATAGAACTGTGCCTGTCGGGGGAGGACGCACAGACCGCTATACGTCTGGCAGGCTACAAAAACCCCGACAATGCCTACATACAGCTACTAAAGGACGACACTGTCGTGCAGCTTCTCTCGGCAGGAGATGACAAAGAAGACGGTGAGCAGATATCTTTTTTTGAGGGCGGAACATCACTCACAAAACGTGATGTGTCGGACAGCCACACAGCACCGCCCAACAACGACGAAACCACCGAACCGCATGGGCTCACCGTCCACAGCAAGACGAAAAAGTCAAACAAGCCAAAGACAACCACAAAGCCAAACCCCACCCAACCCATCAAAGCCGTCACCGAGTCAGACGCACCGCCTAAGCATCAAGCCATAGCGGACAGAGGAGAAATTGCCGCCTTTTGGAGCAGTATAATGCGGTGTGACAGCGAACGGACGGTGGATAGGCTGAAAGCGTCCGAGCTGTGCTCTAAGCTACTGGGATTGTTTGACGGCGACGATAAAGCGGATGTGATAATCACGCTGGACGGAGCGGTGAAGAAGTATGGCAAGTAAGAAGGGCGCAGTCCCCAACGAGAAGCAGAAGCTGTTTTTTCTGGCGAGCCGTAGATTTGTGGCGTACGGTGGAGCGAGAGGCGGTGGAAAATCGTGGGCAGTCCGCAAGAAGGCGATGATGCTCTGCGGTACATATTCGGGCATAAAGGTGCTTATTCTGCGCCGAAGCTACCCCGAAGTGCGTGAAAACCACATCATACCGCTACTGTCCGAGCTGGATGGTGTAGCGGTGTACAAGGACAGCGAGAAGTGTTTTAACTTTCAAAACAAAAGTCGTCTAAAGTTCGGCTACTGCGACAGCGAGGGCGATGTACTGCGCTACCAAGGGCAGGAGTACGACGTTATTTTCATGGACGAAGCCACCCAGTTCAGCGAGCTTCAGTTTAAGACGCTGACCGCCTGTCTGCGTGGAGCAAACGACTTCCCCAAGCGGTTTTACCTCACCTGTAACCCCGGTGGTGTGGGACATGAGTGGGTAAAACGGTTATTCATAGACAGAGAATACCGTAGCGGCGAACACTCGGACGATTACGAGTTTATAGCGGCAGGTGTGTATGACAATCACGCTCTCACCACCTCCGACCCGGGATATGTCGCCATGCTTGAGGGTCTGCCCGATGAGCTAAAAAGAGCGTGGCTACACGGCGACTGGAATGTGTTGTCAGGTCGATACCTCACCGAGTTTGACGTGGTAAAACATGTGATACAGCCGTTTGCGATACCGCCACGGTGGAATGTCTACTTTACGATGGACTATGGGCTTGACATGCTTGCAGGCTACTTTATAGCGGTGGACGAGCAGGGGAGCGCATATGTGTTTAGGGAGCTATATAAAAAGGGACTTATCATAAGCGAAGCGGCGGCGGAGATCCAAAACAGCGGCATAGTCGCAAACACCTACCTAGCACCACCTGACCTTTGGAACTCACGTCAGGAGACAGGGAAAAGTGCGGCGGAACTGTTCTTCGAGCACGGTATTGTCCTGACTAAAGCGCCGAATAGTAGGGTGTCGGGCTGGCTGTCGCTACGTGAGTGGCTGAAATCGGACGTAGGTGAGCCACGTCTTAGGATATTCAGCGGATGCACAAACCTGATACGTACACTACCGCTACTATGTCACGACAAGCGAAACCCCTCCGACGCCGCCACCGAGCCACACGAGATAACCCACGCCCCCGACGCCCTCCGCTACTTCTGCGCCAGCCACATACAGCCCACCGAAACGTATGAGCGGTATGTGTGGGTGGAGGACGAATTGTACGACAATGAATAATCTGATAGATAACCAATCACCATACAGTACAGTTACAAAACTGTAGGGAACGCATTCAAATGTCTGCCTTTCGTCAGCAATTCATGCGTTGTGCACCACCGTCGCACAACAACGAACGACATAAAGATTTATAATCCAATTGTAATCCAGTCTATAAGAAAACATAAAGGGGCTCTTGTGATATTCAGGGGTGTAGGGGCAAAGCTTGTTGTAGCAGGGTAATGTTAAAGTTGGGGGTATGACAAAATTGTAATAATGCACAAAACTTGTAGGGGCGAACCTATGTGTTCGCCCGAAACTAATGGTAAAAACCACGGTTTCGGGCGG
>CAYJIK010000141.1:0-2402 GCA_964370205.1 uncultured Oscillospiraceae bacterium | reverse complement strand
GCAAGACGGGCTGACAAGTAATGTCCCCACGTCAACCTTTTGCTAGTGCAGACAAGCCCCCAATTCCAACTACTCCGCAAAAAAATCATCAAATCACCCCCTCCACGTAAAATTTCAGCTGGACAAACTACCCGACAATGTAGTATAATACAGGAGAGATAGTTGCGTACATGTATCTTTTAAAACTTTAGTGAGTGTAATCTATTTTCATAAAAATAAAAATTCAGGAGGTCAATATGTCAGATAGAGAAAAGGCGTTGCAGACGGCGCTAACCCAGATAGAAAAGCAATTCGGTAAAGGTGCTATTATGCGCATGGGTCAGAGCGAGATGCTCAAGGTGGAGTCCATCTCCACAGGCTCTATTGCCCTTGACGCCGCACTTGGCACAGGCGGTCTACCACGTGGGCGTGTCGTGGAAATTTACGGCCCTGAAAGCAGCGGTAAAACAACGCTTGCACTCCACGCCGTGGCGCAGACCCAAAAGTCAGGCGGCGAAGCGGTATTCGTAGACGTTGAACATGCCCTAGACCCCATCTACGCAAAAGCACTGGGTGTCGACGTGGACTCACTACTAGTGTCCCAGCCCGACTCGGGTGAACAGGCACTGGAAATTGTAGAAGCGCTTGTGCGTTCGGGCGCTGTTGACATTGTTGTCGTCGACTCGGTTGCGGCGATAGTCACACGTGCGGAAATCGAGGGCGATATGGGCGATAGCCATGTCGGTTTACAGGCGCGACTAATGAGCCAGGCACTCAGAAAGCTGACGTCCAGCATCTCACGTTCGGGATGTATCGTCATCTTTATAAACCAGCTACGTGAAAAGATCGGCGGCATGAGCTACGGCTCCCCCGAAACCACCCCCGGCGGTAGAGCGCTGAAGTTCTATTCGTCTGTGCGTATGGACATCCGCCGTATAGAAACGCTGAAGTCAGGCGGCGAGGCATATGGTACACGAGCAAGGGTAAAGGTCGTGAAAAACAAAGTAGCACCACCGTTTAAGGAAGCAGAATTTGATATCCTGTTCGGTCAAGGCATATCGCACGAGGGCGAGGTCTTGGACATGGCGGTGAAGTTTGGCATAGCTGACAAGAGCGGTTCGTGGTTTAGCTACGGCGAGACACGCCTCGGACAAGGTAAGGACAAGGTGCGTGAAAACCTCAAGCAAAACCCCGAGCTATGCCGTGAGATAGCTGACAAGATCAAAGCAAAACTGGACGAACTTAAACCGTCCGCCACCGCAAAGGACACTAAGCCCTCCGAAACTGCGGCGGCAGGTACAACCACAGAGCAACCGTCCGACGATGGCAAAAAACCAAAGGTCACCAGCGCACGTGCTAAGGCGGCTGCATCTGTGAATGTGGAGATAAACCCCGAGAGCGAAGAAGCGTAGGAAAGCTTGTAATTGTAGGATTTCAGGGCGACGAAAAACTCGCCCTGTTTCGCCTTTAAGCATAGAGAATGAGATTAGCCACCTCGCAACATTAATTTTATAGAGGGAATCCCTCACTTTCCACAGACTTATACGCTGTAAATGTTATGCAGTTGCAAATTTCACTGTTCAAACTATGACGAAAGCAGGTGTACCCATGGCAAAGACTAGAGCGCCGATACCGTCCGCTAAGCTTATGGCGTATGCTCTGCGGTTACTGTCGATAAAGGACTATTCCGAGAGCAAGATGCGAGAGCGACTGTACACGGTAGCGGAGGAGCAGTCGGGGGCGGACAGCTGTATTGAGCGCCTTAAAGACCTGTCCCTTATTGACGACACTGCATACGCCGAGAAGTTGGCACGTTATCTCACCGAAACAAAGGGCTACGGCAAACGCCGAGTGGTGCAAGACATGATGCGCAGAGGGGTGGACAGAACACTTGCAGAGGAAACCGTAGCCGAACAGGATAGCGACCCGTCCGACGCAATATCCACCTACATAGACAAGCGAAACCCCGACCTTTCGGACGAGAAACAGCGCAGAAAAACAATAGACGCACTTATGCGCCGAGGGTTTAACTACGACGATATCATGCGTCAAGTGAGATTGAGGCGAGAAGAGTGAGTCATTATCTGTGTATATGGTAGCGAAGAGCTGAGTGTTGCGAGATGAGAGCCGACAGGCGCTGTAGGAAAGCGAGTTCTTTCATTTAGCAGTTCCATGCCGTGGGAATTTTAGCGTATCCCCACAGAGGCAACGATAGGTAGTAAGAACGTCCGGGTCGCCCGCCGGCGTGCGGTGGGTCGGTAACGCTCCACCAAACAGTGACACACTACCGCCCACCGTACACCGACCCTGCGACCCTACGCACCTCCACAGAGGAACATACGCCGCCCCCCAGCGAGAACCACAAGCCATCAAACAACGAACGAAAGGTACGGTCACAATATGAAATTCGGAATTATCGGAGC
>CAYJIK010000140.1:0-2433 GCA_964370205.1 uncultured Oscillospiraceae bacterium | reverse complement strand
AACTAATGGTAAAAACCACGGTTTCGGGCGGTCACATAGGACCGCCCCTACGCAATTTCATCAAATTAACGAAATTAATTCTATTTCGTCACAGACCCCGTACAATCATTCACGTCATACCACAGTGGCATAGCGAGTGTGGGCAACGCAGTAGGGGCGAAGCCCCGCCTGTGCGCAGCACAGGCAAGCGGAGGGGATTCGGGCGCCACGCCCGAGTCCCCTCCGCTTATTTGGCTCCGCCAAATGGGGCTTCGCCCCTACTTCACCATCCTCAAATTTGCCATATCATACCGCTTAGTAAACTTCAGCGGATTTACACGCTTTTGCGTATAGTCTATAAGAAGTTTAGCACTTGCCCTACTATCGCTGGACGCATCATGGTGCTTTAGCGCTATCCCCAGATGATCACAGAGCGTGTTCAGCTTGTGGTTCGGGAGGTTTGGGTAGCACGCCCTACCCATCAGGTATGTACAGCTGTAATGTGGCTTGTCCTGCCAGACTATGCCGTAGTCGCTCAGGCACATCGCCAGCACCCTCATGTCAAATAAGGCGTAGTGTGCCACAAGTATACCGCTGTCAAATATCGGGCGTATCTGCTCCCACACTTCGGGGAAAGTCGGCTTGTCCGCCACAAGTTCGGGTGTTATACCTGTCAGCTGTATGTTAAATGGGTCAAAGTGTGTTTCGGGGTTTATGTAGGTGCTGTATTCGCTCACAATCCGGCCGTTCTCCACCACTGCTATGCCGATAGCGCTCATACGGCTGTTTGCGCCGTTCGGGGTCTCCACGTCAAAAACAATATACCTATTCGTCATGTCAGCGCACGACCTTTCCGTTTTTATTACTCTGCGTCCGCAACCTTGTACACAAGTGCGTTACCTTGCTTTGCTATCTGCTCTATAACACCGACATGTCGTAGCACATTCACAGCCAGCGAAGCCGCCTTGGGGGACAGCCCTGCGGCTTTCTTAAAGTCCTTCACAGTAAAGCCTGTCGGCAGACCTTTCGGGAGCAGTGCGCTGTAGCCACTCGGTGTGGTTATGTCGGTGACAGACACAAGCTTCTCCGGTATGCGTTCGTACCGTGACGAGCCACGCTTGCGGTCTCTGCTCCAACCGTTCAGGTTGCGGTACTCGACAAGGTCGAGCAGTATAACCTTTATCCGCAAATTATGGTGGAGCAGTAGCGGTTTAATGCGGTAGAGGTCAGGCAGTGAGCGAGTGATATTCCCCGTAAGCGGACTTTTTCGCTTGGCAGTCACTTCGCCTGTTTCGCCGTCCAGCCAACACACCCACTTGCGGTGCGCTATCGGTAACACCACCGTCACTACATGACCTTCAAGCAGTACAGGGAGCTTTTTAGAAAGCCTACCCACAGCGACGGTCTGTATCTCGGTCACACCACTCTCGTCCAGAATGTCAACGTGATGTCGACCAAGCTTAACCTCGTGACAATCAGGGTTCGGGGCTAGTGTATGCTTTAGCACAGCGTGTAGCGTCTTTTCCCCAAGCACTCCGATACCAACACGCTCATACTGCCGCCCGATAATACGCGCGCAAGCGGTGTCAAACTGCGTCAGCAGCTGCGTGTCAAACTGCGTGTCAAGCTGTGGTGTAGTGTCGGACATGGTTTTCTCCTTGTGTTATATATGTATCATGTTAAACGTCGCAACATCGTAGGCACACACCTTGCGTGCTGTTATGGGGCAAACTGCCATGTAAACCGACAGCCATATAGGAAATACAACAATTTGTGGGTGCAGGGGATAACTCGGTGGAATTAATACGGGCGCACACACAGGTGCGCCCGTACAAACAGCAAAAATATCAGGCAGAATAACAGTGGCGAAACTTCGGCTTACTGTGAGGACAATCTTTACAGCGATTCCTTCAGCGCTATCAGCTCGTCCTTAGAAAAGCGGTATTTCTTTATGCAGAAGTGGCAATTTACCTCCGCCTTGCCGTCCTCCTCGATGATAGCGTCCAGCTCCTTAGCTCCGAGGCTAATAATAGCACGCTCCACCGCCTCACGGCTACAGGTACAGCGGTACTCCACGTCATGTTCTTCAAGTATTTGCATACCCAGCCCGTCAAACAGCTTAGCGGCTATATCGTGAATGGTGAGGCCTTCGTCCAGCATGGTGGTGACAGGAGGGAGAGAGCCCACGTTTTTCTCCAGAATGTCGATGTCCTCATCGGTAGCGCCGGGGAGAAGTTGCGCCATAAAACCGCCGGCTGTCTTTATGCTCAAATCTGTGTCCACCAGTACACCAAGGGCGCAGGCGGTGGGGATCTGCTCACTGATGGCGTAGTAGTAGGTGATGTCCTCCGCTATTTCGCCGCTTATCAGTTTGCAGTGGCTTGTCTGCGGTTCCGGCATACCCACGTCACGGCTGACAGAAAAGTTGCCGTCAGTCCCGACTATACCGCTAAC
>CAYJIK010000139.1:0-2531 GCA_964370205.1 uncultured Oscillospiraceae bacterium | reverse complement strand
ATGGGGCGGTGCATAACGCCTTTGGGTACACACATGCCCTCAAGTGCGTTCAGGGTGAAACTGCCCTTCTCTGTCTCGAGGACAATACTACCGTGTAGCACAAAGAATACCTCGTCCTCATTTTCGTGTTTGTGCATCTCAAACTCGCCCTCAAACACTCCAAGGCGCAATATAGATGTGTTCACCTTGCAGAGCGTTTCGCTGTACCAGCTGCCCTGTTTGCGGTCTAGCGCTTCGGCGATGCTTATCTTCTCTAGTGGGGCGTACTTTACGTTCATGTCCATTACATAGTCGTTTTGTTTCATTGTGTTGTTCCTTTCATTGCTTTGATGTTGTAATAAAGAATAGTGCGGAATGCAGAAAAGGGGTTTGTGGGCAGGGGGCGGTTGAGCTTCGGGGTTGTGTTTCGGGTTAGCGCACCCAATTCCGACACGGTGAATTTTCATGTCTCCACACCCCGGGGCCGGCGGAGCGTGACCGTTCCGATTTTCACGGCATACCCTCCGGTTAGCACCATCTTCGGAACGGCTCATCTCCACTCGGCCTTACGTCACCCCTCATCATTGCTCGTAAACCTCTACCTAAAGAATGTAGAGGGCAAGCACGGCGGCACGCATGAATGGCTGACGAAAGTCAGACATTTGCGTGCAGTGCCCTACAGAGGTAGGGACAGCTCTTGCAGCTACCGCAACCCTGTAGGGGCGGTCTGTGACCGCCCGAAACTCCCCTGATTTGCCTTGCTTTTGTGGGGTAAACGTGGAGCGTGCGTAATGGGTGGGGGTATGGCACGGGCGAACAAAAGCCTGCACGACAATCTTTCAATAGGTGCGCCCTACAGGGCTGTAATTCCGTTACCTTCCTACCTACTCCGCTGAGAACAGCTTTTCGTCGCTCAAGACACCTGCTATCTGCGCTATTGCCCAGTCGAGGTCGGAGGGGCTTATGGTTAGCGGTGGTGCAAAGCGGATGACGGTGTGGTGCGTTTCCTTGCAGAGTATACCGCACGCCATTAGAGCCTTGCAGTACTTTCTTGCGTCGCCGTATACAGGGTCGATGTCCACGCCTATGAGCAGGCCTTTTCCACGCACCTCTTTTACAGCAGGACTGCCTATCGCCAGTATCGATTTCATGAAGTAGTCGCCCAGTTCCTGTGACTTTTCAGCAAGTGATTCGTCCACCAGCACCTGAAGCGCCGCATGTCCGACTGCCGCCGCAAGTGGGTTGCCGCCGAAGGTAGAACCGTGGTCGCCCGGGCGGAATACGTTCATAATTTCACTGTCAGCAAGCATGGCAGACACAGGGTAAACGCCGCCGCCCAGAGCCTTGCCCACAACCATGATGTCAGGGCGTGCGTTCTCGTGCATATGAGCGAACATTTTACCTGTTCTGCAGAAACCTGTCTGAATTTCGTCCAGCATCATCAGAGCGCATTTTTCGGTGCACAGTTTGCGCACGGCTTCGAGGTAGCCTTCGGGCGGCACTATAACGCCTGCTTCGCCCTGTATCGGCTCTAGCAGTACGCCAATGGTCTTGTCTGTGAATGCCGCTTCCATCGCCGCTATATCGCCGTACGGCACAAGCTTAAAGCCGGGGGTATAGGGGCCGAAGCCCTCTTTGTACTGTTCTTCCGACGAAAAGCTGATGGCGGTTACGGTTCTGCCGTGGAAGTTGTTTTCGCAGGCTATGATTTCGCCGTCTGTGATGCCTTTATTAAGGTATGCCCACTTTCTGACGGTTTTGATGGCGGTTTCGACTGCTTCAGCGCCTGTGTTCATCGGCAGTGCCTGTTCAAAGCCGGACAGTTCGCAAAGCTTCTTTAAAAACGGTCCCATCTTGTCATTATGGAACGCTCTTGAGGTGATTGTAATGCGCTCCGCTTGTTCTGTAAGCGCTTTCATTATCTTGGGGTGCCTATGCCCTTGGTTTACAGACGAGTATGCGGAGAGCATATCCATGTACCTATTACCGTCCACATCGGTGACCCACACACCTTCGCCGTGGCTCAGCACGACAGGCAGAGGGTTGTAGTTCTTAGCGCTCACCTTTTCGGCAAGCTCTATTTGAATTTCAGTGTTATTAGCAGACATTTCAAACCATCCTTTCATATACGCCCCCAAATCCCCACGGGAAGGGCGTAGTTTACGCTATTATACTATCTATAGAAAGGCTATCAAACTTTACGGAAAAGGTCAATAGGTAAAGGTAACTTTTTTGTGAAATTTGTGTTTTGAGAGGGGGGAATTAGGAATTGGGAGTTGGGGGAGTTTTAGCGTCCGCACTCTATGCTTACGTTCAAGCAGGGCTGTTTTTAGAGGAAAAACAAAAAAGGATTGTGTAGGGGCGGATATTATCCGCCCGTTTGCGGTCATTATGCGACGATGCACTATTTCAGGATTGTGGAGATAAGGACGTGGGAGTTGAGGGATAGGAGTTAGGAATTGGGAGTTGGGGGAGTTCTAACGTCTGTCCCCTATGTTTACGTTCAAGCAGGGCTGTTTTTAGAGGAAAAACAAAAAAGGATTGTGTAGGGG
>CAYJIK010000138.1:0-2569 GCA_964370205.1 uncultured Oscillospiraceae bacterium | reverse complement strand
TACGGTTTTTTAAGGTCAGGTGTTTGATGGTTAGTGTTTCGAATAGTGTTTTCATTGTTTTGTTCCTTTCTTTGCTTAGATGTTATTTAAAATGATGGAAAACATTTATATCCCCTGTTGGGTGCGGTGTTGACTGTAGCACCGGTCTTTTAGCGGATTGCCTCTCCGAGTGGGTGACATGGAACTGCGCTTACATCCTTGCCTAAGGATAAAGGGAGGGAAAATTGTAGGAAATGATCCCCCATTACGCCACTGTCGCAGCCACTGTCGCCGTTTTCACCGTTCTGAACTCCTACTTAACTAAAACTTCTCCGTTTTTCACTACACTGCGCACTAAATTCGCTCCAAAGCGATAGACAGTGTAGGACAGTGCAGGTGCGTCCCATATGAGGAGATCTGCCTGTTTGCCTACCTCGATAGAGCCTATCTTGTCAGCTCTATCAATGGCGGCGGCGGCGTTGAGCGTCACGGCTGTAAGCGCCTCTTCGGGGGTGAGACGGTACTTTACGCATCCTATGGACAGCACAAGCTGCATGTTCGGGCAAGGGCAAGAACCGGGGTTGAAGTCGGTTGCCATCGCAACCGGTATACCGCTGTTTATCATATCACGTGCAGGGGCATACGGTTTGTCGATGTACAGCGACGTAAGCGGCAACAGCACCGCCACCGTTCCACTGTCTGCAAGCGCTTTTATGCCCTCGGGCGGTATTGCTATCAGATGTTCTGCGGAGGTTGCACACATTTCAGCCGCCAGCTGTGAGCCACCTATAGCGTTAATCTCGTCTGCGTGCATTTTGACCTTCATGCCGTGTGCCTTTGCGGCGGTGAGTATCTCTCTGCTTTCGTCGGGGGAGAATACGCCTGTCTCGCAGAATATATCGCAAAACTCCGCAAGCCCCTCGCTTGCAATGCTTGGTATCATGTCGTTTATCAATAAGTCGATGTAGGCACGGCGATTGTCCGCATACTCTTTAGGGACAGCGTGCGCACCCATAAAGGTGTGGACTATGTCCATTTGAGTGTCTTCACCGAGCCTATGGGCGGTTTTAAGCTGACGCACCTCGTGGTCGAGCGAAAGGCCGTAACCGCTTTTGCACTCACAGGTGGTTGTGCCGAGGGACAGCATTTCCTCTAAGACAGTGAGTGACTTTGCGTACAGTTCCTCGTCAGTAGCGCTACGTGTCATCTCCACGGTAGACAGTATGCCGCCGCCCTGCTTTAGGATGTCCAGATACGGCACTCCGGCAAGCTTTTTGGAGAATTCCTCGTGCCGCCAACCGCCAAACACGGTATGCGTGTGGCTGTCCACCAGTCCGGGAGTGACCAGTGCGCCGTTTGCGTCTACAACTGTCCAGCCGTCAGCCTCAAACTCTGACGGTGGTGTCCCACTGCCGACGGAGGTTATAACGCCGTCCTTCGCCACAATATAGCAGTTCTTCAGAGTCAGTATCTCGCCTTGCTTGTCACCGCTTTTGGCAGTATTGCCTATCGGTGTGGCAAGTGTGCCTATATTCTTTATCAGAAGTTTTTTCATTTCGTCAGTCCTTTCAATGTGATTGCTATGTAGATTATATCATGGATTTTGTGGCGTGTATAGGGGGGGTAGGAATTAGGAGTTAGGAATTGAGGGGGGGAGGGGCGGAACAAACGACGCTCGGGCGGATGTGGATATGACCGTTTTGCGGTCATTATGCGCCCCTACGGAGAGGGTTCCACAGAGGGGAGCGTAAGGGAGGGTCGGCAGGTGTAAATCTGCAAAATTATCACCCACCCTCAAAACCAACCATAAATCTCCGTGGTTCACAAAAATTGATTGTCTATTATTACACCTTGCATAATTCCTACCAATATAGTATGATATGTACATACCAAGGAAGACAGCACAGCAACGAAGGATAGATTACAATCACTAACAACAGTTGCTATGTGTTGTCATATAAATAAATAATAAAATAACAAGGAGTAATGTTAAGATGAAAAAGTTTGTATGTACCATTTGCGGAGATGTTCACGTAGGCGATAGCGCACCGGCTAACTGCCCTGTATGTAAGGCGAGTTCCGATAAGTATATAGAGCAGAGCATGACAGAACTAACATGGGCTGACGAGCACAGAATAGGCGTAGCACAGGGTGTGGACGCTGAGATAATCGAAGGGTTGAGAGCTAACTTCGTGGGCGAGTGCACAGAGGTAGGCATGTATCTGGCGATGGCACGTCAGGCGCACAGAGAAGGCTACCCTGAAATCGGCATGGCTTTCGAGAAGTACGCATTTGAAGAAGCAGAGCACGCTGCAAAGTTTGCTGAGCTACTGGGTGAAGTGGTACACGCTGACACCAAGAAGAACCTAATCCTGAGAAGCGAAGCGGAAAACGGCGCTTGCATGGGCAAAAAAGAGCTTGCCACTAAGGCAAAGCAGCTGGGTCTGGACGCTATCCACGACACAGTACATGAAATGGCAAAGGACGAAGCACGCCACGGCTGTGGATTTGCCGGCCTGCTAAAGAGATACTTCGGTTAATAGTAAAAGACATAACAGCTTATATAAGAAATACGGTAAAAGCCGCAGAG
>CAYJIK010000137.1:0-2646 GCA_964370205.1 uncultured Oscillospiraceae bacterium | reverse complement strand
GAGGGTGGAGGAGCTATTTCACGGTCGGTTATGCGGACAACGTGCGATACTTCGTCCACCAATAACCCGATGAGCGTGACGCTGTCAAGCTCAATGATTATAATGCAGTTTTCACTGCTCGTCTGAGGCATACGGCCTGTTTTAATTCTAAAGTCGATGACGGGGATTATCTGCCCTCTCAGGTTCAGCACGCCTTTTATATCGTGCGGTACTGTTGGTAGGTGTGTTACCGAGGTGTTTGTCAGTATCTCGGTTATACTGTCCGCAAGCACAGCGTAGCTTAGTCCGTCGGACAAAAAGCTGAGGTAATTTTTTGGTTCTTCGGCAAACTGTATGCCGTCAAATGATTCCATGTTCATATTTTGAATATCCATAACTGTAACCATCCCTTCTGCTCTCGTCTGCATCTCGCCTGCAAACGCTTCTAATCATCTCGTTTTTATACGGCGGAGGTAGTTTTTATGACTCGTCGTTACTGCCACACCCACGCCACCATGTCAAAAAAGGTGTGTGGAGGTTTTAGCCTCACGGTCATAGCCACACTTTGCTCCGCCCATTCAGTTCCCGTTTGAAAACACAAATATTATCTTGAATAGTTGAGCAATTCGGGGACGTCCAGTATTATGCTGATGTTGCCGTTTCCGAGTATTGTGCAGCCGGCTATGCCGGAGCTTTTTACGTTGAAGCGGCTGAGGTATGCGGGTATTGGCTTTACAACCACCTGCTGTTCGCCGACCAGTTCGTCCACAAACAAGCAGAAGGAGCGTTCGGACGATTCAAGCCAAATCATGATGCCGTCCTCAATAGTCTCACTGTTTGATGGTATGCCGTACAGCTGTGAAAGGCGAACAACAGAGCAAAGCTCGTCCATTTTGTATATCATCTCACTGCCGTCTGTCCCCATGACAATGTCACTATCCTTCGCTTTAAAGGACTGGCGCACGTTGTGTATCGGTATAGTGAAAGTGCTACTGCCGACCGCAACTTCAAGCCCTGTGACTATCGCAAGTGTCAGCGGTATTTTAAACGTGACCGTTGACCCTTTGCCAACGTCACTGTTTATGGACACGATGCCGCCCACTTCTTCGACGTTCTTACGCACAACGTCCATACCGACACCTCTGCCAGAAAACTCGGTGACCTGTTCCTTTGTGGAGAAGCCGGGCGCCATTATCAGCGCAAGTATGTCCTTTTTGCTGTATTCGCTCTCCGCCTTCGTTAAAAGACCCTTTGCCTTGGCTTTTTCCATTATCGTGACCGGGTCTATGCCCTTGCCGTCGTCGGATATTTCTATTATAACTTCGCTTCCCGTATCCTGTGCGGTCAGCGTTATTGTTCCTTTTGAGTCTTTCCCGAGTGCGGTACGTTGCCACGCATCCGCCTCTATTCCGTGGTCCATAGCGTTACGGACAAGGTGCATAACAGGGTCGGAAATGCCGTCCACTATGGTTTTATCCACCTCTGTGTCCTCGCCGACTGTGACCAGTTTAACGTCCTTACCCAGCTTCTGTCCCATGTCACGGACAATACGCCCCATCTTCTGGAACACGCCTGACACAGGCACCATGCGTATGGACATAACTATCTCTTGCAGTTCCGCAGTAAGCTTTCTAAGCTGTCTCGCCGACTTCATAAAGTTATCAAGCTTTAGCCCCACAAGGTCGGGCGAAGACGACACCATCGACTCGCTTATAACAATCTCACCCACCATGTTCATCAGCTTATCAAGCTTAGTGAGGTTTACGCTGATAAGGCTCTGCTTTACGGAAGCAGCTGCAGGGGGAGGCGTTGGTGCGGCTGCCACAGGGGGAGGTGTGGCTTGAGTGGCAGACTGTTGCACCACCTCGGGGGTCGGTTCAGGCTCCGGTGTGGGGGGCGCTTCTTGCATCAGAGTCTTGAGCTCGAACTCTTGAATGTTCACAAATCCCTGCACCACCGAAAGCGCTCGCTCTGCGTCCTCGTCATTGTTAAAATAGAGTGAAAAACCGTGCTCCGCAATGTGTGACGACGTACCGGAATTGGTTTCTACATCGTCAGGGCTGAACGTAAAGTGCTCAACCATCTCATGCACTGAGGTCACCAGCATAAACGCACGGAGGTTCTCCATGCCTATGCCCTCTTCAAACAGCACCTTGATCTCGAACACGGGGCTGCCACTCGCTGTATTAGAACCATCAGGTTGCGCGCTCTCTGTCGCCTTTGCAGGCTCGTCCGCTGACGCTTCGCCGTTCAGCACCTTTAAGAAAGCTTCTATCTCGCCTATAACTTCCGGCTCAACCTCGTCTAAAGGTCTGCCGTTATTGAGGTTGTCCACCTGTGAGCGTAAAAAGTCGCTACCGCTGAACATTATGTTAAACAGGCGCTCGTTAGTCCCTGCCTGTACGCCATTTTGGCGGATGATGAAGAACATGTCCTCAAGTCTGTGTGCAACTGTCATAAGGAACGTAAATTCCATCATGGCAGAGGACCCCTTTACCGTGTGCATTATACGGAAAATCTCGTTTATATCCTCGTCGGAAAAGAAGCCTTTCTGTTCCGACTCCAGCAGTATGCCATCCAGTTGTTCAAGAAGCCCACCTGTTTCAAACAGGTACATATCCAGCATACTCTCCATACCGCTACTCATAAAACACCATTCCTTTCTAT
>CAYJIK010000136.1:0-2696 GCA_964370205.1 uncultured Oscillospiraceae bacterium | reverse complement strand
CCCGAACTTGCTTCCGACCTATACCGAAACGGAATACTACTGACCGGCGGTGGCGCACTCTTAAAGGGCCTTGACGAACTTATCACACGCAGCGTGGGGCTAAAGGTCTCGGTTGCAGACGACACCATAAACTGCGTGGCACTCGGGACAGCGAAGTGCTTCGACTATATTGGGAAGCTGTATGACGGTTTCAACAACTCTGTAACTAATGCACATAAGTAAGAAAGTTAAATTTGAGTGTATGTTTCGTCCTTTGACGGTAGAAGGTCATATAAAAACGGGAAGCCACATTTGCAACGGTGCACGATGTGAAGACCAATGTTCGAGTGAAAAGTTCAAAATGAGTATTACCATGTTCACAAAAACAGTAATTTTCAAAACGCAATTCCTGTTAAAGCATGAAATGTAAAAATCGCAATTTAGGTTTCCACAACCTTAATATTATGTGGTTTCACAAATAGCTTTAAGGCTATTTGTGAAATTCCAGTCATCGTTATGACTGGAAAACATAATATGGTGGCATGAAATGTAAAAATCGCAATTTAGGTTTCCACAACCTTAATATTATGTGGTTTCACAAATAGCTTTAAGGCTATTTGTGAAATTCCAGTCATCGTTATGACCGGAAAGCATAATATGGTGGCATGAAATGTAAAAATCGCAATTTTTACATTTCATGCTTTACTAAAGCAGACTAATATGGTATAATTTAAACGCCGAAACAGATAACAGGAGGTAGCGATGTCGGACAGGTTTAAACTGCGCTCGGAATACAAGCCTACAGGGGATCAACCGCAGGCTATTGAAAAGCTTGTGGAGGGTTTAAAATCCGGTAATAAAGAGCAGACACTCATGGGGGTAACGGGAAGCGGTAAGACATTCACCATGGCAAACGTCATAGCCGAAGTGAACCGTCCCACCCTGATACTCGCTCACAACAAGACACTTGCTGCACAGCTCTGCTCTGAGTTTAAGGAGTTTTTCCCTGAGAACGCTGTCGAGTATTTTGTGTCTTACTACGATTACTACCAACCCGAGGCTTATGTGCCGTCTACCGACACGTATATAGAAAAGGACTCACAGATTAACGACGAAATAGAACGTCTGCGCCACTCGGCGACAAGCAGCCTGTTTGAGCGTCGGGACGTCATCATAGTGGCTAGTATCTCCTGTATTTACAGCTTGGGTGACCCTATTGACTACAAGAACATGGTGCTTTCGGTGCGTAAAGGCATGGTCAGAGAGCGTGACGACTTTATAAAAGACCTCGTCAAGCTACAGTACGACCGCAACGATATCGCCTTTGCCCGTAACAAATTCAGGGTGCGTGGTGACGTTGTAGAGGTTTTCCCTGTTTACAACAGCGACATCGCACTTCGTTTTGAATTTTTCGGGAACGTAGTGGAGCGTATCTGCGAGATAAACACCGTCACAGGCGAGGTCAAAAATGTCGTGACCCACGCCGCTATTTATCCTGCTTCGCATTACATTGTCGGACAGGAAAAACTGCGTGAAGCACTGGTTGAGATCCGTGACGAATGTGACGAGCGAGTGGGTTACTTCAAGGAAAACAACAAACTAATTGAGGCGCAACGCATAGCGGAGCGCACAAACTACGATATAGAGATGCTCACCGAGATAGGCTTTTGTAAGGGCATTGAAAACTACTCAAGAGTACTGTCACGACGTGAACCGGGCAGTATACCGTTTACATTATTTGATTACTTCCCTGATGACTTTATCTTCTTTGTGGACGAGTCTCATGTTACCATACCGCAAGCGAGAGGAATGTACGCAGGGGACAAGGCGAGAAAGCAGAGCCTTGTAGACTTCGGTTTTAGACTTCCGTCGGCGCTTGACAACAGGCCGCTCAGCTTTGACGAATTTTACAGCAAGATAAACCAGGTTGTGTTTGTTAGTGCTACACCGTCCGTGTTTGAGCGTGAAAAGAGCGCACAGGTGGTGGAACAGGTTATACGCCCTACGGGACTACTTGACCCGATAATATCGGTGCGACCTGTCGAGGGGCAGATTGACGACCTACTGGGCGAGGTGAACATAAGGGCCGCTAAAGGTGAGAGAACGCTCATAACCACCCTGACAAAGCGAATGGCGGAGGACTTGACAACCTACCTAGACAACATGGGCGTTAAAATCCGCTACATGCACCATGACATTGACACCATCGAGCGTATGGAAATAATCCGTGACCTTAGAGCAGGCGAGTTTGATGTGCTGGTAGGTATCAACCTGCTACGTGAAGGTCTTGATATACCCGAAGTGTCGCTTGTGGCGATTATAGATGCCGATAAAGAGGGCTTTCTGCGTTCGGAAACGTCGCTTATTCAGACGATAGGGCGTGCCGCTCGAAATGCAGAGGGTACTGTTATTCTGTATGCTGACAAAGTTACACCGTCAATGGAAAGAGCAATGAGCGAAACCTACCGCAGACGCTCAATACAGGAGGAGTATAACACCCAAAACGGCATAGTACCCACCACCATAAAGAAGGACATCCGAGGACTTCTTGAAATTTCCTCTAAGGAAGAGATCGAGGGCAAGACAAAGAAGAAAAAGATGTCCAAAGCGGAGAGAGACCGCCTAATTACGAAACTGACAGCGGAGATGAAAAACGCCGCACAGCTACTTGAATTTGAACATGCGGCGTATCTGCGTGATAAGATAAAGAAACTAAA
>CAYJIK010000135.1:0-2696 GCA_964370205.1 uncultured Oscillospiraceae bacterium | reverse complement strand
CCCTTCACTTTTTCTTTCAAGCCGTTTTTTGATTTTTTGGAATTCATCCTACTAATGGCGGCCTTTCGTTTTTCGGGTGACATGGCGAGTAATTTGTCAGCATTCTTCTTGCTTTTCTCTCGTTCTTCCTCGTTTGGAAGATTAAAAATGCTCCATTTTTGCACACTGCCACTAGGCACGCTCTCACTCATGCCGCTCCCGGGGGTCTGCTGAGCTGTGTGGGCCAACTCATGCGCTATGACCTGCGAGCGTGGTGCGCCTGCCTTATTCTCGACATCGCTGCCGAGGTAGATATTCTGCCCCTGTGTGAATGCGGCGGCACCCATGCTGTCCGCACGGGACGCGGCTGTGCTGTCCTCATGAATTTTTACAGATGAAAAATCAAGCCCCAGTCGCCGACCAACATCACCTTTAATGTCTGCACTGTGCTTAAAACCATGTGACACCGAGTCAGCTTCATGTTCTGCAGCTTCGTAATTGTGGGATTTTTTTGGTTCAGGTTTCGGTATTTTCGTTCTAAATCTGCTCATGTTAACATTCCTTTCGGACAATATTAAGCAGAAATATAACAAAGTGGAAAATTATATAACTTCTCTATGTTAAATTATAGTACATTTTTACGAATTTTTCAAGCGGTTTCGAGCCGACTTGTTTGCTTTTCGTCCCTTGTGGTGACATTTCGTCAAGAGTAGTGTAACCGAAGCCTGTCGGCTTCGCCGCCACGTTCGGGCAAGGGCATTTACCTCTCTCCACCGACGGACGGTAGCGGAACAGGGAAAGTCGGGGGCGTGGCCATCCGCCCATGGGGCGGAAAAGAATATAAGCCCCCGTGCAGGGTGGCTTATATTTCTTTAGTCGGTGCTGAGCACCGACATGGCCACGCCCCCGACTTTCCCTGTTCCGCCATCTACACCCCCGAGCAAAAACACAATCCCCCTCAAACGGACCTATAAGTAAGTGGCAACTTTTTTCTATATCGCTTTCCCAAACGCTTGCTTTTAACAAAAAAAAGCGTATAATTAAACGTAGCGGTAGCAATACTGCACAAAATACGAACAAAAGGAGCGACAACATGAAAGCAATCACAGGCGGCAAGGTTTTAACAGTCACCAATGGCACACTGGAAAACGCTACAGTACTGATAGAAAACGGTAAAATCACAGCGGTGGGTACCGATGTAGCAGTACCGAGCGGTGCGGAAGTTATAGACGCTAAAGGCATGTGGGTAACCCCCGGCTTTATCGACGCACACACACATATGAGTCTGTTCGGCGAACCCGGCTCTATGCCCGGAACAATAGGCGACGGCAACGAAGTTTCCGGCCCTATCACCCCTGAAATCAGAGCGTTAGACGCACTAAACCCCTCCGACGTTTCCATACCAAAGGTGCGCTCCGCAGGTTTCACCACATGTTACACACTACCCGGCTCCGCTAACATCATCGGCGGCGAAGGTCTTGCCTTTAAACTGAGAGGCGACACAGTTGACGAGATGTACATACCCGGTACCTTCCATATGAAGATGGCTCTGGGCGAAAACCCCAAGAGAGTATACGGCTCCAAACAGCAGATGCCTGTCACCAGAATGGGCGTTGCAGCTCTACTGCGTGAAACACTGTTCAAAGCTAAGAACTACGCTGAAGAGTGCGACAAAGCAACAGAAGACAAAAAGCCAAAGTTCGAGTTCAGAATGGAAGCGCTGAAGAAGGTCATCAAGGGCGAGCAGAAGGTTAGAATTCACGCTCACCGTGCCGACGATATCCAGACCGCTATCCGTGTTCTTGACGAATTCGGCATAGACTACTCCATCGAGCACTGCACAGAAGGCTACAAAATCCCCAAACTACTGGGCGATAAGGGTCTGTACGCTGTAGTAGGCCCGCTTCTGATGGGTCCTTCCAAGCAAGAGCTATGGGGCGTTAAGGAAGAAACCGCCGCAGTTCTGTTTGACGCTGGCGTAAAAGTTTGCTTAAGCGCTGACACAGGCAGTGGCACAAAGTGGCTCCCCGGCCAGATAGGCTTCCTAATCGGCAGAGGCCTTAAGGAAGAGGACGCACTAAAAGGTCTAACCATCAACCCGGCAGGTCTACTGGGTCTGTCCGACAGAATGGGCTCTATCGAAGTCGGCAAAGACGCTGACCTAGCGATCTTCAACGGCAACCCCTTCAGCAGTATCACACGCTGTGTCACCACCATCATCGACGGCGTTGTATACGACAATATGTAGTTTAATACATAAAATAAAACTGTCCCATTAAAGGAATTATTCTTAGAGGGTGTCGACAGTAGTTTGGTTATAGGATTTTTGAGAGGTTTTTGGGTATCACAAGGAGGGGTTTTGAAGAAATAGTTGTTCTATTTCGAAAAATTCTGACGCAGTACTGCACAAAAACATCCAAAAAGACTGTGGCAGGAACTATTGTCGACACCCTCTAATACAAAACGTAGGGGCTGATGCCTACATCGCTCGAAACCTTGGCACGAAACCAACATTTCGGGTAGAACGGCATCAACCCCTATATTGTTTAGCTATACTGTTTTAAAATAGCCCCGATCCACGATAAAGCCGTTACTACAATGCGCAAAAGCGCTACAACGCAAATAACCTCGCAACCGAAAAGTTGCGAGGTTATTTGTTGGTTGGGCTGGATGGATTCGAACCATCGGAATGACGGAGTCAAAGTCCGTTGCCTTAC
>CAYJIK010000134.1:1707-2965 GCA_964370205.1 uncultured Oscillospiraceae bacterium | reverse complement strand
GCAGAGCCCTTGTCCTACAAATTTCCTCATGGTTCGGATAACATAGGTCACCCTACGGATAAACCCACGACACAGCGCAAGACCACCCACATTATGCATTGTTATAACCATCGTCAACCCTTTATGCGACAGTCCCCAAAACATCCAAACCATGCAGTAGCAGACATATGAAAATGCCCACCACCACATGACAATGTTCTTTATCTACATTCGGTTTAAGCGATTCTTTATAAGATTGGGAATGTTCTGAAGCGCCCCCTCGGTGGACACCCCACCAAGCGCCTTCGCCTCCATCGGCATACCGTACACCACGCACGACTCCCTCGACTGACCGACAGTGTACGCTCCGCCCCTGTGCATGGACAGCATACCCCGTGCGCCATCTGCTCCCATACCTGTGAGGATCACTCCTATCGTCGATTTACCCGGGATATACTTCGCCACCGACTCAAACAGCACATCCACAGAAGGCTCATGCTTGCCAAACTCACCTGTACCCTCGTGTAGGTTGACTTGATAACCAAGCCCTATCGGCGACACAGTCATGTGAAAACCGCCCGGGGCGATGAGTACACGGCCACGCTGTATACGGTCGCCGTGCTCCGCTTCTTTAACAGTCATCGGCACCAGCTTGGTTATGCGGTCGGCGTACAATTTTGTGAAGCCCTTGGGCATATGCTGGACTATTACAAAGCCGGGTGAATCGGCAGGCATCTGCTTCAGCACCTCAAGTATCGCCTCAGTACCGCCCGTAGACGCACCCAGCGCTATCACAATCTTATCAAGCGCAGGCGTGGACCTTAACTGTACATTACTTGTCACCTCAGGAAGGTTGTTCCTCGCCGTCGGGTTAGAGTTTGACGCCGTCACCAGCTTTTCTATGATATCATTTAAAAAGCGCTCCAGTTGACCCGAGGCTTTATCCCCACCAACCTTCTGCACCACGTCAACAGCACCGAGCGACAGCGCCTGAAATATGCTGATATTAAGCGAGCTGACGATTACCACAGGCAGCGGCGCAACCTTCATCTGATGTTTCAGAAATTCAAGTCCGCTAGGCCCGGGCATCTCAACGTCCAGCGTCATGACGTCAGGCCTTAGTATCGTCACCTTTTTAGCGGCGTCATGGGCATTTTCCGCAAAGCCCACCACATGAAAGCGTGGGTCTTTCGAGATGTGATTTATAATAACACTACGGATAAAGGGCGAGTCGTCCACAACCAGTACCTTTATCTTCCCTGTAATTTTGTTAACTATA
>CAYJIK010000134.1:0-1607 GCA_964370205.1 uncultured Oscillospiraceae bacterium | reverse complement strand
CTATACAGACGGTGGGGCGACGATATTAGAGCAAAACCTCGACCAAGCCCCCAAAAGGACATGTGCGAGGCAAAGTGCAATGCAACATCACTCTATAAAGCACGCAACTGTCGCCATAGCCACCACAGTGCTCTTGCTCTTCCCCCCATCGCCCACACATTCACAGACGGCAACAGGTGCTTGTCATTTTTCGCCGCTAAATCTCACTGCCACCAAAACGTCAAACTGCTATGCTTTTCTGTAAATAGACGGCGACATATACTTATACGGCGAATTTCTGTCCAGCGTCTCGGAGTGACCAACAAACAGGAAACCACCCGGGTTTGTAGCCCCATAAAATCGACGCACCACTGCGTCTGTGGTCTGCGCATCAAAATATATCATTACATTCCTGCAAAATATCACATCAAATGTCGATTTGAACTGAATTTGATCCATAAGGTTGAATGTCCTGAATATCACGTTCTTTTTAACGTCTTCAGTAAACTCCACCTTGCCGTCAGGACGCTTTTTCATGTAGCGCTTTTTCCATTCGGCAGGTAGGTCGCTTATCTTGTCAGGCTCGTACACACCTTGCATAGCCTTCGAAAGTGCACGCTGTGAAATGTCCGACGCTAAAAGGCGAATATCCCAACCGGGCTTATTTCTAAAATAATCCATCATGATGATGGCGAGGGTGTACGCCTCCTCTCCAGTTGAGCAAGCCGCACACCACACAGCAAGCGAGCGATTTTTGGCGGTACGCTCCAGATGCGGTAGCACTTCCTTTGCAAAGTAGTCAAAGTGACTGCTCTCACGCATAAAGTAGGTGGTGTTAGTCGTTATCCTGTTCAGAAGCTTGTCTATGTCCTCCTGATTACGGGTGGTGGTGATATAGTCCACATACTCTGTGAAGGTCTTGAACCCCATCTCATCAGGCACCGCCGCAAGACGCCCCTCTATAAGGTGCTTTTTACCTGTCAGATTTATGCCGAAACGGTCATAAATAAATCTAAACATCCTATCGAAATCATTCTGGGTTACCTGCATATTGTCCCTGCTTTCTGTTTTGGGAAAACGGAAGCGTAGAAGTTCCCTTGTGATGAAGGGCAAAATCTTCGGCAGTTAGCGAAACATATAAGATGCCGACGGTCACGGCAAGCCGTAACCGTACACTATATATTGCCCGGGTGTATATTTTAAATGCCGGCTATAACCTAAGTCCACGGAAGTGTCTGTGTCAAAGCACCCGATGAGGTATGCGTTTTGAGTTCCTTTCACCTCACACCTGTAAACAACCGCAGTAGCCCTACTCAAACGCCGTAATGTCAAGAATTCTATAGGCTTCTCCCGAGACATTAACAATGCGCGTGCGGCACTAGTGATGCCGAACCGCATTACTCAAACGCCGTAATGTCAAGAATTCTGTAGGCTTCTCCTGTGACGTTTACGATGCGCGTGCGGCACTAGTGATGCCGAACCGCATTACTCAAACGCCGTAATGTCAAGAATTCTATAGGCTTCTCCCGAGACGTTTACGATGCCGCTAACTACTCCTATACCCAAACCACTAGAGGGTGGAGGAGCTATTTCACGGTCGGTTATGCGGACAACGTGCGATACTTCGT
>CAYJIK010000133.1:0-3005 GCA_964370205.1 uncultured Oscillospiraceae bacterium | reverse complement strand
TTCGCCTTGAACGCCGCTATACTAAGTGCTTCCTCCCTTGTACTGCGTGGTATGGGCGTAGGGTTTAGTGTCTATCTCTCAAACACTATGGGGGCAGAAGGCATGGGGTTGTATACGCTTGTGATGAGTGTGTATCGCCTTTCGGTGACACTTGCCTCAGGTGGCATCGCCCTTGCGTCCACTCGGCTGGTGGCGGAGGAGTTGTCCCATGGGCGTATTAAAGGCGCTAAGCGTGCTGTCAACATCTGCCTACTATTCAGTCTTATGATGGGTGTAGCCAGCTGTGGACTGCTTTTAATAGGCGCACCTTTCATATCAGGGACACTTCTGCGAAACCCTGCTACACTCTCGTCGCTGTATGCCATGGCGCTCAGTATGCCGTTCATTTCCATGGCAGGCGCACTGACAGGATACTTTACAGGCATACAAAAAGTGGGTGGAATAGCGATAGCAGGCATTGCAGAGCAGATAATGCGCATCACTTTTACCGTTATATTTATAGGATTTGCGCTGCCTTATGGTTTGGAGTACACCTGCCTTGCGCTGGTGGCGGCAGGGACACTTTCCGAGATCCTCTCATTTTTGCTTATCTACACCATCTACCTATTCTCTGCAAAGAAGCGAAAGAGCCGCAAAAATGAACAGGTAGCCGCCGATATCCCCCTACGTATGCTCGGCATATCGGTACCTGTCGGGCTTAGCTCGCTTATCCGCTCCTCGCTCTCTACTGTCGAGCAACTTATGGTGCCGAGGGGACTGGAACGTTCAGGCACGGACACCTCTACCGCACTTGCACAGTACGGTATCATCAGGGGGATGGCTATGCCGATCATAATGTTCCCTGCGGCTTTTATAACCTCCTTTGCAGGACTTTTAGTACCCGAGATCACCCACAGCAACGAACTCGGCCAACAGTCACGCATACACCGGATAGTCACACTGGTGCTGGAACTGACCATCATTTTCTCCGTTGGTATTGCGGCTGTTATGATTGCGTTTTCTAGAGAATTGTCCTCGATGCTGTACAGTGAACCTACTGTTTATGTCTACGTGGGACTTCTTGCGCCCATTGTGGTGGTGTCCTACCTTGACGTTATAGTGGACAGCATACTTAAGGGTCTGGGGGAGCAGATGCAGGTGGTTTACTACAACATAATCGACTCTGTGGTGGGCATTTTTCTACTCTACTTCTTACTTCCTCGATTTGGTATAGCAGGGTACATAGTTTCTATACTGGTGACAGAGTCGCTCAACACAGTGCTCAGTCTGGGGAGGCTTACCTACATTGTCCGCCCTTCGCTGTCGGTTGTACGGGACGTGTTTTTTCCGATAGCGCTTGCGGCACTTTCTTGCATTGTCGCCAAACTACTGTTTTCCACTGTTCCGCTACTTGCGATGATTGCTTCAGCACTCTTCTACTCTTTAACCACGCTACCGCTTACACTTCCAATAGCCGCCGGGCTTGGCTTTAAACCGTACGCAACCATGTCCCCCAAAAAGGGTTTTAACAAGGTCTACCGCCGTATGCGAAAGAGGTGATAATTTGTCCTACATATTCGTCGGTATTGCTGTCATGTCGGTGGTTACCGCCGTTATGAACGGTAACATGGCAGAGCTAAGCGGTGCAATACTGTCAGGCTCGGTGAGCGGGGTGGAATTGTGCATTGGGCTTGCAGGTGGTATCTGCCTTTGGAGTGGACTCATGGAGATAGCTACGCAGAGTGGCCTTACAGGTAAGATAACATCACTGCTCTCCCCTTTTACACGACTTCTATTTAAAGGCGTTAGCCTACAGGGCGAAGCATTAGAACTGATTACACTTAACATGTCCGCTAATATGCTGGGGCTAGGAAATGCCGCTACACCTATAGGAATTTCCGCCATGAACGCTCTCAAAATCGAACAGCATGTGACCGACATCGCCAGCAATCAGATGATACTTTTCGTGGTGCTAAATACCGCTTCGCTACAGATTTTCCCAACCACCACCATTATGCTCCGTCAGCTTAGTGGTAGCGCTGACGCTACAGCCATCCTCCCGGCAGTTTGGCTGTCGTCAATTTGCTCTGTTGCTGTGGGGATACTTTGTGCATCTATGTTTGGAAAGCTTTGGGGTAAGTAGTGTGTCGGTAAAAGGGGAGGTTTCTTTGGGAATTTCAAATTTTGTACTGCCATCGGTATTTTTGTTTATATGCGTCTACGCTGTTCTCCACGGCGTGGACATCTTCGGGGCGTTTATCACAGGAGCAAAAAACGGACTGACCACAGTGATATCTATCCTCCCTCCGCTTGTGGGGCTGGTGACACTTATCGGTATGCTTAATGCCTCGGGAGCGATGGAGGTGCTTTGCCATGCCTTAACGCCGCTCGGGACTCTCCTCGGTTTGCCGACTGAGGTGTTACCGCTTGCAGTGGCTCGTCCGCTATCCGGCTCTATGGCTACCGCTGTGTTTAACGACATAATAGCGCAGTACGGCAGTGACAGCTACGTAGGCTTAGTTGCATCGGTCATGATGGGGTCAACCGAAACTACACTTTACACGCTCACTGTTTACATGGGGGCGGCCCGAGTGAAGCACACAAGATATGCGCTAACTGCTGCGCTACTTGCCGACATTGCAGGTTTTTTCTTTGCGGCACTTGCGGTGGGGGTGTTGTTATTATGATGTTGCCGGAGAATGTAGGCGGTTTGATGGGATATAGAGGGGTGGTAGGGGCTGTTTAGCGAGATGTATGCTTTTTATATTGCTACCGTGGTCACGGCAAGCCTTGATCGGTAAATTAGTGCGCATCATCTTCTAAACCAAGGTTAACTAGCTACTGGGAATGGACTTTCATTCTTCGTTACCTTCTATGGGAGGTAGCGTAAACATTCAAACCAATACCCCCCACTACAAAAAACAACATAATTACCCCCACGCCCCACGGGGATGGACGTTTTGCGTTGATCAAGCAGGAACCGGACGTTGGATGCTCGGGTCTGGAGGTAGCGGAAACAGGAAGGT
>CAYJIK010000132.1:0-3381 GCA_964370205.1 uncultured Oscillospiraceae bacterium | reverse complement strand
ACCGCACAGAAATATAGGGGTCGATGCGGTCATCTGCCCGAAACATGGTTTTTACGCCTAGCTTCGGGCTGATGAGGGCATCAGCCCCTACATGGTCTGTGATTAACGGAAATCGTCTAATGTGACAACATCATAATTGTCTACGCTGCATAATAGCTTACGCCCAAGGGTCTGCGCTCTTTGGCTTTCGGATGTCGGGCAGTAGGTGGTATTCCCACAAGAACCACTCGCCTGTCGACTCCTTCTTGCGTAGCTTTACGCCCCTTGCAGTGTCCGCTCCGCCCGACTTTAAGAACAGCTGTAGATAACCCTCGTCAATGAGGTCTTCGCTGTGTGACGTTTTGTATACTTTGATGGTGAGCGGTTCGCTCGGCTCGTACTCGTTTTCGGGGGTTGCGCCAACAAAGTAGGACGCCGCCAGATAGTGTTTATCTCTAAAGCGGTCGCTTAGAAACTGTATCTCATAGTTTGAAAGCGGACGTGGCCCCTTTAGATAGTTAAGCATATCCACACATAGATCCTTATCCATGGGGTATATGCACAGTGCCACAACTGTTAACGCTACAACCTTATTTGGGTCTTTGAAGTCAGCTCCATCCATAGCTTTTAGCTGTTCAAGCGTGGTCGGCATACTGCTGATGGCTACCTCGGTACATTTTGCTCCGGATAGGCCGTCGTTGTTGTGATTGTCCACTACGTCTTTTACGGTCTTGCCGATTTCCTTTTTAAGTTTGTCAAAAAAGCCCATAACTTTTCTCTCCTTTACAGATATATTCACTTATTACTCGTTTTGTTGATTTGATTGCAAGTCAGAACCAAAACGTTTTACAGACAGACAACCAAAACTATTTCTGAAAACATTATAACAAACGAGAGTCATTAAATGAATGTGCCAAACGGCACATTTTAGGGGGAGGGCGGACAGTAAAAAAAGGGGGATAGATTCACCCCCCTTTTAAGGTTACATCGCAAAACTACAGACTCATTGCCTGTTTTTCACGTCCCAGCCATACGCTCAGGCTGTGCAGTGCCACATTCGCCGCAAACGCAAAGAACGCTATCCATAACGCTACGCTAAACGCTGAGTGAAAGTCTGCGTGGCTGTTTATACCAAAATTTTCAAGCAGTCCGAAACCGCTCTGTAGTACGCTGTTATAACCTATGCCGTCCTGTAGTTCCGCTACATTGACAGCCGCTAGGTTTACCCCTAAATCCACCGCTACAAACACGGTCAGGACAAGTAAAACTGCTGCTAATATTCTTAAGCTTTTCATGGTGTTCCCTTTCGTTTTAGCTATATTATTGTCAGTTCTTTTGAGGTGGTGTTTATTACTTCAGTTTCGCCATCGTGGTTAATGAACACTATGTCCTCTATACGCACGCCGAACTCATTCGGGAGGTATATGCCCGGCTCTATCGAGAACGCCATGCCCTTTTCAAGATGACGCTCGTTGTTCATCAGTATGTACGGCGCTTCATGTCCGAAACAGCCTATGCCGTGTCCCAGACGATGGACGAAGTATTTGCCGTAGCCTGCTTTCTCTATGACCTCACGGGCGGCGTGTTCTATGTCAGGGATAAACGCACCGAGTTTAGAGGCCGCTTCGCCTGCGAGGTTTGACTTTAGGACAATGTCGTACACTTCTTTTTGCTTGTCCGTCGCACCGCCTATGAAGACGGTTCTCGTCATGTCCGACATCATGCCGTTATACATACAGCCGAAGTCCAGCACTAAGCTGTCATACTTCTTTATTACGGTTTCACCGCCGAAGTGGTGAGGGAGTGCGCCGTTAGGCCCTGCCGCAACTATACCACCGTGACTGCCCTGTATGCCGTTTTTGGCGTAGAGGTCTATCAGTATGTCATTCACCTGTGTTTCGGTCATGCCTTCTTTTATGAAGTTTAGCAGTTCCAGGTAGACCTTGTCGGTGAGTGCGGCGCTGTCACGGAGTGCCTGCAGTTCGTCGTTTGTCTTTATTATTCGCATTTCTTCGAGTATGTCACGTCCGTTTGTGAAAGTAGCGTTTAGCTTTTCCGCCATTGTCAGTATGTTAAACCCTTGCACGGCACTGTTAACAGCTATCTTTGTGCCGCAGAGCCCAAAGTCGTCAAACGCTTTTGCTATGCAGTTTGTAAAGTCCTCACCGTCCATCCATGTGTACAGAGGGGCGCCGGGTAAGATGTGTGTCAGCTCGTTTTTGGTGAGTTCGTTGCTGACGTAGAAGTATTTACCCTCGGCAGTTACAAACATGCCTTGAAAACGCTCACAGAGCATAGGACTGCTACCGATAATAAACTTCATTTCAGCGGAGGGGCTTATAAGTAGTGCGCCTAGGTTACGTTCCTTTAGGATTTTGCTTACACCTGTTAGAAAATCTGTTTTCATGTTGCCTCCTCGTTTTTTGTTGTTATGTCTATTTTAGTGAAAAACTGTGGTGTTTGCAAGTGGTTTTGAAGGTCGGCGGTGAAAATAGGTCTGGTTTTACGGCTTTATCGCTCTTGTGGCGAAGTATGTCGGGACGTTGTGCTCGTGGAATGCGCCGAAGCCGTCTGTGTCCCCGAATATGTGGGTTAGGACAAGCCCTGCCGCAAGCTGCCCGCCCACCTGCTCCTCGATGGTGTGGGAAAACTGCACGCCCGAATCGGAGGCGATGCCCTCCTGATACAGTGCCTCGTCCTTTAGAGGGTTGTACGGCAGACGGTTTACAAGCTTGGTCTGCTCATCGTTAAAGGCGAAGTTCAGACCATTGTCAAGCCCCGAGAGCAGTATGCCGCCTTTTTTAAGGACTCGGAAGCACTCACGCCACACAGGTAGGACGTCCTCTATATACACGTTTGACACAGGGTGGAATATGAGGTCAAAGCTCTCGTCGGGGAAGGGAAGCGGTTTGGTCATGTCGGCGTGGACTATCTCTATGTCGTAGCCCTCACGCTCTGCGACCATTCTCTCGCTGTCCAGTTGCTCTTTGGAGTAGTCAAGCACAGTGCAGTTTGCTCCGAGTGCCGCGAATATCGGCATCTGCTGACCGCCACCCGACGCAAGCCCCAGCACCTTCGCTCCCGGCATGTCGCAAAACCACTCGTGTGGTACTCCTTTGGTAGGGGTGAGCACTACTGACCAGTCGCCGTTTTTCGCTTTACTGTATGTGTCGCTGTCGATTGGTATGCCCCATGTCCAGTTGTCGTTCACTACCCAGCTGTCCACGGTTTTGGAGTTTACTTCGGTGTAGTGGGGGCGCTTTTCAGGGGTTTGTGTGTTCATGGTGAGTGTCCTTTCTATGCGTCATGTTGTTTTTACCATTATAATAGCGTATTTCGCTTTAGATGTAAAGTGTAGGGGTGGGGGCGATACCCAGCTGAATTTTTATGTTGTATCCCCCC
>CAYJIK010000131.1:0-3526 GCA_964370205.1 uncultured Oscillospiraceae bacterium | reverse complement strand
CAACTTCCCTCAAAGCCCTCTCCCCCACATTCGACATAATAATTAGAAAAAACAAATAAAAATTGCAAAAACCCCTTGTGCCAAAACATATTTTGGAGTAATATATTAATATTGTAATAAAACGGCAATTTTAGCTTTGATTTCACACCGCCAATGCAAACGGCTTTGTTAGCTAACGTGGAAATAATCTTTGTACTTTCTTTCCCTTTCAGCATGGAGGAAAGGCACTTTGTGTTTAGGATTACCGATTATTTCTTCACTTTGACCTAACACCGCCTATCAAATTAACGGAGGATTTACCATGAACACAATAGCACGAACCCCGATAAGCCAACGCATACTCACGACCACCCTTGCTGTTATTGCAATGGTGGTGCTGTCGCTGACACTGATGAATGCCGAGGTTTCGGCGAGTGAGGCGAAGCTTTATATTGGTAGCGATATTGTAATTGAAGCCGATACCGCTTACACAAGCGCTGATAATACTATTTCTTACACTCCTGCAGTCGGAGAAATCCCTGCAAAGCTGACGCTTAATGGGGCTACCATTGATACGGCGTATGCTCCTAGCTTCCAAAATTATGGAATATATACATTTGAATATAAGGAAACTTTACATATAGATTTGGTGGACGGAACTGTTAATACGGTTAAAGGAGTTAGCTCGTCTAGCGGAATTTATGTAATACGTGGGTATAAAGTTGTTTTTACCGGGAGTGGTACTCTTAATGTAACAAGTGAACATGCAAGTGCTACAGCTAGCTGTTATGGCATTTACGTGGAATATCTAACTGTTGATGGCGACTGCACCATGAACATAACTACCACACCAAATAGCGGCAGTACCAATATAGCTATATATTCCGACAATGCAATATATAAAAAGGGTACTATTATTGCCACTGCTTATGGGAGAGGTAGTCTATCTAATTCAGCAATTAGGTATCCAAAGTTTCCGGAAGGCAGCACCGCTGTGCTAACAGGAATTATTCACCCGAATAGTAGTGGCGCAAGTACCGACGAGGCAAGTATGTTTGTTATATCAGAAAATGACTACCCCTCCTCACTAATCCAAGCGAGCACAAACCCCGACGGCTCAAACCCAGTAGACTACGTGCAAGCTGATAACTCCACTTATAAATATATTAAAGTCATCCCCGACCCTGACTACCCTATAATCGTTGCAACGCAGGGTGTTCTCAATGATACCACATTTCAGGCGATAACCCAGAGCAATGCCGACCATTACACCACCGAACAAGCGGTTACAGACTATCTAACCCCCTTAATTAACGGCGCAATAACTGACGCAATAACCGCCGGTACTATAACAGGCATTACAGATGTAAATCAACTAACTGTTACACTGAACAAGGTGCAGTTTGTCCCTGCTATCCCTTCAGCCGTTACAGACACAGACGGCACGGCAGGCAGCTACAAATTCACCGTAACGGTAAGCAAAGGCAAGCAGACTAAAACCACCGAAACGAAAACACTGACCATAAGCCCCTACATAGACCCTAATATAGCTAAAGTCCTAGCAGACAAAGCGATAGTCGAGGGGGCGATGTTTACGTTTGGTAGCGACATCACCACCGTAGATCAGGCGAAAGCCTCGGTGGTGTCGCAGATAAACGCACTTAGCAATGTAGAGGATGAAGTTACAACCGCTGACATAACCGTCTCAAACTTTATCGCACCTAAAAATGCAACGGTAGCCCTGCCAAATGGCGAACGGGGTAGCTTTGACTTTACCGTGTTGCTGACAGTAGGAACACAAACCACCACTACAACCGCTGAGAGCGTGACCATTACCCAGTATGTAGACCCTGACATCGCCAAACTACTAACCGCTAAAGAAGCGGTGTTTGATATGACTTATGCACCTCTCGACAGCAGCACAACCACCGAAGCCGCCGCAAAAACGGCACTTGTAGGCGTTATAAACGGCTTAAGCGAAGTGGACAGTGTTTATGTAACCGCTGTGACTGAGGGTGCTATTACCATCACGAATTTTGTGTCACCCACTGCAGGTGACGCAGATGACCCTGTGAGTACAGGCGGTAGCTTTAAGTTTACCTGTAAACTCTATGCAGGGGATTTTGAAACAGTCACCGATGAGATGACAGCAAGTATAACTGCGCCTGCTGACTTTGACGGCACAACGAACGAGCAGTATATAGCGGCTGCGAAAGTAGCGGTTGAAGCTGACAGTGTGGATTACACGCTACCCGGCAGTGTACAGACCGAAGCGGACGCTAAAACAGCTATTGCAGCTAAGATAAACGAGCTTGTCGGCGTTAAGGACGTGATGAACACTGTAACCGCTGACGACATAACTATCTCAAACATCATTTGGGCGGAGGATGCGACGGTTTCTAACCCGAGTGGTACAGCAGGCAGTTTTAGCTTTACTGTAAACCTCTCGAAGGGTGCGCATGAAGACGTGTCGGCGTCAATTGCCGTTACAATAGAACCGCAGGTGGACGCTAACATTCAGCCTGTTTTGGACGCAGTAAAGGCGGTGGAGGCTGAAACATTCACACTGCCCACAAGCGCTGTCACCACCACAGCGGCAACAGAAGCGCTTATTGAAGACATAAACGCACTTGCGGCACTGGCTGACGAGGGCATAACCGTTGATATTGACGACTTTAGTCTTGTTCTCGGGGCAGGTGGTATAGAGTTTGTAGCGCCGATTGAGGGGACAGCGGCTGACCTAAACGGTACTGATGGCAGTATCACGTTTACTGTTGATATAGAAAAGAGTGGGATAACTGACACAACTACATCAATTACAGCGATTATAAAGGCGACACCGTACACCGGCTCGAGCTATGCGGACTTAGCGTCAAGCCACTTGCAGTCGACACCTGTAGAGGCTGTGGGACAGCTTAGCGGAGCAACTTTGAATGACGTTAAGTCCTATGTCGAGAGGACAGTCAGAGCAGAGGTGCTGGCACTGTCCGAGATATATGGCGCAGAGTTTGAGAACGCCACTGTAACAGTGAATGACTACAGCGACAGCGACAGCGGTATAGTAGCATACACCCCTGCGGTGGCAGGCGATATTGCGTCGCCCGAGGGCACGGCAGGTAGCTATAACTACACCGTAACTGTCACAATAGGCGAAGAAACAGTTACCACCATACTCCAAACTGTGACGATAACACAAACCCCCTTCACCCCCACCACAGGGACTGTAGACGGTAATGTGAGGGACGAAAACGGTAGTGAAAAAGAAGGCGTTTTAGTTACGCTTATAAACAAGGACGAAACACTCCAGTCAGAACCGTACACCACCACTACCAGCGATAGTGGCTATTACGAGTTTCAGAACGTGCCGTTTGGTTGGTATGATGTTATAGCCACATTCGGTGAGGGTGAATACGAGCAGATAGGCAAAGGCACAGTAGTTGTGAGTGCGTCGGGGATATATCCGCTAATTATAGAACTACTTCCTGTACACCAAAAGACAGAAGTTGAGAGCGAGAACAGCAGTATCGGCAACGTGTCCGCAGGTGGA
>CAYJIK010000130.1:0-3544 GCA_964370205.1 uncultured Oscillospiraceae bacterium | reverse complement strand
ATGCTGTTTTACCAAAACAACGTGTGGATGGATATACTCATACTGTTTCCGCTGTTTTTACTCTTCTTTTTTAAACTCCTAAGCGGTGGTAGTTTTGTCGGATACACCATTATGCTCACGCTCATTATTGTCACAAACTACTATATAAGCTATTCGGTGCTGTTGTTTACAGTATTGTTTACCGGGGTTTATGTCATAAACCTACGGAAGAACGAACGCCGTAAAAAGGTGGTTTTGTCGCTGGGGGTGGGGACATGTATCGCCCTGCTCTGTTCAGCGTTTGTAACTGTACCTTCCTTTATGCAGTACCTCTCCTCGGCACGTCAAGGCACACTCACTGAAAACCTTGCTGTCGGCGGCTTTTTCACCCATATATACACCACTTTACCGTTTGTGTTCTGCACAGGGATTTTACTACCTGTAGCTGTCCTCTCCTTTGGGCTGATACGTAATAAAAGCGTAGGAATCAAAACAACCGCTATCATGTTCTACGCACTACTGATACCGCTTTTTGTTGACCCGATAAACAAGATGTGGCACACGGGAAGTTATCAAGCATTCCCTGTCCGATACGGTTTTATCACGCTACTTCTGGGGCTGTCACTGGCGGCTGTGTTATACAGCAAATGCGCACGTGCTGAGGGTAGAGGCTTTGTGCTGTCCGAGATATATCTGCCTGTTATGTCGATGCTTGCGGCTGGCTCTCTGGTTTTGCTCTGCTCTGCAAACTTTGAAAAATTAACAGCCTACACAAGGACGTTATGGGGGGACAGTTCCTCCTTCGGACTTCTTTTGTTGTCCTTCACGCTGGTGGGCGGACTGCTTTTGATGGCGTTTTTGCTCTACAGCGATAAGCGTGTGTCTAAGGGAGTGTTCTTGTTCTCGGTGGCTGTGCTGATTGTTGCGGAAAGTGTGTTTTCCGGGGCGGTGTATATGGGGTCTGCCGCTCGTGACACCGAGTACTTTGGTTATATAACAGACCTCGGCGGTAAGATAGAAGACGACAGCTTCTACCGTGTCAAGACCGACAGCAAGATCTTCGATGTAAACATGCTGGGCGCACTTTCCTATAACAGCCTTGCACACTACACATCACTCACTCGTGAGGACTATATGTTCACGCTAAAACAGCTGGGCTATTCCTCCTACTGGATGGAAGTCGGTAGCTACGGTGGTACTGCACTGACCGACGCACTCCTGCAAAACCGCTATACCATTTCTAGAGACGCTGACTACAGCTCCGGCAATGAGCTTGTTTACACAAATGGAGGCTACAACATTTATAAAAGCCCGTTTTATGCGCCGTTTGGGGTTGTCACAAGCAAAGTGCCGGATATGCTCACCGATAGTGGTAGAATCTATGCCGGTGTCGAACTGCTAACCTGCCTTACAGGTGCGGAGGAGCGTGCGCTTATTACAGAACATGCTCCGATATCCGCCTCCGGGATATCATGGGTAGAAGGGGACGAACTGCTTATAACAAAGAGCGACAGTGATAGTTACGGCACTATAGACTATGAAATAGAGGTCACAGAGGAAAGTATACTATATTTAGACGCATTTTACAGCTACTCTAACAGCCTTAAAGAGCCGATTAATGACAGTCTCAGCGTCTATGTGAACGACAAGACGCTCACCACCTCCTACCCCAGTCAGCGCACAAACGGTCTTTTAGAGCTGGGAAAATTTGAGCAGGAGACCGTTACGGTGACCCTTATGGTGAAGGAGGATATCATAGCTTCGTCGTTTGGAGTATATTCGCTTGACGTTTCACAACTGGAGGATAGCCTCACACTGTTAGAGCCTGCAAACATGAATGTCCCCACACAGCCAAAGTGGGACGTGCGGTCGGTAGTCGCAAGCGGTACTGTAACAATAGATGAAAACAGCGATGAGGAACGTTTTTTGTTCTTGTCGATACCGTTTGATGAGGGGCTTCACGCAACTGTCAACGGTGAGGCGGTAGAGGTGACCAAAGCGGCAGGTAGTTTTATCACGGTGGAACTGAGTAACGGTGATAACTACGTGGTGGTTCAGTTCACACCGCCCGGGCTTGAGCAAGGAATAATAGTGTCTGCGGCAGGACTGATACTGCTTGTTATAGCGCTTTTACTCAGGTTGCTACCACTTAAAGTCCCTGCTTTGCTTGAGGATTTAACCTATGTCAGCTTTATAATAGCGTTTGCGGCGGTCTTGTTTTTCGTGTACATTCTGCCGCTGTTGGTGTATACGTGGCATTGATGGTGGCCTTTAGTGATGTTATGGCGTAGGGGCGAACTGTGGTTTTCGGATAACGAGCGACCACGTCCGCCCCTACAATACTTTTTTCACTGTTCCCCATCTCTAAACAAGCTTCGCCGTCCCTCCATTCCCCCACCATTGACAGTCCGAGCCAATTAAAGTATAATTACAACATCAAAAATCAAGGAGGGACAGCGTGACAGGTGTTATAATGAAGGCGACAGCAGGGTACTATTTTGTGGAAGCGGAGGGGTCTAACTATATGTGTAGAGCCACCGCTCTTTTGCGTCTGGCGGAAAACAGTCCGCTTGTGGGCGATATTGTGGAGTTCACCCCCACCGAGGAGGGTAACGGATACATCAAGGAGCTACACGAACGCCGTAATTTCCTGGTGCGCCCTCCTGTATCAAACATTGACCTGTTACTGCTGGTTGTGTCGCTTAAACACCCCTCCCCCAACCTTATGGTTATAGACAGGCTTATTACAACCGCCCTTTACCGTGGTATAAATTGCGCCCTCGTGTTCACAAAATCTGACCTCACCCCACCTGACACCATGCTTAATATTTACAGCAAGACCAAGCTGGACATCTGCGTTGTCAACAGTCTTACAGGTGAGGGGGTTGACAGTGTTAAGGAGCTTATAAAGGGGAGGTTTTGTGTCCTAAGTGGCAACTCGGGAGTAGGGAAAAGCAGCCTCTTAAACGCCCTCGACTCGTCGCTTACGCTGAAGACATCGGACATAAGCTACAAGCTCGGGCGTGGCAAGCACACAACACGCACAGTGGAACGCTACCCCTTCGCAGGCGGTTACGTTGTGGACACCCCCGGTTTCAGTTCACTTGAAACGATAGGTAAGCCGATACCGTCAGACGAACTCGCTCTCTATTTTCCTGAGTTTCCCACCGAAAGCTGTACTTTTCACGACTGCTCACACACAAAAGAGAAGGGATGCGCAGTGCTCTCCGCTATCTCAGCAGGGCAGATAGCACCCGAACGTCACCGAAGTTATATGGCTATGTATGAAGAATCAAAGAAGTTCGAAAGCACCAACTTTGAGAAGAAAAGATAACGTCAACAACTATATCTAAAATCAAAAGGAGCGGCTATAAGTTAGCCGCTCCTTTTGCTTGTCCATAAGCGTTAAGAAAATCATCCTTAACGAGGGTCACGTAGGGACACGGCAAGCCGTGTCCACCCTTTTGTTTAAACACCACACTTTACTGGCTGTTGGCTTTCAATGCAGATGGGTCTGTGACGAAATAGAATTAATTTCGTTAATTTGACGAAACCTTGTAGGGGC
>CAYJIK010000129.1:0-3609 GCA_964370205.1 uncultured Oscillospiraceae bacterium | reverse complement strand
GCCGCTCTAAATGGGCATTGTCAAGCGTTAGCGTGTGCGTTGCGTCGTCATAGCGAACGGTTGCGGCTGTGCCATCGGCATTACCTAACACATCGGTGGCATTTGCCGGCGTTATGAGAATGCCCATTACTTCAATCTTACTGTCATAGGCCGTGTCAGCCGCACTCGCCGGCATCGCCGTCCACGGCAACAGCCCGATCACCAAAGCCATCGCCAAAATCAAGGAAAACAGTCTATTGCGTTTTTTCATGTTCGTCTCTCCTTTTTTGTTTTTATTTAATCTGTGACGGCTGACAACAGGTCAACCGCCGCAGTTGTGTACATTCCACTCGCCTTGCCGTTCTCCCACAAATAGCAAGGGCGAGTGGGATTGGGGTCGCTGTGGCGGCGCTCACGCTACTGCGTAGCGTCCACTTTTGAGCGCCGCCCAATTTATGATAAAAGCCTTTCGGCAGATATCCGTGTTACTTGCTATCAATTTCTATCCGCAAGCCGCGCTCGCCGTCTGCGGTGTAGATAGTTATCATTGTTGTATAGTCTCCTTTGGGCTTTTCAAAGTTGAAAACGCTCTCGTCTCCATCGGATGTATCGGTAAAGCCTAGTATTTTCAGCAGCTTTACATATTCGGTGAGGTTATCGTGATAGTCGCCGTCATACATGACTTCGTATGTTCCGGCTCTGGTACTTGTGAAGTGGTCGTAAGGGGTGGGTAGCTCGTTTCCGCTTGCAAACGCACGAAAGTCGGGTATATGGACTGTATCAAACTTGCCGTCCAAGTAGTGGAGGGGGTACATTAGTATGTAACGATCGCTATCAATCTTCAGCACGCCGTCCTCCTCGACGAAAGTCACCAACATTTCCCCGTAATAGCTGCTGTGAAAGCGTGCGCTGATTGCAAGGGAATTGTCTTGCATGAGAGAGTAGTCCACTGCGTTTAAATCAACGTTTTGAGTCCCATACTCGAGTCCGCCGTGGGCGATGTAAAGGTTACCCTCAAACTCGATGAAGTTTTCGTCCAAACTTGACTGCATGGTCTCAATGTAATTGTCTGTAAAGTATGGCGCAAACGCCTCGATTATTTCCCCCTTGCTCTTATAGTTTTCGACAAGTGTGCAGGTGTAATCATATGGGTGGGTGTAGTAGTCCTCGGGGACAGGCTCGTTTAGCTTAAGTAGCATTAACGGTTCTTCGCCGTCAAAGAATGCATCTCCGCTTTCAAAAACCGCATTAAACCTGTACTCCTCCGCTGTGGCGTACCCGGCACCAAAGTCACCGTGGTACGTCTTGTTAAGCATGGCGATGAGGGGTGGTAGGTCGGAGGACGGTGTTGCGATGGTCGGGGAGCTTTCAGCTGCTTTACTGTTAAGCTCGCTTTGTGCCGCACTTACACCTGTCGTTCCATCCCCCGGATAGGGTGAGGCGCTACTGCCAGTTTCGCTCGGCACATCGCTACACCCTACAAGCAGCAGTGAGAAAATCAGCATCGCTATCAGTATCGCTTTCATCTTTTGTCCTCCTAAAACTTGCCCGAACGACCGCCACGAGAGCCGCCGTAGCCGCTTCTTGAGCTGCTGCCGCTGCCCGACGATTTTTGTATCTTGGTGCGTGTTTCGGTTTTGTTGGTAAAAACATCGGTGGATGTCGTTAGGTTAAGGCTACCCTCCACCATGTAACGCTCTGGGTGTCGCCGATGACCGCCGTTTCATCTCTGTGATGAATTAACGCTTCATGATAATGGATCTTACCGCAAAAACAAAGCCAAACATTAGGAATCACTTTTGGCTTTCCAATCGGTTTGGAATTTCCCCTCTTTTATCACTGTCGTAAAATGATTTTCGGCATTGTAACTCCGTCAAATAGCGCTTACGACGTCGACCAGATAGTCAAGCCCCGATTTGCTGAAAAAGAACATGTCTATCTTTTTCTCCTTGTATGCATTTAGCACCTCTGTGGCAGACTTTGGACTGTTTTCTTCGTCGGCAATGAATATAATCTTGCAGTTTGGGAGACATTCTTTGATTTCCCCTATACGCACAAACCACTCCGCTATTGTCAGCGGCGATTTGTCTCGTACTTCCGCAATGAAAATGTCAGCGTTTGCGTTGTAACAAGCCGAAACACATGAGTCTACTAAGTGTTTAACGATTACTTCTAAGTCCTTGTCATTAGATGTAATTGCGAGTTTCAACGACTCCAAGAACAGCTCGTTTTGCATGTGTATCACCACTTTTTTCACGTTCTACCTCCTTAGCTTCCCAGTCATTTTCGAAACCACTACATAGCCGTCACCACATCTGCCACATAATCCGGCCAAGAGATCATGTAGAAGAACATATCTATTTTTTTCACTCTGAACGCTTCCTTTATCTGCTCTGCCGCTTTAGGGAATCTTTCCTTGTCGGCAATCAAGATAATCTTGCAGTTTTTTTCAGTTTGTTTTATCTGCGCTATTCGTACGTTCCACTTTTCTAAAGCAAGCGGGCCATCGTCCCTCACTTCGGCCATGAAAATATCGGGGTTTATGCTTTTGCAGTGCTCGCTGCAGTGTTCCACCTTCGGTACGAGTTCAACAATTGCTTTTTTTCTATCCATCATAGCGTGAAAGAGCGTAGAAGACAGTAGTTGATTTTGGATATACGCCACTACGTATTTCATTTGAATACCTCCTATAGGCACACCTTGGAAGTCCATTTTTTCCGAGGTGTCGTTTAAGCAGAGTAGACGTTTTGCTTCGCTCTCTGCCGCTTTTTTACTAACCGTTGTTTTTGAATTATGAAGCTGTTTTTTAAATCTTAACAAAAACAAAAAAATTAAACATCCTCAAAACGTCCACCCCGAGAAATTTTTAGAAAATTTCTAGTGGTGGACGTTCACTTATTATTTCATTAAAAATAGAGTGTGCCAAACCATTAAAATAGTCGGCACACTCTATTTAAACTTCACCTTTAATGATAAATTTCTTATCAACCACGTCTGATACAAGCTCTATGAAACTCATGTATCCTGTTTTGTTCATAATGTTGTTTATATGGGTCCGTAACGTTGTAGCTTTAATACCTAACTGTTCGCAAATATCTTCGGTGGAGAGCCCATTTATCTTTCCTTGCAAAACCTCTAATTCTTTCGCCGTAAAGTCTCCTATATTTGCCATCCCAATTGTGACAACAGGCCGTGATTCGGGGTAGTGTATATGTCCATTCATCACGTTGTCCATGACTTCAATCAAGTCGATATCCGCATGGTCTTTGTACCAAAACCCTTCACAGCCGATATTTTTTGCCGCTTCGATGTGTCGCTCTTGTAAAAGGTAGGTCAAGATGATAATTTTTATCTTTGGATATAGCTTTTTGATTTTTTCCGCAACAATAATGCCATTCTCTTTTCCCCCTGTGTAAATATCGAGCAGGATCAGGTCCTGTGTTCCAAGCCTTCGGTCACCCAACACTAAATCCGCATCTTCAAAAGACTGGGTTAGGTTGTATCTACCGTTTCCGAGGAATATTGCAAATTCCATAAGTTTTTGCGAACTACGCTGGTCATCTACAATCATGACATTATACATTACCATTCCTCCGTGCTATATCTTTGTTTAGCTTAATTTCCATCGTC
>CAYJIK010000128.1:0-3619 GCA_964370205.1 uncultured Oscillospiraceae bacterium | reverse complement strand
TTCGGGCGAACACACAGGTTCGCCCCTACAAGTTTTGCGCATTATTACAATTACGTCACAGCCCCCATGTGTTTTATTAGACTATGATAACACCCAGTTCATGCTTTCGGTTTGGAGGTTTATCATATTTTCGTAATCTGCTGACTTTTTTAACAGTTCGCCGTGAGTGCCCTCGGCTGTTACTTTACCCTCTTTAAGCAGTACGATTTTATTTGCGCCTGCGATAGTCCTCATCCTGTGTGCTATGACTATAACTGTTTTATCCTTTGTAAGCCTTGAAATCGCCTTCTGGACAGCGCTTTCGTTTTGGATGTCAAGCGAGGAGGTTGCCTCGTCCAGTAGGACAATCGGGGCGTCCTTTAGCAGTGCTCTTGCGATGGACAGCCTTTGGCGCTCACCACCTGACAGTTTAGAGCCGTTTTCTCCGATGAGAGTACTGTAGCCGTCCGGCATGGACATTATAAATTCGTGACACTGAGCATTTTTCGCCGCTTCCATTACTTCGGTGTCAGTCGCCCCTTTCCTACCTATGCGGATATTCTCCATAACGGTGTTGTTAAACAGTGTTACATCTTGGAATACAATAGAAATCTCTTTTAAGAGGGTTTCAGGTTCTACAGTTGTTACATCTTCACCGCCGATAGTAATTTTTCCGCTACTGACATCCCAAAAGCGTGCGGCAAGCTTCATTGCAGTGCTCTTACCACCGCCCGACGGCCCTACAAGCGCTGTAACTTCGCCTTGCTTTGCTGTAAACGACACGCCGTTAAGCACAGTTTCACTTGTATCATATGAAAACTGCACATGCTCAAAGTTGATATCATAGCCATTAGGGGACATCTTCTCTTTGCCTGTTTGAATCTTTGTATCTTCAAACTCCTTCATTCTCCGGACGCTTTTTAGCGAGATAAATATACCTGCTAGGTTTACAAGCGCACCGGCGAGCGGGTCGTAAATTCTGGACGCTATCATGAGGAACACAAGGAAGGTGAGGAGTGATATTTCGCCTGTCGCCAGTAGTGTACAGCCGACAATCATTGTGGTTGCAATACCGAGTTTTAGTATCATCTGTGATAAGCTGACGAAGGTGCCTGTGATAAATTCTGATTTGATGCTCGCTTTTTCGTGGTCGTCAAAGTGGGTGTTCATAATAATAAGGTGTGCGCTTTCTCTGTTGTTTGCCTTGATATCTTTTATGTTTTCCAGGCATTCTTGGATTTTGTCGAGGTATGTAAGCTGAATAGCTTTTGTTTTTAGCAGGAAGTAGTCTTGCAGTCGCTTACTGGCTATGCACATTAGGAATGACACGGGGATTACCCAAGTGAGGGACAATGCCAGACGTGCGTCAAACACAAACATGCCAATTCCCATGATGATTGTCGAGATTATCGAGCCTATAAAGCCGGGGATGAAGTGGGAAAAGGCGTTTTCCATCATGGTAACGTCGCCCATTAGGGTAGAGGTCAGATCGGTAAGGTCTCTTTTGCCGAAGAAGGAGAGCGGCAGTTTGCGGAGCGTTTCTGCAAGGGAAATTCGCATGTTAGCACTTTCGCCATATGCGGAAATAAAGCAAAAGTTGTACTGGAAATAGTAAAGCACAGTGAGCAGCGCCATCATGAAAATCGCATAAACAACATAGAGTAAAACCGTGTATACAGGTGCTACACCTTCTAAAATTGGCATGAGCGTGTCCTGTATAAAAAGGTAGGAGATACCGCTCAGCGCCATGATAGCGATGTTTATAAAGACGGTAATGATGCTTGCTTTTAGCAGTTCGCTTGCGCCGAGTTCAGTGAGTGCAAATGTTCTTTGTAAGTACTTTTTCATTAGTCTGTCACCTCCGCCATATTCTCGTGCTTCCAGATAAATGCGTTGTTATATTCCGCCCACATTTCGCTGTACAGCCCGTTTTTCGCAACAAGCTCAGTATGAGTGCCTTGCTCTGCAACTTTTCCTCCGTCTATCACATAGATCAAGTCGACGTTTTTGATGGTCGAAAGCCTATGCGCTATCATCAGCACTGTCTTGCCTTTTGTGAGTTCACCCATTGCAAGTTGGATTTGATGCTCGTTTTCAGGGTCGGCGAAGGCGGTTGCTTCGTCCAGCAGGACAATGGGGGCGTCACGGAGTATTGCCCTTGCCAGTGCTATTCTTTGCGCTTCTCCGCCTGAGAGGTATACGCCCTTTGTGCCGTAGACAGTGTCAACGCCGTGTGGCAGTTTTGCGATGATGTCCTCGCACCTTGCGGCTTTGAGTGCCTTGTTTACCTCCTCGGTGGTGGCGTCCTGTTTGCCTTCACGGAGATTGTCCAAAATGCTTGCCTTGTAGAGGTTTGTGTTTTGGAACACAAAGGAGATGTTTTTCATGAGTTCGGTGTTGTCAATGTCTTTGACATCTACACCGCCGATGGTGACAGTTCCGCTGTCTGCGTCCCAAAAGCGAGGGATAAGCGTTGCGAGGGTGGTTTTACCTCCGCCTGACGGCCCGACAAAGGCGACTGTCTGCCCCTGTTTGATGCTGATGCTTACACTGTCCACCGCCTTCTTGTCGGCGTTTGGATATGTGAAGGAGACGTTCTGCATTAGGACGTCCGCTGTCTTTGGGGTTTTGGGGGAAGTCGGCTTTGGTAGTGGTTTTTCACTGAGTAGGTTTTCTATACGGTCAATAGCATCGCTTGCAAGCATTGTGTGTTGCATAACCCACATGATTTTCATCATCATAAGCGAGGCGATGGGCGTGAAAATGAGGTAGAAGAAAAAGCTAAGGAAGAAAGTCGTCATATCGCTTTGACCGCTTATCATGAAGATAGAGGATAGCACCAGAAATATCGGCGTACTTGCAAGGAACACCTGAAACATCGTCATAGGCATTCTCATGCGGTATGAGTACTGTGAAACATAGTTCTTATAAGTGTTTATCACGCCGTGAAAGCGCTCAAACGAGAAAACCGACTGGTTAAACGTCTTTACAACAGGTACACCGCGGACATATTCCGTGGCTTCGTTGTTCATGTTTTCCAGAGCGGACTGGTACTGCTTTATCCGCTCCGGTTGATCTTTGCCCATGCCGGACATCATAGAAACCGCCGCCAAGACAATCGGTGCAAGGCTGATGAGTCCAAGTCGCCAGTCAAACACAAACAAAACCACAAGCACAGCCAAAGGTGTTGTGTATGCGCCCACTAGGTCTGGGAGTTGGTGGGCTAGGTAGGTTTCGGTGGCGGCGGCACTGTCGCTTATTATCCTCCGGAGTTTGCCGCTACCTGTCCCGCCGAAGAAGCCGAGGGGAAGCGTCATAACGTGGCTGAGTGCCGTTTTTCTTATGTTCTTTGCAATCCGATACGCCGCAATGTGTGTACACATAAGCGCAATCAAGTACACCGACATTGCACCAATAGCAGACCCCACCGCAAGCCACGCACTCGCAATAAGGCTGTCGGTGAGTGTGACATTCGGGTAAATAGCGATGATCTCGCTCACACCTCGGTATATGAATATGATGGGCAGTAGTGACAATACAGCGCTGACCCCGGACAAAATCATCCCTGCATTAGTGAGGTGTTTGTAGCTTCCGGCAAAGGCGTAAAGCCTTTTAATCAGCGATTGCTGTTTTTGCTTTT
>CAYJIK010000127.1:0-3624 GCA_964370205.1 uncultured Oscillospiraceae bacterium | reverse complement strand
CGAACACACAGGTTCGCCCCTACAAGTTTTGTGCATTATTACAATTTCGTCACAGTCCCTTATATTTCGATTAAGCACTACATACGCTGTAAAAGCGTCTACTCCCTCTCCCCCGAAAGTCCCGAAAAACCGAGCATCTCGTTCATCATGGTGTAGAACAATTCAAGTTCTTCCCTGCTAAAACGCTCGATAAACTTCTCATTAACCGGCATGAGATGTACTTTGTCATACTGCTTATGTGCCTCGGATAATTCCTTCCCCTCGGGGGTTAGGAATAACAGCATTGTCTTTGAGTTGGACTTTGTGAAGGTCTTATGCACAAGCCCTTTACGTTCGAGCTTGCTGACTATCTGCGATGCGGCGCTACTGGTGCGGTTCATGTATGCGGCTATGTCGGTTATGCTGACACCGGGGTTGTCGTCTATAAACGTGATGGTGTGCGTTTCTATCAGCGTGTACATGTCGCCTGTGCCGTAATCTCTCGGGGTTATCGCCGATTGGTACTCCTTCATGATAAACTTGAAGTACAGGTCTGCTATGAGGTAAGGCTCTTTATCTAACCAGTTAAATTTCTTCTCTTCCATGGCTATCCCTCGCTTATTGTGACGTATTTTTTGGTTGTTAGATGATTTTTTTGCTTATTGATGGCTACTTGTTCATATAGAGCGCTATTTTGTAGAATGCTTCACGTATTAGCGGTCGTGGGGAGGATAGGCAAATTCTCTGGTAACCCTTTAGTTCGGGGTCAAACAGCTTGCCGCCCTCGAGGATGACGTTTGCTTTGTTGTAGATGTTGTCCACTATCTGCTCGTCGGTCATGCCGTACTCACGCATATCCATCCAGAGGACGTATGTGCCTTCCGGTCGCCATACTTTGACTTTTGGCATGTGCTCCGCTAGGAAGCTTATCGCCCAGTCAATATTGCCGTCTATGTACTCGTTTAGCTGGGACAGCCACTCCTCGCCCTCGTTATATGCGGCGACGACAGCGGCAATACTAAACGGGTTAGGCATCTTCATACCGAGCGCCTTATTGTACTTCTTCCTCAGCTCCTCGTCCTCGATTATGGCGTTAGAACACTTTAGACCTGCTGTGTTAAACGTCTTGTTTATAGCGGTGAGCATTACGATGTTGCTCTTATCCTCGACTACCACGGACAGCGGATAGTGGGTCACGCCCTCTCTGATAAGGTCGCAGTGGACTTCGTCGCTCACCAGTATGACGTCATTTTCACGGCAGATGCGTGCAAGGGTTTGCGACTCCTCCTTTGTCCACACACGTCCTGACGGATTGTGCGGTGAGCAGTGGATAAACAGTTTGACGGAAGGGTCTTTCGCCTTGGCTTCAATGTCGGCAAAGTCCATGGTGTAGTAGCCGTTATCGTTTATAAGCTGGCTGTTCACTACGACTCTACCCATACCCTCTATAGAGCCTGTAAAGGGGCCATACACAGGGCGGGTTATCATAACGCCGTCTCCTTTTTCGGTGTAGGCCTCGATAGCTACCTTTATAGCCTCGACAGTACCGTCGACATACATCACATCGCTACTGTTAAACTCCCAGTTAAAGCGCCTTTTAAACCAGTTTACAACTGCTTCGGTATAATCGGGCAGGCAGGAGTGTATGGTATAACCGTATATTCTGTTGTCCGCCACACGGTGAAGTGCGTCCACGACAGGCTGTGGGCAGGGGAAGTCCATATCAGCGGTGAAAAGCGGAAGAGTTTCCTCGTCAAACCTTACCGCCATACCCAGTTGTTTGAGCAGCTCTCCGCCGTCCCACTTGACGCTGTACGTGCCACGGCGGTCTACTATTTCATCGAAGTTATATTTCATGTTGTATCCTCCTGCTCGTGTTTTAGTTACCTACAAGTATATTACATAGAGCGGTGGTGTGTCAATTGCAAGATTAACTATATTAAATATTCTATTTTTGTATAAAACAGCAGAGAATATGATTAAGTAGTTAAAATAACTGTGTTACTGTAATAATTATTACGTAGTAAGATGCGTTTTATGTGGTTTGGGATTGATTTGTGTTCTCGTAATTAGAGAAGTATAGGGTTTATTGCTGTTTGGGGTTGTTCATGTGAAAAGTGATAATTAGTAGGTGGATTATGTGTTGATTATCACAGTTTGCAAATGAGTATGAAATAGTATATAATAACCTTAACAACATTAATTGATAAGCGAAAGGAATGGTTGAAATGAAGTTTATAGACATGCATTGCGACACGCTGATGAAGGCGCATTTTGGGAAAATTCCTACAGTGGCTGACCTGCCCGATGCGATGGTGGACGTGAAATCCATGAAAAAGGGAGGGGCGCTGGCGGAGTTTTTTGCGATATTTATGCTCCCCGAGGCTTCGTATAAGCGTATGGGTCTTACCGAGCCGATTGATGATGAAGAGTACATAAAGGGCATGATGGACGTATTTAACGCCACAATGGCTGAGTGCAGTGACGACATCGCCCCTGCTTACAACGCCGCAGACCTGCTTGCTAACGAAAAGAACGGCAAGATGAGCGGTTTCCTAACTTTTGAGGACGGCAGAGCAATACAGGGGTCGTTTGAGAAGTTCGACCGCTATTATGACTTGGGCATCCGCCTTGTGTCGCTGACTTGGAACTATAAGAACTGCTTCGGTTCACCGAACTCACTTGACCCTGTCGTCATGGCGGAAGGGCTTACCGAGTTTGGCAAGGAAGCAATCACATACATGAACGAGAAGGGCATTATTGTGGACGTTTCTCACCTGTCCGACGGTGGTTTTGCCGATGTTGTGTCGATAGCAAAGAAGCCGTTTGTAGCGTCCCACTCGAACAGCCGTCTGTTGTCTCCCCATCAGAGAAACCTAACCGATGATATGATAAAGATAATGGGTGACAAGGGCTGCGTTACCGGCATAAACTTCGGACCGGGCTTTTTGAATGAGGACACTACCTCTAAGGAGAGCACAGTAGAGCTTATGTGCAAGCACATAAAGCATATTGTCAACGTGGGCGGCGAAGATGTTATAGCGCTAGGGTCTGACTTTGACGGTATCGGCGGTAATATGGAGATTGGGAATATCTCACAGATGCAGATACTGTTTGACGCACTTAAGAAGCAGGGTCTGAGTGAGGCGCTTATTGAGAAGGTGGCGTACAAGAATACGCTTAGGGTTATCACTGAGGCGATGAAGTAAAGGGAATTTGAGCAAGCGGTCGGAAGGCCGCTTGTTTTTTTGTGAATAGCCCCAAACATCAAAAATAGTCTTGTTGTTTGGGGTGGGTGGGCGGGTGTGTCGGCGAGTGGGCGTTTGCAGGGGTGTGTTGTGAGGGGAGGGGGTAGGACGCAAAACTGCAAATGCTCGGGAGTTGACACCGAGGGGGGCGGCTTTTTTGAAGTTATGAACCTTGTGTATTGGGGCGGAAGGGAGATGACGCTTAGTAGGTAGGGGCTGACCTTGCCGTTCGGTGGCAGCTATGCTATACCGCACGCTTTAATGTAGTAGGGTAGGGGGAAGGGTTGGTGGTCTAACGGTCTGTGACCGTTAGGGGCTGTGACGAAATTGTAATAATGCACGAAACTTGTAGGGGCGAACCTGTGTGTTCGCCCGAAACTAATGGTAAAAACCACGG
>CAYJIK010000126.1:0-3678 GCA_964370205.1 uncultured Oscillospiraceae bacterium | reverse complement strand
CGCTACCGGCCGGCGAGCGATACAACATAAAAATTCTACCACCCCCTGTATCACTTTAAACCACCGCATTTAGGCACTCCCTCTACTCCCACCATATTGACAACTTCTCTCCATATTGATAAAATGGATATATTGGGGGCGAAAACGCCCTAATTAACAATAACAGGAGGCGCACACATGAGTAACACTATACCCGAGATCATCCCATACGTCCCGCCAAAGCATGTAAAAGACCTACTGGACAGCCTGTATGCCCTTCCCAAAGTGAAAAAAGCGTTGGACTTCATAAAAGAAGATGACGACTTTATTCTGAAGCAACAGTTGGAGCTTGTGCAGATAGAAGCACCGACCTTCAACGAAGAGACCCGTGCAAAGGCGTATGCCGCAAAGCTAAAAGAATTCGGGCTTGCAGATGCGGCTGTCGACAAATACTTCAACGCTTACGGTGTTCGTAAAGGCACAGGCGGCGGCCCTACCATCGTGGTAGAAGGTCACCTTGACACTGTATTCCCTTTCGGTACAGTTAAAGAGCCTATAATAGCGGAAGACGGTAAAATCTACTGCCCCGGCATTTGTGACAACACCAGAGGTATAGCAGGTGTGCTTGGCGTTCTTAGAGGTTTAGAGGCCGCAGGCATCAAGACAAAGGGAGATATCGTATTTATGGGTACATCCGCTGAAGAAGGCACAGGCGGACTGACAGGCATTAGAAAGTACCTTGACGACCATGACAATGTTGACGCTTGTATTTGCATAGACTCAAGTGGCAGAGAGCGTGTTACATACCAAGCCACAGGTATACAGACCATGGCGGTCACCTTCCACGGTATAGGTGGTCACGCCGCAGGTGCTTACAGCAAGGTAGCAAACCCCCTATCCGCCGCCGCCAGAGCAGTAGCAAAAATTGCTGACATGGTCGTCCCCGAAGACCCACGGACAACCATCGCAGTCACAAACTTCCACGCCGGTAACGACGCAGGCATACACGCCATCGTCCCCGAAGCACAGATCAAGCTAAACTTCCGCTCAAACGGTCAACAGGAACTGAAAAACGTTGAAGCAGCGGTTATAAAAGCTGTCGAGGAAGCTTGCAAGGAAGAAACAGAGCGCTGGGGCATGGACGAAATAACATACACCACCGAAACATACATATCCATCCCCGCAGGCACACAGCCAATAGAAAACGCCATCGTTCAAGGGGCGGCTACAGTTATACACAGCCTAGGCTTTGAACCCATGTTCGGACAGGGCGGATCTACTAACGCTAACATCCCCGTTGGCAGAGGTATACCGGCGGTTTGCCTAGGTGCAGGTGGCCAAGCAGGTGGTATACACACCACCGACGAGTGGTACCTACCGGACGAAAGCTACAAGGCGGTTCAGGAAATTGCCCTACTCGCCATGTTAATGGCAGGCACAGAGGACACAGCACCGCTGAAGTAAAATAACCATACAAACACAAAGGCAGAAACGACTGTGACGGTCGCTTCTGCCTTTATCTTTCACCAAAACTCTTGACTTTATTGTATGCCTACAACTCCTTTTTGCTATACAGCGTTGCTGACAGTTTCACCGATAACAAGGGAGCAATGACTGCACAAATGATAAATAAAGTGACGTTCATAACCATGTCCGTAAGTATCACTGTTATGTTTGGTATCGTCACAACCCCCAGCATAAAGATAAGAAAGATCGTGTTAAGTGCCATTCTTGCCTTTATGACGCCGAGTTTATATATAAGCGGTAGAAATATGCTGGCGAGCACTATTCCTGCCGATATAGATGCAAGCCCTGTTAGAAATGACTCCACTAAATTGCCGAAGATGGTGGCGTTTAGCAGTATGGACGTAAAGCCCACCAATATCATAGAGCCAAACATGATTATATAGCGTGCCAACACTATTTCTGTCCGTGTGATTGGCATTATGACGGCATACGTGTCCCAGTTAGACTGTTCGTCATAGTTAAATAGAGAAAGCGTTAAAATCACGCAGTACATCGGTGTCATGGATGTGATAAACACGTCATTTTTTGATACTATCGCCACCACAAACCATGACACGAATACCAAAAGTGCAACTTTGACCTGTGAGCGCATCATTAGAATGTCCTTGATTATTAGACCTTTCATATGTACAATTCCTTTCTAAACCATGTATACTTAAGCGGTTTTTCTTATGAAGTAGAGCATAATGTCCTCGAGAGTGGGACGCTCGGACAGTATTTCCAACGGAATTTTATCGTCCAGCACAAGCGCTTCACTGCCAAACTCCGAATGCTTCACACCGATTACCGACTGCGTAGGTAATGCTTCCATCTGCTCACGGCTACACTTTACTTTGCGGTAACTGTCCAGTAGCATATCCTTTTCATCACTGAGTAATACCTCACCTTTATGTATAAACGTTATGTAATCACAAATCTTCTCAAGGTCAGAAGTGATGTGTGAAGATATCAGTATACTCCGCTCGCCGTCAGATATGAACTCCAAGAACAACTCCAATACACTGTCCTTCACAACAGGGTCTAATCCGTTCGTTACCTCGTCGAGAATGAGCAGTTTACTGTCATGGGACAGTGCAATAATAATCGAGAGTTTGACTTTCATGCCTTTGGAGAAATCTTTGATGGTCACCTTTTTTGTAGGGAGGTCAAAACGTTTTACCAGTTCAAAGAAGTAACGCTCATTCCATGTGGTGTATGTGTGCTTCATTATTGTGTTTATTTCGGTGACATTTAGACTGCTCGGGAAGGTAGTTTCGTCAAAAACCACGCCGATATGCTCCCGTATATACTTGTCATCAATATTTTTGTCGCCAAACAGTGTAATGTCGCCGCCTGAGAGTTTTAGCAGTCCCAATATCAGCTTCATTGTTGTGCTTTTACCTGCGCCATTCTCCCCGATAAGCCCCATTATACATCCATAAGGAAGCTTTAAATTTACATCACTCAACTTAAACGTCTCATATTCCTTGCAGACATTTTCCAGCATCAATATGTTATCCATACTTTTACCCTTTCTATGTAGTTATGACTTGTGTAGTAGACGTATCATATCTTCAATATCGTCTGTGCTGAGGTTGCACTCTGCCGCTAAGATAATCACCTCTTCAAGTAGCGTTTCTATCTTCCGAAGATTTTCCTCTCTGATAAACTCGGTGTTCTTTTCCGCTACAAAACTGCCTTTGCCTGTGATGGACACTATAAACCCCTCACGCTCCAGTTCTTCGTAAGCACGCTTTGTTGTTATAACGCTAATTCGAAGCTCTTTAGCAAGAATCCGCATGGAAGGTAGCGCATCTCCTTCCCCAAGTTCCCCCGATACTATCTTAGACCTGATTTGAGAGCTTATCTGCTCGTATATCGGCTTGCCACTCGAGTTGCTGACAATTATGTTCATTAAACTCCCCTTTTTACAATATTGTATATACTCATTATATACAATATGCACACGGTTGTCAACAGTAAATTTTCAAAAGGCTAGATAAAAATGGTGTATTCTCTTTGTGTAGGGAACTGCCTGTGGTTGTTTTATGTTATACCACCGCCGGACGATAGCGGAAATAAGAACGTAGTGGCAGTGGCCATCCACCCAAAGGGTGGAAACTAATAAAGTTCAGCCTTTGTGGCTGAACTTTATTAGTTAGTCGGCTCGCAAGCCGACATGGCCACTGCCAC
>CAYJIK010000125.1:0-3766 GCA_964370205.1 uncultured Oscillospiraceae bacterium | reverse complement strand
GACTGAGCTAGTGGTTCGTACACTTTTTGTGTAGCTTTAGTAGTATATCAAAAGTAATTTGCTTTGTCAATACCCGTTTTAGCTGTATTCTGTGATTTTTTTGTAAGTTTGTCAAGTATATTACTCATCATACACCACATTATTTACAAACTATTCTTGAATTCCTCCGAGTTTTATTGTATACTATTCTAAATGCAACCTGCTTGGCGTTTTCGCCCCCTTTGTTTTCGGCTTGTAGCCTGTAAGATTTGGCGCTTTTATCAACCGCCAAACGTGTGTGAACAGCAAATCACATAGGGAGTACGGCGAAGATGGCTGACTGTTGTAAATAAAATTTAATGGAGTGGTACATTCTTGGACGACACGCTACGAAGTATTTTGTTTATCATCCCGCTGATTGCTATGTCAGCATTCTTTTCCTCGGCGGAAACCGCACTTTCTTCCGTGAACAAAATACGTATTAAAAACATGGCCGACGACGGCAACAAAAGAGCGGCTACAGTAGTGAAGCTGTACGAAAACTTTGACAGAACGCTCTCCGCAATCCTGATAGGCAACAACATAGTAAACATCGCCGCCGCATCTTCGGCGACAGTGCTCTCTTCTTCGCTTTTAGGTCCTGAGTGGGTGCCTGTTTCTACCGCTGTTATGACTATACTTATACTCATATTCGGTGAAATACTACCTAAGACAATAGCAAAAGAGAACAGCGAAACAGTATCGCTTCTAATGGGGGGAATACTCTCGTTCCTTGTGACGATATCCTACCCTGTCGTATACGTCTTTATGGCGATGCAAGCATTTATACTAAACTTATTCAGAAAAAACGAAATCAACCCCACTGTAACGGAGGATGAACTGTACACCATCATCGAAGCTATCGAGTCGGAGGGTGTTATTGACGGCCAGAAGTCGCAACTTATGCAGTCTGCGCTTGCTTTTGACGACAAGACAGCAGACGAGGTGTTCACTCCACGTACAGACATGATTTCCATAGATATAGAACTCGCCCCCGAGAAAATTCTCGACCTCATCTTCACCGAGCGTTACTCACGTATGCCGGTGTTTGAAAAGAATATTGATAACATTCTGGGTATACTGTCCACAAAGGACTACCTAGAGCTTATGATAAAGAACGATGAACCCCCGAATTTGAAACGTATATTGGAAGAGTCGGCAAATGTCCCTAAAAGTCAGCGGATGCTCAAAGAGCCGATATTCGTCCACAAGAGCCAGCACCTCCCCTCTGTCCTAAACGACATGAAGCGTGAACAGCAAAACCTAGCGGTGGTCACCGACGACTTTGGTGGCACGATGGGTATCGTAACAATGGAAGATCTACTCGAAAAGCTCGTAGGCAAAATCTACGACGAAGACGAGGACATAGAGCAAGAGTTTGTCGAGATGGCCGACGGCAGTATCGGCTTCAGCGGTGACATCAGCATTGAAGAAGGCTTCGAGAAGCTCGGTCTTGACTGGGAAGATTTTGACAGCGAATACAACACACTCGGCGGCTGGGTACTGGAGCAGACAGAGGAAGTCCCCGCACCGGGCGATGCCTTTTACTTCGGAAGCTTTAAAGTCACTGTCTCCGCTATGGAGGGCAAGCGTGTCACATGGCTGGTGGTGACCCCTGTAGACAGAAGCGCCGAGGAAGAAAAGTCAGAAGAGCATAGGCTGTAAACACAGCCTACTGAAAAGTACAGATACCCAAGGCTATTGCCGCAAAAATGTCGCAACCGCCTTGGGTAATTTTTATAACAGCAAAAGAAATGGAAAGAACAAAATGAGTAAAAGCAAGAGTAAAAAAGCCAATAAACCGGTTAATAACGACAGCGCCAACCTCTCAAGCACCCCCTCCCCTTCCGTCACTCCATCGAGTCGCCGAATGCCTTCAAAATTCAGAAAGTTTGTGCGTCTCGGAGAGCTTGTGTACGTGTTTGCAGTGGTGGGGTTGATAGCAATAGTGTACACACTGTGGGCACTTGTGTCGGGACTGTTCAGCACCGAGGGTGACATTTTGATGTACACCGACTTTATACAGCCTGTCGTGATGATGGACCCTGCGCCGTTTGACTCCCCCTCAAACCTCAGTAACGACATGATACTGCGCACCTCCATGATGTCTGCGCTCCTTGATGAAAAAGCCGCCGACTATGAATATGACGAGATGGGTCAGCTACTTGTGCCTGCCGCTGACGTCACAGCCGCCGCTTATGACTTGTACGGCAGTCAGGCGGTGATGGAGCACGCCAGCTTTGATGACCTCAACTACGAGGGTAGCTACCTGTTTGACCCTGTCGACATGGTGTATCGTGTCCCGAGTATTCGCAAGGTGGGGTATGTGCCTGTTATTGAGAATGTCGAGAAAAGCGGCTCGACCATTGACATTACCGTCGGCTATGAACCGCAGGGGAACGTGTGGATAAACGGAAAGAGCATAGCCCCCCTTGACATCAACAAGTATATGGTGTATCGTCTGCACAGTTCGGCGGAGGGTATGCATATAGAGTCGGTTAAACCGCTCGCGGAACAGTCTTAAAATGAAAGGATAGTGTCTTATGAAAAAGGAAACAACAATAACTGCGATTATCTTCTATTTAGTGGGCTTTCTCACTGTAATTGAGTTCTACACACTGCGAGGACTTTTCACCGCACCGCTACTGGCGTTTTTGTCGCTGATACTCGGTGCTGTTAATGTCGGCTCAAGTGTCTTTTCAAAGAAATACGGCGCAGCCATCCACTATGCACTGACCACGCTCGCAGTCACCATGCCTGCGTTTGATATTATGTTTGGGTAGGACACCCCCTGTTACGCTCACATTTGATAGTGGGGGTAGCTTAATTAAAGAAGCGAAAGGCGATAACATGAACCTACTCGACATTGCAATCATCATTTTTGTGGTATTTGAAAGCCTTAATGTCCTGATACTGCTCTTTGCGCCGGATTCTAAGCACGGTAACGGCGTTGCGGTGTTTAACGCTTGGTTTAAAGCGAAGGAACATCCCTCCTCCGAGCTGTTTGCACGGTATATGGCAAGCTGGGTGGCAGGGTCTAAACTTATATTCATAGCGCTGTTGATAGCGGTGCTTTTGGTGGGGGACGAGCACATGAAGCTTGCCTCAGCGGTGGTGGTGACACTTTCGATAGCCACCTACTATTTCAGACTGCACCCGATAATAAAGCGCCTTGACAGCATGGGCGAAATCACCCCGAAAGGCTACTCGAAAATTCTCGGTGTGATGATTGGTGGCTTTCTGTTGATGTTTAGTAGCGCCATCGCAGCATTCTTGCTGTTTTAGCTACCATCCCGACCGCCCACACCACTGATAACCACCTGAAAGGAGTACACCATGTGGGAGTTTAAGAAAATCTCGAAAAATCCGATGTTCTGGATAGCGATTGTCTACATGCTGTTCCCTATGGACTTCATCCCCGACGCTATCCCCATCGCAGGCAACATCGACGACGTTATCATGTTCATCTGGTCGTCACTCGTTCAAAGCCAACTGGCGGTAAGCCAAAACAATAATCACAATGACGACACTTAATAGGGAGGAAACAATGAAAACAAACACAGTAAATCAAGCAAAACTCCTGCTAACCCTAGCGCTAACCCTCGCCATATCCGTGATGATGACGGCAGGGGTGATGGTGGAAGGAAAGGCGACTACCAATGGGGCGTGGGAATACCATGTGATAACATCCTTTCAAAATTCTGAAGGAGTGTACGAAATCCACGAACCCGGACAACTCGCTTGGGTG
>CAYJIK010000124.1:0-4098 GCA_964370205.1 uncultured Oscillospiraceae bacterium | reverse complement strand
CCTGCCAGAAAGCCTGTGCAAAACGCATTGTGCAGGTTAAAGCCGCCTGTGTAAGCGTCAATGTCTATAACTTCACCGCCGAAGAATAGGCCGTCTTTAACCTTAGACATCATGGTCTTCGGGCTTATTTCGGACGTTTTAACGCCACCTGCAGTGACGATTGCTTCGTCTATTGGGCGAAACGCAAACGGTGTGAGTGGTAACGCTTTGAGGTGGGTGCAGAGCATTTGACGCATCTGCTTTGTAACCGAGTTAACCTGTGTGCGGTCGGGGATTTCGGCGTAGTTTAGCAAAACAGGTATAAGCGACGAGGGGAGAAGCTCCACAAGGCCGTTTGCCACAGTTTTGTTTTTAAACTGCTCGAAGTCACGAAGCAGACGTGCGTCAAGCATCTCGGGGGTTAGTCCCGGTTTGAGGTCGATAAACAGGCTGTAGTCGGTGATGTCGCCTTTCATATGTGCTGAAGCGGACAACACCAGAGGTCCCGACACGCCGAAGTGTGTGAACAGCATTTCGCCTATCTCGCTGTACAGCGCTTTTTTGCCTTTTTTCAGTGTCAACGTGACGTTTCTGAGCGATAGCCCTGTCAAATGCGCGCACCAGCCCTCCTTCGTCACTATTGGAATAAGAGATGGAGTAGGGGGGATGATGGTGTGGCCGAGTTTTTGGGCAAAGGTATAGCCGTCGCCGACCGATCCTGTAAGGGGATAGCTTTTGCCACCTGTGGCAATTATAACGGCCTTTGCTGTGTAGTGCTGTCCCGACACGGTGGTGACGTCAAAGCCGCCCTCGGTGTGGGAGATGTCGGTCACGCTGTCTGATACAATGGATGCGCCGTTTTGTGTGGCGTGTTTCACCAGTGCGTCCACGATGTCCACTGCTCTGTCCGACTGTGGAAATACACGCTTGCCACGTTCGGTTTTGAGCGATACGCCTAACTTTTCAATCAAACTCATAAGATCAGACGGAGGGAGTGCGGACACGGCACTGTAAAGGAAGCGTGGATTGCTTGTCTGTGCTTTTATAAATTCGTCTACAGTGCAGTTGTTAGTGACGTTGCAACGTCCCTTGCCTGTTATCATTACCTTGCGGGCGGGACGGCTGTTCTTTTCAAGTATCAATACATCTGCGCTGTCAGCTGAAGCTGTAGCCCCTGCCATTAAACCTGACGCCCCTGCGCCTACTATTATTATGTCGTGCATGTGGTTAACCATTCTTTCTTAAAACTCGCTATGGAGTTTTAACTTTATTCTAAACAGCATAATGTAAGCGAAAGTCGTGGAAGTGATCTGCTTATCGAGTTTTCGCTTGTGAGCAGTAAATTAACGTTTTAATTATACATAATAGGTAGTATAAATGCAACTGCAAAAGTTGTGGTGAGATGTCGGGTGTGGCAAGTTTTGTCCGTACACGTCTAATTATCTGAATTGCAGTTGGTTTAGGTGGTGCTTAGACCAGGGCTTTACGTTTGTCGCTGTGTCTGCGTTTGGGGAGTTATGTATGTGGATTGCCTGCGCCGGTATCGGTGGACGACGCTTTCCGTTTTCACTCCCCCGATAGGCTGTGCCGCTTCGAGGTTCCGACCGGAGCGCACTACCCCACCATTCACCCACATCTTCGGAACCCCTAATCGCCACATCCCCCCACCCACCCTCCCCAATTACACCCCCTCATTCCTCCACCACCCCAGTTGACTTGTATCCCCTCACCGTGTATAATTAGAAAAAAACGAGGGGGAGTTCCTAATGATAGCTATTAAAAACGGAAAAGTTGTAACGGTTACAGGTAAAACATTTGAAAAAGGCGATGTACTTATTGACGGTGGCAAGATTGTTGCCGTGGGCGAAAATCTGGATATCCCTTCAGGCGCAGAAGTCATAGACGCAACAGGCAAGTGGGTCACACCGGGACTTATAGACGTCCACACCCATATGACAGGCAACAGCGAGCCCGGCTCAATGGGACAGAGAGGCGACACAAACGAAGCGTCGTCCCCAAACACAGCGCAGGTTTGCGCCGCAGATGCTCTTGACCCGTTTGCGTTATCTATACCAATGGTGCGTTCCGCAGGCTTTACCACCGTTTGCTCACTACCCGGCTCAGCTAACCTAGTAGGTGGCTTGGGCGTAACCTTCAAGCTCATAGAAGCAAACTACGCAAAGGACATGATAATAAAAGGCAAAGAGCATATGAAGTTCGCTATCGGCGAAAACCCAAGGAGAGCGTACGGCGGACAGGGCAAAATGCCAATGACACGCATGGGTATCGCCGCACAGCTTAGGGAGTATCTGAGAAGTGCCAAGGCGTATTCGGACGAACTTCTGGAAGCAGAGAAAAACCCCGACGCTAAGAAGCCGAAGTACGACGCACAGTGTGAAGCGCTTGTGCCTGTAGTCCGTGGTGAGATGAAAGCGAGAATACACTGCCACCAAGCTTTAGACATCATGACCGCTGTAACCATAGCGGAAGAATTCAACCTAAACTTCATCCTCGAACACGCCACCGACTCACCAAAAGTAGCAAACCTACTAGCAGAAAAGGGAGTTACCTGCGTAATAGGGCCGCTACTTACAGGCTACTCCAAGCAGGAAATATGGAGCCGTTCACTGCACACACCGGCAAAGCTTGAAAAAGCAGGCGTGAACATCTGCATCATGGCGGACGCTGACACTAAAACAGCGTGGCTACCTTCTGAAATAGGTATGCTGATGGCTAGAGGTCTGACCGAGCAGACAGCGTTTGAGGCTGTCACCATCAGAGCGGCGAAGCTTCTTGATGTAGCTGACCGTGTCGGTTCTCTGGAAGTGGGTAAGGATGCGGACATAGCTATATTTAACGGACACCCCTTCAGCAACATGACCATGTGTGAAAAGACAATCATAAACGGTGTGGTGTACGAGAGCACACTGTAAAATATATTCAGTATAGGCTTAGCGTTAAAAGGTGGCTATCTGTTTGCGACTGTAACGTAGTACTCGCTGAGTTGTAAGAAATTTGAAATATAGGTAGCTACATGAAAAGGTTTTTTACGCTTCTTTTGCTCATCTCAATATGTCTTCTAACCTCCTGCACCGTTACAGACGATGTCGAGGTGGTACAGGAGTACCCTGTCACTGTTGACGGTGTAACATTTGACGAGTCCCCGATGCGAGTTGTGTCGCTATCGCCGTCACTCACTGAAACGGTGTACATGCTGGGATACGGTTCCCGACTTGTGGGCGTCAGTGATAACTGCGACCGCCCCACCATCCCTCCAGACGTGCGAAGCTGCGGCACTGCGCTAACACCATATGTCGAGGGCATACTTGAACTGTCCCCCGACTTGGTGGTGTCCTCGTCCGCTTTGCCGAGTAGTGCAGTGGCTACTCTCATTGAAGCAGGTGTAGCGGTGATAGTGGTTACCCGAGGGGAGACGACAGAGGAACTTTTGGAAAACTATGGTAAGTTTACCGATATATTCTCGGGAACTGTCACAGGAGCGTTAAAACAAGAACAGCTCGCCTACTATATAGACGTGACGTTAGGGTACATCTTTGATAGTATGTCCGCATATCTCGCAGAGGATACGAGTGCTATATATCTGCGAGCTATGGACTTTACAATGGCAACGGGGGACAGCTTTGAAGGATGGCTACTGCGTGAACTGGGTTTTATTAACCAAGCGGAACAGTACACAAACTGGAGCTACCCACTCGAGTATGAGCCTGAACTGAACCCCGACTATATCTTTCTGGCAGACATTATCGACAGAACCGAACTGACCGAAAGCGACTATTATAACCAAACAACGGCAGTGATGTCCGAGCAGATTATAGAGCTTGACCCACAGGTGCTTGAGCGGCAGTCTCCGATGATGTTTGATTATCTGGAGAGTGTATTGAGGGAGCATTTCCCCGAGGCATTTGTCAGCGAAAAACCATCGATAGTAATGCCGCAACCTACTCCGCCACCCGAACCTGAACCAACGTGGTGGGAGGAGTTTTTGGGGATGTTCTCGTAAACAACAAAATATGCCGTGCAAAAAACCTCCCCTGTGCTGTAATCTGAACAGCACCCCTTTTGTTAGACAGTATGATATAATACTACTAACGAAAGGGG
>CAYJIK010000123.1:0-4138 GCA_964370205.1 uncultured Oscillospiraceae bacterium | reverse complement strand
ATGATATCCGCCCCTACGGAGATGGTGTTTTATTTGCGTCCGTACCCTGTTGTAAACGACCCGAGGTATCACCCCCACCGAACAAACAGGCTTCCACACCCCACAAACAAAAACAGGGACATAGCTTAGGCTATGTCCCTGTTTTTTGCTTCACATCTCTAATTCATCGGAAGGTTCTGTGTCTGTGGTAGGTCTCCAAACGCAAAATCTATATCAGCGCCCAGCGTTTCTGACGTGTGGTAGGTCTGGCCTATGCTTACAACGTTCAGTTCAGGGACTACTACAAGCTCGGTGAATGTGCCATCAGCAAAGTTTAGGCGAAGGTTGTATGCCTTGCCCTCGCTCTGCGCCTTTGCAATGTTCTCGTAATCGCTGTTTTCAAGCTGTGCCGGGGTGGTGGTAGCGAACACGTCTACAAGGTTTGATGCCTCATCTGCTGTGAGTTGTTTGTACTCTGTAATGCCCATTAGGTCTAGGATAGTAGCACCTGTCACACCCTCTGCGTACTGTGCAAAATCTGCGATGGTTGTTTCGGTGCTCTCAAGAATGTAGTATGCGCCGTCCGCTTCTATGACGATGCGGAAACTGCTGTCATGGCCGTTCATGGCGTAGAATACTGCGTCCTCCGATATGCTGTTTGCGAAGTCGGTGGTGAACAGGCTTTCGTCAAGGTTGCCTGTGAAGTCGATAAAACCGGCACTTTCACCGAGCTTTTCGCCTAGCATATCTGCGGTGACCTTTGTGCTGTCGTTATCGGTCAGTAGGTAGTTTGCACTGCCGAAGATTGCGATTTTCGGTAGTGGTGCGTCCTGTGACGGGCTTGTAGGCGGTGCGACATCGGGCGTACTCGGTGTGACATCCGGCGTTACCGCTGTCCCGGGCGGTGTGCTGACAGAAACGTCAGGCGTTGACAACGACGGTGTGCTACTTGTTCCGTTTTGGGTACATCCCACCAACATGGACACTGTCAACACTCCTGCTACTGCTATTGCTGCTATTCTCTTCATAATCATTACATTCCTTTTTTATGTTTTTATTTTACCGCCGCTTGGCGGTTAGCCGTTAGGAACTAATCAGAACACGTTTTTAATGAACCTTAAAGCCCGAGTTTTAGTGGCAGGCAAGGCAGGTGAACGAGTAATACTTTGTGTATTGCGAGCGAGGATAACGAAGCATGGCGCTAAAACTCGGACTTTAAGGCTTGTTCTGATTAGTTCCTAACGGCTACACTCTATAGACATTCTATCTTTCCCGTTTTGTTGGTATTCTGTCAGAAAAAATAAAGAAAATTATTATACCCACCATCATCACTACCGTCCCCGCTGACAAGAACAAAAACGCTCTATCCCATAAAAGCTCCGCAAACAGGTAGCTAAGCGGTGAGAGAGGCTCGGGCATGTTCGGGCTGTGGGCGACATTTGGGTCGCTCATCATCGGTGGGTCGAAGACAGGAAGCGAACCATAGATGTCCACCACTCGGGACATCGCCCCCAGAAACAGCACCACCATAAAGGACGCCATAGCCACTAGCGCCACCCTAAGCTTCTTGATGGACGTGTTGTAAATCCACTGCACTGTGCCGATTGGCTTATCAAGCGCCTTTGCGATCTCCTTATGACTGAGGTCGCACAGTACCTTTAATGTCACCACCTCTTTTTGCTGTTCGTTCAGCTCCGCTATCAGCGAATAATAGTTCTCCATGTCAAACAGCTCGTCTAGATTCTTATCTGCCATTGGGATATCGACATCGTCAGCGTCCAGCCTGACATACGTCTTTCTGCTCTTTATAAGGTTGAGCGCTTCGTTCTTCACCACCCGATACAGCCATGACGTCTCCCCTTTCTCGGGGAATTTGTTCGCCTCTGTTTTGGACAGCTTAAACACCACATTCTGGACAATATCCCTGCTGTCCTCCTCGTTTTTCGTCACCGAAAAAGCGGTGCCGAACATCAGCTTGCTGTAATGCGTATACAACAGCTCATACCCCACAGCGTTTTTATGCTTGATAAGGTCAAGCACCGTCGACAGTTTTATCTCACTCATTAGACCACCTCTTTTTATATGGACATTTCACCTGTTAGACAGTTTGGAATGGCGGTTTTGTTGGTGTTGGATGATATTTGTTGTAAAAATGATGAAAACATGTAGGGGCGGTCCTATGTGCGAACACACAGGGTCGCCCCTACGTTTTTTGTGCATTATAGCAATTGCGTCATAGTCACATTTTATCTTCCTTAAGAGCGTGCGGACACGTCCTATAGGTTTTTCGCCATTATCTCACTTACAAGCACAGCGCCTTCGCAGTCGTAGCTCTCGTGCTTGACAGTTTTGTACCCTCGCTTTTCGTAAAAGACAGCTGCGGACAGCGAAGCGTCCAGCTGTACAGTTCTATGGTTCTGTGACACGATACGCTCAAGCTCATCCATAAGTTTGCCACCGTAACCCTTGCCCTGATGGGACGGCAACACAAACAGTCGGTTTATATGTTCACCATTCACCGTCCCCGTGCCGATAACCACGCCGTCTTCTATTAGTATATACACATTACCGTCCTTTATATCGGACGTGATGTAGTCGGGGTTGTGGAGGACAGAAAAAGCTCCACAACTTTTTGAGGGTAGTAGTTTGATTTCAGAAACAGTCCGTTGTAGCAAACTGTGAACACCATCGAGGTGTCGCATTTCTGCTTTTATCAGTTCTATTTCCTGTCTCCAAGCTTAAAAAACAGGCTTTACAGCCCCATTAGCTTGTCAGCGAAATAGGGGTCGGTCTGCGCTGTGACACGGTTAATATCCACTCGGCCTGTGAGCACTGTCCCCACTGCGCTCTCGCCCAGAATGCCGTCCACCGAGCGTGTGGTGTTTATCGGTGCGTACATCACAGGGGGACATGCCCTTAACGGTAGTTCGTCAACCTTCGAGGCAAGCCCTGCCACCACGGCGCAAATTCCTATCTGGTTCGCGCGGTACTTCGCCTGTGAAACGTCACCGCCAAACGGCGTACCGCCCACAATCGCAACTGTCACGGCGCTCTCTTTCAGCGCTCTAAACGGCATATAGTCCCCACAGTCCTCGGCGGACAGTATGCCCACTCGCCCTATAGACGTGTCACACGGTGTGAGCTTCTCCCCTCGCATAATGCCAAACTTCCGCTCGGTAGCAGACAGCCTCAGCTTATCCTGACTGCCGATTACTTCGCCGTTTTCGCCAAATATATATGTGCGGTTCACAAGTCCGCCACGCTCGGTGACATAGCTGCTCCCTGCCGATATTATAACGCCGTGCGCCTTAGCAAGCCCTGAAAACGTGTTGATGTACAGGCGGTTGCAGATGGGGAGCATGAAAGAGAACAGCTCGGACACCGCCTCGAACTGCTCCTCCTCTGTCGGAAGGTCTTCCACCGCCGCTATTGTCCCGCCCATGCCGGACACCGCCAAAAACGGAGACAGTCCCATAAGCTCGGGGAAGCAGACAAGCTGTGCGCCCTCCTGTACCGCCTCGGTCACCACCTCGTTCACCGACGAGATGAAGTCGAAAGCGTCCTTGTACTGTCGCACAGTGTAGCTGACAGTGGCAATCTTCACCCCTGCGGAGGAGCTGTGTTTGAGGTTTGCTGAACGTGCTATCTCAAGCCGCTCTATATGCTCGGCAATGCGCTCGTTTTTAACGCCGACAGCAAAAAGGGCGGTTTTTACTCGTTGGAAGAATAGGTTCATGGTTTTCTCCTTTTTGGGAATTGGGTATATAAGAAACGATAATCAAAAACGAGGTGATACACAGGACGTATAAATAGGGGAGAAACGAAAATAAACCACCATCTCCGTAGGGGCGGATATCATATGACCATCTGCGGTCATTATGCGCCTGTTTTGCGGTCGTTATGCGCCTGAACTTCTTACATTCCGAACGCTACCCTCTGTGGACGCCCAACACCTACCTCTGTGGGACAACCACCTAAGGCTAGTGGAGATGAGCCGTTTGACCGCTCGGCTAACGTAGATTAAGATGATGTGGGGGCGGGCAAACGGGCACGCTCCGCAGCCGAGGTGGGGGTGACGACGCACAGCGTGTGATGCGTTCGGTGGGGGTGACACCTCGGACGTGAAAGCAGGGGACGGACGTAAATAAACCACCATCTC
>CAYJIK010000122.1:293-4181 GCA_964370205.1 uncultured Oscillospiraceae bacterium | reverse complement strand
TGCCCCTTGGGCAGATGGCCACTCCCCCTACGTTCTTGGTTACGCTACCTACACCCCCGAGCGCCCACCTTCATGCGCTGCCAAATCAGCATTCTTCCGCCACCTCGGTTCGAGAGAGGTATATACTCACCAAGAAAGAGTACTTTTCCACTGATACATTCATCCCAAAACATTAGACTAAACCGACCTTCAAGGTCAGCAACTACATCATCGCCCCCTGTTTCTACATACCACCCATCAACACGTCCTCGTATGCGTATGCTATACTGTCCCACGTGAGTGGGCCTACAATGCCGTCAGCGGCAAGTCCTACCGCACGTTGAAACGCCATTACCGCCGCTTTTGTCTGCGAGCCGAAGTAGCCTGTTACAGGGATATTCGGCACAGCAGAGAACACCTCCGAAATGCCTGACAGGTATGTCTGCAGCGTGGTTACATCATCACCACTAGCACCTTCGCTTAAAACGTTTCCCGGGAAAAGCTCAACGCCCGAGGACGTTGTCAGCTTACCCACTTCTTTTAATATCCCGAGGTACATATCATACAGCACAGGCCATGTGTTTTTGCCTACGATGCCGTCTACCACAAGCCCCGACATGCTTTGTATCGTTTTAACAGCCTCAACCGTGTCTGCACCGTAAAACCCGTCTACTTCTACAGGTGTAACGTTTGGGTAAAAAGTCGAAATCACCTTTAGATAGTACTGGAGGATAGCCACTTCCTGACTGACATCGCCCTCTTTCAGTACAGAGCCAAACGGCACTTCTATCTCCTCGTAACGCAGCCCCTCCGAGTCCAGTTCGGCTATCTTTTTAACCGAGTTGTATATGTAGTTTATCTTATACCATGTCGCCTTGTCTATATCGCCCGTGTCGGGTAGGTCAAAGACACGCTGAAACTCAGCTACTGCGTCGGTAGTGCTACTGCTGTACACTCCGTCTGTCCCTGTCTTTGGTATTTTCGGGAAGTTTGCAGATATGCGGTTTAGGCGTATCTGTGCTAGTTTTATGTCATTGCCGGACATGCCTTCGGTGAGTGTAAACCCGGGGTAGGAGGGGACTGCACCGTCTATGGGGGTGTCCTTCACTATTTCTATGTCATCGCCGTAGTAGTGCTGTAGTATTTCGAGTGCAGTTTTGCCCTCTTTAGCCAAGTCCACAGTACCCCACTGGGACAGGCCATCACACGTGGCAGTTGTGCCGTTACAAAACTGAGTAAACAGCGGCTCTACACTCCCCTCTCTGCGGACATAGTCGTTAAACAGCTCATCAACCAGTAGGCTTATGTTTCCGAATATGTCACGACCTTCGACATACGCCTGATCGAAATCAAGCGAGTTTGTTATGTCGAAATCGTAACCACGCCCTCTATACCACTCGGTATACACACGATTCAGGGTAAATGTTACAATTGCATAGATGTTAGCACGCAGCGACTCTTCAGGCCATGTCGGATATATCTCGCTCGAGGTGACGTTCTTTATATAGTCGGGGAAACTGACCGTCACATTCGGAGCGTCCTCCTCGGGTCTGCCTAAATGTACGGTGATTTCCTCGGGAATTACAGGTAACCTAGCCAAAATATTGCCTCCTTTATTGGTATTTAGAGATGTAAACAAAAACATCCTCTGTAAGGGCGCATAATGACCGCAAAACGGTCATATCCATTTCCGCCCGAACCTCCACTCGCCCCACACGTTTCCCCTTGTAGGGAACGTTTCCAAATGTCTGACTTTGGTCAGTCATTCATCCATTGTGCCGAAATTGTTCCCATATTCTTCTGACAAGCTCACACCGGCAATGATACAGGTGGCGTAAGGCGAGTGGCGGTTGGACGTTCGGAAAGGGTGTTAACGGTGTGGTTATAAGGGAAAGCCCGAACGGTCGACCGCCGCCGCCGAGGTGGGGGTGAAAGGGTGTGTTTACGTTTAACGTTCGGTGGGGGTGATACCTCGGACGTGAATACAGGGGGCGAACGAGAAAACATACCTTCCGCCCTCCTTAATCCCCACTTCTCTCCCACGGCACGCACACAGTGCGTGCCCTACATTTGTCAATGCAAATTGGGGTGTCCAACCGACATATCGTCTTTCACTTCCCCCTACCTTAGCGTATTCTGTATATTACGTGACAGCACTATCGGCATTGCTTCGTCCATGCTTTCCGGTAGCGGTGTCATGTTAAAGCCTTGCAGTGACAGCACCCCACGGAATACAGGGACATTCATGTCGATTATGCTATAGTACCCCTCCATGTCACACCTTACTGTGTAGCTCTCATAGGCAGGCAAATCGCTTATCGGCATAACAGAGTTTTCTATAGGCGGTGCAGGCAACGCCACTGTTGCGGTTTTTCCACTCTCGTCGGTGAGTAGTCGCCCAAACTCGCTCACTCCGCTGTTGTTCGCTATGTATATCGTCACCAGTGCGTCAGCAAGCGGTAGTGCGTTGTTAGCTACTGTGACGGTAGAGGTCAAAAAACCGTACTCACTGCCATACACCTCAAGTGACACAGGCGGTTGCTCGGTGTCCTCTGTCGGCGGTGTCGGCTTAACGGGCGGTCTTACAATGGGTGGCAATGGTATCACAGGGAAACTCGGCGACGGATTAGGTGACGGCACAGGGGTGACGGGCGTTGGCTTTGTCGGTATCGGGGCTACAGGTGCCTCACCTACGTCAAGCTCCGGGATCACAGGTGTTATCAACGTTGCCATTGCCGATACCGTGTCCATCATCATAAGACGTTGCCGTTCGCTCACCATATCTTTATGCTGTTCGGTGGATAATTCGTCATAGTCTATGTAAGATGTTTTCGGTGTGGCAGACGCTGTCTTAACAGGTGCAGAATATCTTTGTGGCGTTGTAGACCTTGAGTAGTACTTCATCAGCTCCTGCTTATACTGCTCTATCATGCTCATGTCACTATTCTTCTTCAAACGTATCACTCCTTCAAATATTAGCGTTTTGCTCGAGACGAGAATAATCCCACCCTTTTTTACAGTATATTCTGCAGAGCAGCTTTAAGTGAAAGCAAAGCTAAAGTTTGAAAAATTAACATCAAAATATGGCTCACCGCTGATATAGCAAAAACATCACTGTTACGACAACTTACCTCATCTATACTACAGCGACCTCTATTTCTCGCTCGTCCGCAATATTTACGCCAATTAAAAAGAGCCCCAACTCTAGGGGTTACCCTAAAGTCGGGGCTTATCGCCTTATAACATTATCCGCTTTGATTCTGTGCCGTTTTCATAGATTATCGCTTCGCCCTTGTAATAGAACATTGCAAGGCTCTTATCGTCAGGACCTGTGAACATACGAGAGAACACCTCACTATTCGCCTCAAACATTTCTGTTAACGTCCCAAAGTCATCTTGGTAGTAGATATCGCCTTCCATACGTATCCAGTCCCTACCTCTCATAGCACAAATCGCAATACCTGATTTGGCTTTCATCTGGTCGGCGACGTTCTTCTCGGTTTTCGTGACGATATAAAGCTTGTCACCGTGCCCCATAACACCGCCAAACGGGCGCAGACGTGGCTTGCCTTCACCGTCCACTGTTGCTACATAAAATGTACCGCTCGCCTTTAGAAACTCCAAAACTTCGTTCATGTGACTACCTCCGTTATTGTATATTTATATTATAATTATAACGCTTTAGCAGTCAAATCGCAACAGTTTAGCCGAGCCTTAGCGGACAAAAGCAGTTGTATCCGGTTTGCTAGGTAGTCCCCCTTGTGATTTTTACGCTCTACCACCGACGGGCAGTGGCGAAAATAAGAACGTAGCGGCAGAAGCCGTGTCGGTGCTAGCACCCCCAAAAAAAAAAACGGGAAACCCTAGGGGGGGGCCCCGCGTAGGTTTAACCCCCAAGGTGGGCCGCGT
>CAYJIK010000122.1:0-283 GCA_964370205.1 uncultured Oscillospiraceae bacterium | reverse complement strand
GGCAGAAGCCGTGTCGGTGCTAGCACCGACTAACGAAGAAGGTCAGCCCCCAAAGGGCTGACCTCTCTTCGTTTCCACCCCATGGGTGGACGGCTTCTGCCGCTACGTTCTTATTTTCGCTACCTCGAGTCGGATCGCACACCTCCACAACCCATAAATCCATCAGACTAAAAAGTTATGATTATTCATCAAACGGTGCTTATCTTGTGACGATATGCACCCATAATGGTGAATGTTTGTTTGGTGATATTGTAGGGGCGAACCTATGTGTTCGCCCGAATAA
>CAYJIK010000121.1:0-4225 GCA_964370205.1 uncultured Oscillospiraceae bacterium | reverse complement strand
TGGAGTTTGTGAAGATGATCACCAGCCACAGTGTAGACTCGGTGGTGGACGTGCTTCTGGTCGCACTCGCCCGTCAGATGGTGGTAGAGCATGTTCCTCCGCTTGACGCTCTACTTATCATTGTTGCGGTTACGCTACTGTTTTTGGTGAGGAAATACCTATACGTTTCACGTATTGACAAGCTACCTGTGAGCGATGACAAGGACGATAAAGAGGAGTAGTATTTGAAAAAACCGTAGCACCGCAATGCACATATTGTTTTAAAGAAGCAGGGGGCTGTGACGAAATTGTAATAATGCACAAAACTTGTAGGGGCGAACCTGTGTGTTCGCCCGAAACTAATGGTAAAAACCACGGTTTCGGGCGGTCACATAGGACCGCCCCTACAAGGTTTGGTCAAATTAACGAGATTAAATCTATTTCGTCACAGACCCCTGCTTTTTTATTGTTTAAAGAAAACTGCCTTAACAAGATGATTTCCGTCACTAACCCTCAATCTTCTTATACTCGCCGAGTGCGTGCTCAAGTATCTCCATGGACATTTTAAGGTCGTCCTGATTTATGACGTAGGACATGCGTATCTCGTTCTGTCCCAGACCCTCGGTGGCATAGAAGCTGGCGGCAGGGGCGAACATAACGGTAGCACCGTTATAGCTGTAGTCGGTCAGCATCCACGCGGCGAACTTCTCAGCGTCCTTTATCGGGAGCTTTGCGATGATGTAGAATGCGCCTTTGGGTTCTTCGCAGATGACACCTTCCATATTTTTCAGTGCGTTAAACACAACATTTCTGCGCTCCTTGTACTCGTCAAGCGCTTTTTTCATATACTCAGGCGAGACATTAGCAAGAGCCGCCGCACCCACTTGGTCAAGCGTCGCTACGCAGAGTCTACCCTGACACAGCTTCATTATCTGCGCCATGATCTCCTTGTTCTTACTTGCGATACAGCCAATACGCGCGCCACATGCACTGTAACGCTTTGAGATGCTGTCCACCAGTATTACTCGGTCCGCAATCTCGTCAATACTTGCAAAACTGATATAGTCAAGCCCGTCATACACAAACTCCCTGTACACCTCGTCAGCGATGATGTATAGGTCGTGCTTTAGGGCGATGTCCCTTAACATCTCCACTTGGTCACGGGTGTAGACAGCGCCTGTGGGGTTGCCGGGGTTTGAAAGTAGGATTGCCTTTGTCTTTGGGGTGATTAGGGCGGTTATTACATCCTGTGGCGGTAGTTTAAAGCCGTCCTCCGCTTTGGTGGTGATAGGCTTGATGTTTACCCCTGCGTACTTTGCAAAGCTATTGTAGTTTGTGTAAAAAGGCTCGGGGATGAGTACTTCATCGCCTACGTCTGCACAGGCTATCATCGCAAAAACAAGCGCTTCGCTGCCGCCGTTTGTGACGTATATCTCCTTGTCGGTGTACTCGATGCCGAACGTCTTATAATACTTGACAAACGCTTCGATAAGCTCGGGGATACCCTGTGAAAAGGCGTAGGCAAGGACATTACTGTCAAAGCTCTTGATAGCGTCAAAGAACTCCTTTGGGGTTTCGATATCCGGCTGGCCGATGTTTAGGTGGTAAACTTTTGTGCCTCTCTTCTTGGCTTCTTCCGCCAGCGGCACCAGTTTTCTGATGGGGGACAACTGCATGTCCGTTATTCTCTTTGATACGTTCATTGTTTGCTCCTTTTGTTTATTTAAGACGACGCTCACAGGCAATCACGTCTAACGCCATATAAGCGCCCATGTGAAAATACAGCTTAAAAAAACGATTTCAGATTGATACTATATTTTTTTATTATAATACGCTTTTTTGCGTTATTTTTCAAGAGTAAATGAGTGTAAAGCAAAAATAATTTAGGACTTTTACAATTCGAATTGTTTATTGGTATCCACAGAAAAAACACACCCCGTGCTATAATCCAAAATTTTTGCAAAAGTCATACTTTTCATTGCAGTTTAGCGGTTTTTTGAGTATAATCAGTGTATTGCTTACATGTAATCAAAATAGTTAGGAGGAAACAAATTGTACAACAGAAAAATCGTAATGATCCCCGGCCCAACCCCGACGGTGCGGAGTATCCAAAACGCTATGGGCAGAGACACCGCCGCCTTTGGCGATCCCGACTTTATCAAGGATTATAAGGGTGTTATCGAGGACGTAGCGTCACTCCTTAACTGTTCGGGGCAAGCGTTTGTCATTGCAGGGACAGGCACACTCGCTATGGAAATGGCGGTCGCCAACAACACAAAGGCAGGGGACAACATTCTTATCGTTTCAAACGGTTTCTTCGGTGACAGATTTCTCGATGTAACTAAGAGAAAAGGCCTGAATGTTGACATTATTCAGGGCGAGTGGGGCAGTGTTGTCACCGCTGACGAGATTGAGAAGAAGATGTCCGAGAAGGTCTACACCGCCGTGACAGTCACCCACGTGGACACAGCCACAGGCGCAGTCGCTGACATCGCCTCCATAGGCAAGATGATGAGTGAGAAGCACCCTGACACCATCTACATCGTTGACGGTGTAGCGTCCACCATGGGCGTGAAAGAGGATATGGACAACATGCACATAGACGTACTACTGACAGGCAGTCAGAAGGCGTTTGGCGTGTCACCCGGGCTTGCAATACTGCTTGCAAGCAAAAAATCCCTCGAAAAGAGAAAGACACTGGGCGACACCATCCCCGAGTACTACGTGGACTATGAAAAGTGGATCCCAATAATGCAGGACCCCTCCAAGTACTACGCCACCCCTGCGGTCAACCTGATATGGGCACTGCAGGAGAGCATCCGCATCATCAAGGAGGAAGGGCTTGAGAACAGGTTTGCACGCCACCAGAAGTGGGCGGCGGCTGTGAGAGCAGCGCTGAAGTCACTCGGCTTTGGTATCCTTGCCAAGGAGGGCGCACAGTCCCCCACCCTCTCCAATGCTATCTACATGGACGGCGTTGATGACGCTAAGTTCAGAGCGCTTGCGCAAGAGGAAGGCATCATACTGGCAGGCGGACTGGCGGCGTATGCAGGCAAGCTGTTCAGAATAGGTCACATGGGCAACGTGGACATTCACGACCTTGTAAGCGCAATTGCGGCTATCGAGAGAGTGCTGTTTAGAATGGGTATCGGCGACAAGCTCGGTGTGGGCGTCGGGACATTTATGCGTGAGGTTTTGAAGTAGAGGAAGCTTTGAGATTTTCCCACTAAAGTGGGCAAGAAACAAAAGGGCTGTCGCATTTTGATAAATGTGACAGCCCTTTTTAAATTTGTACTTCTGACTTTAGATTAACCCATGCCCAGTGACTTTTTCAGCGCTTCCAGTTCGTCGTCCACGTTAGTGTCGGAGCTACCTGTGCTGTACTTCTCTTCCAGCTCTGCCGCTTCATCGACAGGTGGTGTGCTTAGTTCAGCCTCTGCTGTGGCGGAGTCCACCATGTGGTTGATTTTGTCTTCCAAACGGCTGAATTCACCGCCTGATAGCTGTGAACCACTCACACTGCGTCCCATTTCGTTTACTTTCTGCTGTGTTTCCGCTATGGACAGCTTAGCTTTCAACTCGTCACGGCGTGCGTGCAGTGTGCTGATGTCGTCCACAAGCTTGTCGTGAAGCTGGCGCATTTTGGTGGCGTTAGCACTTGCTGTCTCGCAGGCTAGCTTTAGGGTTGCGGTTTTGCTTGTCAGTGTTTGCTTTTTCTCCAGAAACACTCTGGCATCGCCTTCATTACCGGCAAGGAGTGCTTTCTTAGCAAGCTCTGTGAAGCGGTCAAGTTCCTCGAGATGTTCGTCATAGACACGTCTCGAACGTGCTTCCTCCGCCATAACCCCTGCAGTTTCCTTCTTAACCTCGTCTAAATCTTCGAGAGACTGGCGCAGGTACTGGTCTATCATCTTCTCGGGATCTTCCGCCTTGTCCAGTAGGGCGTTCAGGTTTGCGCCGAGTATATCGCCTATTCTTTTGAAAATGCTCATTTATCGATCTCCTTTACTTATCTGTTTCGTATTTCTTTGCAAGTTCGTCGGCTTTGTCCTTGTCGCCAAACTTCTCAAGAGGCTGTTCAAGCATTTTATCATACTTCTTGTCTTTCTCCGACTGCTTATACATCGAAACACTTTTCACAATCAAAATTGTCCCGAGCACCAGAACAATCAACCCGATTATAATAACAATACCGCCTACTGACAGTATAAAATCCAACATGGTTATATACATTCCTTTCTGCAAG
>CAYJIK010000120.1:0-4234 GCA_964370205.1 uncultured Oscillospiraceae bacterium | reverse complement strand
CCACGGCTAACGCACGAAAAAATATAAGTGATATTTTGCTTTTAGGTTTGCAAACTAAAAGTGGTTTAACAAAGTTCGCTCATCACAAATCGCCCCAAAAGTGGGAAATGTAACATTTTCTTAATGCAGCGACTGAGATTTTTATTAAATCTCCTCTAACCTTATCTGAAATACTGCTTTGTATAGGGTGAAAACTCTTTCATGCGTCAGCCGTGATTTTTCCCCTTTCCGCTGTTGCCTAAACCTGTGAAAAGTGCTATAATATCCAGAGAAACGTCGTGGATATGATTGCGTTACGGTATAAACGACAAAAACGATAGAAAGAGGAGAGGTTATGGACGAAAAACTGCTTGAACGTCTTAAAGCTCTTACAGATGAAATCCGACTGCTCACACTTAGAAGCATCGGTAATCTCGGATTTGGGCATCTGGGAGGGAGCTACTCTATCGCCGAGACTTTGGCGGTGCTTTACGGCGATGTAATGAACATAGACCCGAAAAATCCACAGTGGGAGGACAGGGACATGCTTGTATGTTCTAAGGGACACGCAGGCCCCGCCATCTACGCCGCACTCGCCGCAAAAGGCTACTTCCCCAAGGAGTGGTTGGACACGCTGAATGTCCCCGGTACACATCTGCCAAGCCACTGTGACCGCATACTTACCCCCGGTGTGGACATGACCACTGGCTCACTGGGTCAGGGAGCGTCCTCCGCCGTTGGTATGGCATATGCAAACAAGCTAATGGGCAAAAACAACTTCACCTACCTCATATTGGGGGACGGCGAACTGCAAGAGGGACAGGTCTGGGAGGCTATGAGCTTCATAGGCCACCACAAACTGAACAACATTATCACTATTGTTGACCTCAACAAAAAACAGCTTGACGGCAAACTCGAGGACATCATGGACTACAACAATGTCGCCGAGAGAATGGTAGCGTGCGGTCTACGTGCCGACGAAACCCCGGGGCATGACCTGTACATGGTGAACGCCTCACTGCGCCGTGCAAGACTTGCGCATAAACCCACCTGTATTGTCCTACACACCACCAAAGCAAAGGGCAGTATATTTGAAGACGTGGATGCAAACCACAGTGTAATCATATCAAAAGACCAATTCGAGCAGGGCATGGCGGCTCTGACAGAGGGGAGGGCATGGACTAATGGTTAAGTTGAGTACAACTCCAAAGGAAAACATAAAAGAAATGCGCTCACACTTCTCTGAGACACTGACAAAGCTCGCCCGTGAGAATGACAAAGTAGCGTTCCTATCCGCTGACGTGGTAGGAACACTGGGTCTTTCCGGCTTCTTTAAAGAGTTTGGCGGACGTGCCATAAACGTCGGCATTGCCGAAGCTAACATGATGGGTATGGCGGCAGGTATGTCTGTTGTGGGCATGGTGCCGTTTGTGAACTCGTTTGGCCCGTTTGCAACTCGCCGCTGTTATGACCAGATTTACATGTCCGGCTCTTACGCAAAGGCAAACGTAAAAATCATAGGCAGTGACCCCGGCGTGACCGCTACATTTAACGGCGGCACACACATGCCTTTTGACGACATCGCCCTCATGCGTATCATCCCCGAGATGACAGTGTACGAACCGGCTGACGGTGTTTCCCTCGAGTGGTGTATGAACGAAGCGGCGAAGTCGTACGGTATGTACTACATCCGCCTGCCACGCAAAACAAAGTCGTCTATCTATGACAGTGAAACGACATTTGAAAAAGGCAAGGCCCTCACCATCAAGGACGGAACTGACCTCACAATAATCGCAAGCGGCATAATGGTCGCCGAGGCACTAAAAGCGGCGGACATACTCGCAGAGCAGTCGATAAACGCACGTGTGCTTGATATGTTCAGCATTAAGCCTATCGACAAGGACGCTATAATAAAAGTCGCAAACGAAACAGGCGCAATCCTCACCTGCGAAAACCACACTATACTGGGTGGTCTGGGCAGTGCTGTCGCAGAAGTAGTTGTGGCGAATTGTCCTGTACCTATGACGATGGTCGGCGTAGAAGATAGGTTTGGACAGGTAGGGCCCGAGGACTTCCTGATGGAAGAGTACGGGCTGACAGCGGCTAACATCGCCCTAAAAGCAAAGGCACTGTTTGGGTCTAAGGCTTAGATATTAAAGAAATAAGCGTGGTAATCACACGCATACGATTGTGGGGGCGGCCAATGGTCGCCCACCGCTCTTATTTTTACACGTAAAGTAGGCACTTCTCACGCCCTATATAAAAGCAAACTGCCTACCAATATGAGACATCATTTAACGGGCGACCGATGGTCGCCCCAACATTTTTTTGTAACCACAGGTTAGCTTACGCTAATTATAAGACTCACTCAATTATCTGTCCCAGCCGACAGATTCGGCACTGTCGCACCAAGGTAAATTTTACAACACATGCAGGTTGCAGGCTCTATTTAACCTCTATATAAAACAGCCTACAACCGCACCGTTGTTGTGAGATTAAGCGTTGGTGTGACAAGTAAAAAAGAAAGAAGATGGAAGAGAATGAACAAATACATAGAGAAAAACCCCCACTTTTATAAGAGGATAGTAGCACTCGCTCTCCCCATAACGCTACAGAACCTCATCACCATGAGCGTAAACCTGCTTGACACAATCATGCTCGGCCAGCTCGGGGAAGTGGCGCTGTCGTCAGCGGCGCTTGGCAACCAGTTTATCATGCTGTTTCAAATATGCTGTATGGGCATTGGCATGGGCGCGACTGTCCTCATTTCACGCTACTGGGGTATGCAGGACTTTGGCTCGCTCAAAAAGGTTGTGACAATAGCCCTCAGGTTTGCACTTGCGTTTGCCGGTATATTTACGATAGCAAACATCATTGCACCCGACTTGATCATACAGCTCTATACAAATGACGCCGCCGTTATCGAGGGAGGTACTACCTACCTTCGCTGGTCTTCTCCTACATTTATACTGATGGGTATGTCGCTTGTATCCACGCTTATTATGCGCAGTGTCGGTAAAGGGAATATACCGCTTATAGCGTCAGTGCTTGCACTTTTCGTCAATTTAGGCGGTAACTACATCTTTATATTTGGACACTTCGGTGCGCCTGAAATGGGTATTGCAGGGGCGGCTTTGGGTACAGTGCTGGCACGTACCGTTGAGTTCATCATCATAGTCGGTGTATTCTTCTTTAAAGAAAAAACCATCGCCTACCGCATCAAAGACCTTTTCATGAAGTGCGGCGACCTCATCAGCGAGTATATCAGAATTAGCGTGCCCGTACTGGTCAGTGACGCACTACTGGCATTCGGCAACACCGCCATCGCCATGGTTATGGGGCGTATCGGCGCTTCTTTCGTAGCGGCTAACTCCATCACCACTGTTACCGTCCAGCTCAGCACCGTATTTATACAGGGCATTTCCTTCTCAGGTAGTATCATAACAGGCAACACACTCGGCGAGGGGCGTGTTGAGGACGCTAAACGGCAGGGTTACACCTTCTTTTTCCTCGGGACGCTACTGGGCTGTGTGGCAGGACTTTTAGTGTTCCTGTCCGGCGACCTTGTTATAAGCGCTTACAAAGTAGCCCCGGAAACGGTGGACATCACAAAACAGCTTATGAACGCCGTCAGCTTTATAATCATTTTCCAAGCGTCAAACAGTATACTCACAAAGGGTGTACTGCGTGGTGGTGGTGACACAAAGTTCCTCATGCTAGCAGACGCGCTGTTCCTATGGCTCGCCTCCATACCACTCGGCATTTTAGCCGGACTTGTACTTCACCTACCGCCATTCTGGATATTTGTCTGCCTGAAGATAGACCAGATTATCAAGACAGTTTGGTGCGGTCATCGTCTACGTGGAGACAAGTGGATCAAGAAGATAAAGGGTGGGAAGGGGTAAAAGTCGTGAACCTACAGGCTGTTGCTGTAGGGGTGGAAAACAGAAAGAGATCTGAATTTTTCAGTTTAAAGAAAAATGCAATAGCTTAAAGCGAATGTTAATATCAACACTCAATACAATGAAAAAGTGAATAGTTAATAGTGAAAAATGAAAAGTTAAGATGTCGCAAAGTGACTATTTTAAACTGAAAATCGAAGATTTTCCACTATAACTATTCACTATTCATTCTTCACTTTTCACTAATCTCCAAAGGGGAGACGCTTAACACAAGCCATTTTCCACCACCAAAGATTACCTAACCAATAAATCACAAGGGTCTGTGACGAAATAGAATTAATTTCATGAATTTG
>CAYJIK010000119.1:0-4394 GCA_964370205.1 uncultured Oscillospiraceae bacterium | reverse complement strand
GTCAATCGCCGTCTTGTCCCCTGAGACATCGGAGTAGTTTATGTCCACGCCAATCTTGTTGCCGAGCGACATCTTAAACAGTCCCTCAGCAACGCCGCCTGACGTGGTCACCCACGCAGAAAGCACCTTGCCCTCTGCAATAAGACCCTCCAGCTTGTCTATAACAGCGGTGTACTCTACAAGTGTGTCAGACACGGGGGCTAGCAGTGACACGACATTTCCCACGCCTTTAAACTCGGGGGAGATAATCTTAGAAGCCTTGCCCACCGATACCGCAAAGGAGATAAGCGTCGGCGGTACGTGGATATTCTCAAACGTGCCGGACATGGAGTCCTTGCCGCCTATAGCCGCACAGGAGAGCGCCATCTGTGCGTCAAGTCCGCCGAGCAAAGCCGCCAGCGGTTGACCCCAGTTTGTCGGGTTGCTACCTAGCTTTCTAAAGTAGTCTTGGAAGGTAAGCCAGCACTTTTTACGGCTACCTCCTGCCGCCACAACCTTAGCTACTGATGAAAACACAGCGTAAACAGCGCCCTCGTAAGGGTCGTGCTGTGAGATATAAGGGTCAAACCCCCACGACATTATCGAAGCTGTATCGGTAGTGCCTTTTATTAGCGGTATCTTTGCCGCCATGGACTGTGTGGGTGTTTCACGGTACAGTCCGCCATACGGCGACAGTACTGTCCCACCGCCGACAGAGCTGTCAAAACGCTCCACAAGCCCCTTCTGTGACGCCATGTTAAGTGCGCTCACCACTCGCTCCATGCGAAGTTTTAGCGGTGCTTTCTCGGTTGAGTGCTGTTTCGGCGTTACAACGGGCACAGCGGCGGACGCTTGCTTGGGCGCTCCGTTCGAGTTTAAGAAACTGCGCCTTAAACTAACGATTTTCTCGCCACGCCAGTACATATTCAAATATCCACTGTCCGTAACCTTTGCTATCTCCACAGCGGTGAGGTTCTCCTCCGCCGCCATTGCTATCATACTTTTGACGTCCTTAGCCGCCACTACCACCGCCATACGCTCCTGTGACTCACTTATTGCAAGCTCAGTGCCGTCAAGCCCTGCGTACTTCTTCGGTACTGCGTCAAGGTTTATCTCGAGACTGTCCGCAAGCTCACCGACCGCAACAGACACACCGCCTGCACCAAAGTCGTTACAACGCTTGATTTTAACGGAAAACTTCGGGTTTCTGAACAGGCGGAGCAGTTTGCGCTCCTCGGGGGCGTTGCCCTTTTGCACTTCGGAACCGCACTCGGTGAGGCTCTCCTCGGTGTGGGAGCGTGACGAACCTGTCGCCCCTCCACAACCGTCACGGCCTGTCTTGCCGCCGATAAGCAGTACAACGTCACCGCTCTCCGGCACTTCACGCACCACCTGCTTTTCCGGCACAGCGGCGACAACAGCGCCAACTTCCATGCGCTTAGCCTCATAGCCGGGGTGGTATATCTCACGTACAAGCCCTGTTGCAAGCCCTATCTGGTTACCGTAGGAACTGTACCCTGCGGCGGCACGTGTTGTTATTGTGCGCTGTGGCAGTTTGCCCTCTTTTGTGTTCGCAAGCGACGTAAGCGGATTAGCCGCACCGCTTATACGCATCGCCTGATACACATAGGCACGACCTGACAGCGGGTCACGTATTGCGCCACCCAGACATGTAGCCGCGCCACCGAAAGGCTCTATCTCGGTGGGGTGGTTGTGTGTTTCGTTCTTAAACATCAACAGATACGGCACGTTCTTGCCGTCCACGTCCACGTCTATCTTAACAGAACAGGCGTTTATCTCCTCCGACTGGTCAAGGCTGTCCAGCAGACCGTCCGCCTTTAGCGCTCTTGTGCCTATAGTCGCCATATCCATCAGCGTTATCGGCATAAGCTTGCGCCCCAGTTTACTGCGCAGGTCTTGGTAGCGAGAAAATGCCGCCATAACTCTGCTGTCGTCTATTCTTAGGCCTTTTATCTCGGTCAAGAAGGTGGTATGTCTACAGTGGTCTGACCAGTAGGTGTCAAGCATACGCATCTCGGTGATGGTGGGGTCTCTGTCCTGTCCACGGAAGTAGTCACGGCAAAGTGTGATGTCCGCAATGTCCATCGCCAGTGAGTAGTCGCTCAATAGCTGTGAGAGCGCTTCATTGTTCATCTTTGTAAAGCCGTCTATCACCTCGACAGCTTCGGGGGTGGGGTAGGTTATGTCAAGGCTCTGTGAAAGTGTTAGTGGGACTTCACAGCTCTCTATCGGGTTTATGAGGTGTTCTTTTATCTTTGCTACAGTGTCAGCAGACAGTGTCCCTGTGAGCACATAAAGACGGGCGCAGTTGACAATGGGCTGTGCTCTGCCTGTGAGCATGGACATGCTCTGTGCGGCAAAGTCAGCACGTTGATCATATTGTCCCGGTAGCAGACTGACAGCAAACACGTGTTTCCCCAGTGATGTCAGCCACTCGGCGTGCTCTTTGTTGTCACCATCGCCTACAGTAACCTCGGTGATGTCGCTTACACTGTCAAGCTGTGGCTCGCTTAGTACAAGTCGCACCGCTCTTTCGAAGTCGGTGGTGTCTGCACTGTTTTCCGCTGTGTCTGTCCACTGGACATCGTAGCGGTTGACTATCCTAATACCCTTTAGCCCCTTGGGTTTGAGAAGTGCCGTCAGTTCACGCAAAACCGACTGCGCCTCCACCGAATACTCCTCTTTCTTCTCAACATAAACTCTAAAAACCGACATATGTACCCCTTTCATTTGTAGAAAACAGTAAAAATATCTTTTTGCTCACTGTTTGTTTATCTATTATCGGCTAATACTGCCGTGCAGTACGCCGCTTTTTACGTCTGTTATAAGCACACGGACAATGTCGCCCGGTGTGCACTTTCTATCGAGTTTCACACGCAGATAGTGTTCGCTATATCCCACAACGCCACTCTTTTCAACAAGTACATCACGGAGCTTTCCTATGTGGGTTGCAAGATAGTCTGCTTTTCGCTCGGTCAGTATTCTCTCGGCTTCTGCCGCCCTGTCAGCTTTCATAGCCGCCGTCAGCCTGCCTGACATCTCCGCCGCCGCTGTTCCCTTCCTCTCGGAGAAGGGGAATATATGCGTGTCCGAGAAACCGCATTCTACGGCAAATGCCATACTTTCTTGAAAGTCGCTCTCACTCTCACCGGGAAAGCCGACAATAATGTCGGTGGACACGGCGATGTCGTCACGTAGCGAGCGGAGCAGTTTAAGACGCTCACGGAACATGTCTGTGTTGTACTGTCTGCCCATATGTCTGAGCGTGCGGTCACACCCTGACTGTAGCGGTAGGTGCCAGTGTGGACAGACCATCGGGTGGTTTACTATACTTTCGGTCACGCTATCGCTCACGAGGTCAAACTCGACAGATCCCAGCCGTATACGTGAACTGCTATCTGTGGCGTAAGCCGCCGCCTCTACTGCGTCGAAAAGCGTCAGCCCCGTGTCCACTCCGAATGCGGCGAGGTTTGTGCCGCTTAGCACAAATTCACGGTAACCGGATTTTGTAAGCGTAGCCACTTCTGCTGCTATGTCCTCGGGACTGCGTGAGCGTGCAGCTCCTCTTGCCTTTGGGATGATGCAGTAACTACACTGCCGATGACAACCCTCCTGTATCTTCACAAACGCCCTTGTGTGTCCGCTAAAGCGGCTGATGGGGGCTTGCTTATATACTGTAGGGGTGGGTGGGATGTCCACAGTCTCTGCTCCGCCACTTAAAAAGGCACGCACACGCTGTGGGAGTAGCTCTCTGTCCGTCACGCCGGACATGATGTCAACTTTATCCGCCATGCTTTTCGGCACTTCACCTGTCTGCGGCAGACACCCTGTCAACACTATAACACCTAGCGGCGAAGTGCGACGCAGACGGTTTATCAGCTTTGCCACCTTGCTGTCCGCCTGTGACGTGACTGTACACGAGTTTATGACGTACACATCAGCAGATGACGCTTCACTTTCCGTAAACCCTGCCACCGCAAAGCTCTCACGCATAAGCTGGGTTTCGTAGCTATTCACCTTACATCCGAAGTTAAAAAAGCAGACAGTCACATTTTCCTCCAAATACCGCATAACTTTGCATGGCTTTGCATACAGTACAATATGCAAAGGTTAGACAAAAATAATGCAGATAAAACTACAGAATCAATTATACAGCAATGCAGAGCCAAAAACAAGATTTATATTAAAAAACAGACTGTAAACAGTGATTTTTTTCGCTTTTGATATGAGGTGTGAAAGCCACAGGGTTTTGCTAAAAGTCTCTGTTTAGTATCCTGGGGCAAAAGATGGAATTTGTAGGGCTTAAAATATGGTGAAATTGTAAATGGATATTGAAAATTTTAAAAATGGTCTTGCAAAATGATAAAATACATACTATAATCTTTCCTAGCAAT
>CAYJIK010000118.1:0-4472 GCA_964370205.1 uncultured Oscillospiraceae bacterium | reverse complement strand
TCTACCCCCAACTTTTCAGCAAGCAGATTTAAAAACGTCACTCTCTTCATCAAGCTTTCGATGATGGTGACCTTTATATCGGGACGCACCACTTTTACAGGTACTGACGGGAACCCTGCGCCTGCTCCTATGTCCGCTATGCTCGCCGACTGCGGCAGGTCAAACTTTGAGATAAGCGAAAGACTGTCCGCAAAATGGGAGCAAGCCACAGCGGACGGCTCTGTGATGGCGGTGAGGTTGACGTTTTTGTTATATTCAAGCAGAAAGTCAGCGTAGACGGTAAGCGTGTCCGCCTGACTGTCTGTGAGCGGTACGCCTATTTCGGCTGCGTAGGTTTTTATTAGATTTCGCATGATGGTCTCCTTTGGGTTGATTGGAATTTGAATCGGGACTTTTCGGGAGGGTGGGTGGGGGTTGTCGGCGATTGGGCGTTTGCAGAACGCTTTCTCGGATAGGGTGATCGCCTCCCCCCTGCAAATGCTTGAGCGCTGACAACGGTCGTTACAGTGGAGGGGATAACGTAAAGCGAACATCACGTGACGCTGAGGGCACTGCCTCAAACGCACTGTGAGACAATCTGCGGTAGCGCCCCCACCACACCCATGAATTGCACGCCCTACCCCCCATATCGTGATAGCCTTATCTCCAACACCTCAATATCAGCAGGCGTTATCCCAGGTATGCGTGAAGCGTGAGCAAGAGTGGACGGCTTAATCTTGGTCAGTTTCTCAACCCCCTCAAGCGACAACCCACCCAGCGCACCGAAGTCCACACCCACAAGTGAAATCCGCTCAAGACGCTCAACCTGTGCGGCGGTGCGGCGTTGCTTCTCTATATATCCCGCATACTTTATCTCGGTTTCAAGCTGATACACAAGCCGTGCGGACAGTTTCGGGCGTTCACCGTCAAACTCCGCCAGCATGTCATACGTCACCTGCGGTCTGCGCAGTAGATCCGTCATCTTCACCGCAGTAGTTATAGGAGAAGTGTCCACACTCTGTAACACACTGTTCAGTACTTCACTCGGCTGAAGCGTAAGCTTTGAAAGCCTTGCAAGCTCGACCTTAAGCGTCTGTTCATGCTCACAAAACCTTTCCCACCGCTCATCCGTTATCAACCCAATATCTCTACCAAGCGGTGTCAGACGGCTGTGAGCATTGTCAGTGCGCAGCAATAGGCGATACTCGGCACGTGAAGTCATCATGCGGTACGGCTCGTCAGTACCCTTCAGCACAAGATCATCTATCAATACACCGATATACCCCATATCCCTACCTATTACAACAGGGGGTTCACCATCTAACATTCGTGAGGCGTTCACCCCTGCAATAAGCCCCTGCGCCGCCGCCTCCTCATACCCTGACGTGCCGTTTATCTGACCTGCGAAGTAGAGATTCTTAATATTCTTGTGCGACAATGCGTGGGTGAGCTGTTCGGGGTAAATACAGTCATACTCGATGGCGTAGGCACTGCGCATGATGTGGACATTTTCCAGTCCCTCTATAGAGCGATAAAACCGCTCTTGAACATCTAGTGGCAGTGACGAACTCATACCCTGTAGGTAAATCTCTTTAGTATCCGCTCCCATCGGCTCTAAAAACAGTTGATGACGCTCCTTGTCAGCGAAGCGCACTATCTTTTCCTCTATAGATGGGCAATATCGGGGGCTTGTCCCGGACATTTCCCCTCGGTAGAGCGGTGAGCGGTGTAGACTTTCTCGTATAATCTCATGGGTGGTTTCGTTTGTGTACGCTATATGGCAGTCTATGAGGTTTTGCTTTGGTGTGACAGTGTCGAACGAGAACGGTATAATGTCGCTCTCGCCGTGTTGGACGGCTAGGGTGGTGTAGTCTACGCTGTCAGCGTGGACACGTGCCGGCGTGCCTGTTTTAAAGCGGCGTGTCTCTATCCCCAGTCTGTTTAGGGCGTATACAAGCTCGGTGGATGTTGGCATACCGTCAGGGCCGCTGTCACGCATATACTCGCCGACAAATATCCGACCACGCAGAAATGTCCCCGTAGCGACAATAGCGCTACTCACGCAGTAAACCGCTCCCATCGCCGTGGTCACGGTGCAGACCTCACCCTCGTCCACACCAAGGTCAGTGACCTCTGCCTGCACTATATCAAGGTTCGGCTCACTCTCAAGCACCGCCTTCATATATCGGCGGTAGTCGTCCCTGTCCGACTGGACACGGATGGCACGGACAGCCGCACCACCGCTTCTGCCCAGCATTTTCCACTGGAGCATGGTGGCGTCAGCGGCTCGGCCCATCTCACCGCCTAAAGCGTCTATCTCGCAGACAAGTTGCCCCTTTGACGATCCACCCACCGACGGATTACAGGGCATGTTAGCAATGCCGTCCAAGCTAAGCGTGAACAGCACCGTCTTTTTCCCCAGTCGAGCAGCAGCCAGCGCCGCCTCGCAACCTGCGTGACCTGCACCTATTACGGCTATGTCGTATATCTTCATGGTATCTCCTTTTTGGATAATTAGTAATTAGAATTAGATGAAACCGGACGACCACAGGTCGCCCCTACACCCCATTGTAATTCATAATTACGAATTACGCATTATGAATTACAAAATTATTATTTTCCCACACAAAAGTCCGCAAACAGCTTGTCTATCAGCTCTGTGGACATATTTTTACCCGTGATTTCGTAGAGGTGCTCTAACGCTTCTCCTATGTGGAAACTAAGTAGGTCGGGGCTACTCCCTGCGTCGGCGCACTCGGTCAATTGCCTTAGCTGTTCGGCGGCGTGCTGTACAGCAATAAGTTGGCGCTCTTCGGTTAGTATCGCCACACCGCCTACCGAGTCTATACCGGCAAGTTCCCTCACTTTGTTCCGTAGAGCGTCCATATTCTCGCCTGTCAAAGCGGACACTGTGATATGCTCCACATCGCTTGGCAATGAGGGTTTACCGTCCAAGTCTGACTTGCTGACTACCACTATGGGGGACGGTGCAGTCTGTAGCAGTTCTAATAGCATATTACTATCTTTATTATCCGTCGGCAACACTATAAGCGTGACATCTGCGGACATCATCTCTTTTCGTGCAAGCTCCACGCCCATACTCTCTATGGGGTCGTCACTTTCACGAAGCCCTGCCGTGTCACAGAACACCACAGGCGTACCGTCCATTTCCAGGGATGCTTCCACCACATCACGGGTGGTACCTGCTATATCGCTGACGAGGCTTCGCTGTCTGCCACACAAACTGTTCATCAGCGTGGACTTCCCTGCGTTAGGCTCGCCGACAATCGCCACTCGTATACCTTGCGCCGCCTTTTTCGCCTTTGGATAGCTTTGTATCCACTCGTCAAGCTCTGCCGTTATTGCCTTTGCTTTTGATGCTATCGCCGCCGTGTCCATGTCAGACACACCCTCGTCGGGGTAGTCGAGTTCCACTGCCACAGTTGCCGCTAGGGTGAGTAGTTCGTCCGTTATGTTGTCCACACGACGGGTCAGGTCGCCGTGACGGTTGTTTACAGCCATGTGTAATGCCGCCGTGCTCTGTGCTGACACTATGTCCGCCACTGCTGTTGCTTGGGAAAGATCCATCTTGCCGTTTAAGAAAGCACGCTTTGTAAACTCGCCGCCCAGTGCAGGGCGTGCGCCATGCGCATACACGGCTTTAAGCAGTGCCGCCGCCGCAAGTGGATTACCGTGACAGCAAAGCTCCGCAACGTCCTCACCTGTGTAACTGAGTGGTGAGCGGTATATCATAGCGATACCTTCGTCAATGACTCCCTCGTCGCCTACAAACGAACCGTAAGCGCCGCTGTATCCCTTAAGCTCGGTAAGTTTTCGCCGACCATTAAACACGCTATCCGCTATGGCTATAGCGTTATCTCCCGATAATCGTATCACCGCAAGCGCTCCCCTGTGTGGTGGTGTGGTGAGCGCCGCTATGGTGTCGCTTTTGTACATTCTCATATATATTTCAGGACAGTGTTTCTGTTGGACAGTTTTTTCTGTCCGGATAGCTTGCCTGTCCGCCTTTCGATGTAGTATACTGTTAATGTTCTAACTTTTATTATACTACTAAAAGTGTATTAAGTCACTACGGAATTTAAAAGATTGTGGGAGCTAGTGCTAAAATATTCGAAAGCACAGGTGTGGGTAGGAGGCAGCTTCTGTTTGTTTGTATTTAGTGGTTGCTTTCGGTTTTATGCTCGCTTGAAGGTAGTGTAAACAGCAAGGTTGGGGGCGAAGCCCCATTTGGCGTAGCCAAATAAACGAGGGCAGGCTCGGGCCGATGCCCGAGTCTGCCCTCGTTAGCCTGTGTACACAGGCGGGGCTTCGCCCCCGACCTTGCTGTTTACGCACGCTTCACCACTGTAGCAGGTGGGAAAGGGTTCGGCGATGACGCTAGCGGCAAGCACAACCTCCGCAGGCGACGTTTTACGCTTCCCGTCCCACGCTTTCAATTTCACCGCCACAGCTTGTGAGCGCTCTGAGGTTCA
>CAYJIK010000117.1:0-4535 GCA_964370205.1 uncultured Oscillospiraceae bacterium | reverse complement strand
AGACCGCTTTTTTATGTTTGCGCTTATGTTCGCTGTTTACTTAGCTGTCTGTAGAGATATGCCGAAAGTAAGCGAGCCGTTATAAACACCGTCTACCAGATTTTCAAAGTCGTTAACAAACAGGTATCTGCTTATTGTTGTTATGCCGTCGCCGTCTATGTCAAGGTATTTGCCGTCATAGCTAAACGCCATCAGAGTATCTCCCAGCGAGTAAGGTGAACCTGCTTTGCTACCAAAACTGCTGCTGTATACTTCATATTCCGCAACATCGCCATTTTCGTTCGCCATTGCGAACACGTCAGTAACATCGCCGTAGCCTGCACTGTCAAGCTTTATGTCGATCTTTGTGTTTTCCGGGATTAGTTCAAGCTGATCCATAGCAAAACCTACTATCAGAGTAGCCATACCATCTTCGTCAACGCTTATGCCGGAGGGGATGTCCAGAGTGAAGGTGGGAGCAGGGTTTTCGATTACCATTTGAATGTCTGTGCTGGCGCCTGTTGTAAGTGTGTCACCGCCGACTGTTGTAGCGGAAGCCGGGAATACTGCGGATACCATTGTAGCTGCCAGTAGTAGTGCTGTCATTGTTTTCTTCATGTTCTCTCTCCTAAATTATATTTATCACAACAGGTAGCCTCAAAGCCCCTGTGTAATTACTCCATTAAGACACGACAAGCGACGTATTTATAACCGCACCATTAAGCGGCGACATATCGTCAAGCGAGTATGTGGACACTAAAATGTCCAGCTTGTGCTCCCCGGTTGGCACCTCTGCGTCTACTGCTATCTGCTCCACCGCCATTGCAGGTTCTATCATGTTTGTAGAGCCGAGTTCTATGCCAAGTTCGGGCAGTGTAAACGTATACACAAAGTAACAGCTGTTCTCCTTAGGGTTTGGGAGTGTTACCTTTAACGTGTCTGTCTGTGAGTTGTAGCGCAGTGTGCTGTAGTATGGCACTTTTATGGAGGGCACTTCGCTCTCGGCTGACAGCGACTGCAGTTCCCCTGTCCACTCCACTGCTCCGTTTTCTATCACCATCTGCCCATTAGCAAAAGGTATAGTCTCCTGCGGTATAGTAACCTGTGAGGACCGACTGCCGATAGCCATTCCACCCCCCACGGCAACCAAGATAGCCGCCCCCAGGACAATACTTCTCGTTATCACACTCTTTGAAAGTAAGCTTTTTAAAAATGTTGTTTTCATAGTTATGACCATTCCTTTTTGCAAGTTTTGTGTGTTTTTTTGACATATCGTTAATATGTCAAAAAACTGAGGCTGTGCCGAAGAGCACAAAACTGCAGTGGAACTGCAGTTGTAACTGCAGTTGTAACTGCGAGTTTGAAAATCTTATTTTCAAACTTTGCACTCCGCTTCGCATCTTTTATGACCTAATTATAGGCAGATTGTGACAGCCAAACAAGCAAGTCACTGTAAAAAGCACGCTAATTATTGGTAATATGCTTTATGTTTCAATGTAACAAGTTTTTGCTCATGCTATTATTAAATTTATGAAATAAGTCAAAGCAGAGTTTTTTAAATTGGTTTTTTGATAAAAAAGCACTTTTTCACTGTTATTTTTGTGTGCTTGATGTAAAAAAGAAGCGTAGTTAGTGTGTTGGATTAGAGAGGGGGGGCGTTTTGGGGTGGTTTTGCTATTGTGAATGTAGGCGGTTAGGTCTGTAGGTTGCATATAATCTCTCAGCACCCCCTATTTGTGAACAAACAATTATAAAAGCAACTAAACCGTAAAATATTAAATTGAGTTAAAAAACTATTGCCTAAAAACGTGATTTGTGATATCCTAGCAATAGTTTTCTGCAATAAAGTACCGCATTTTACACACTATAACTATAACTGTCAGCGCCTCACGCTTGTTTTGGTTTTACGCTTAGCGGTCACATCATTACAGATTGAATAAAATTATACTATATTTAATGGCGCACCCTCCTGCACGCTTTGTGCTGTGGGGGAGAAAGGAAGAACGATGACACGCAAACTTCTATGTTTTATTTTGGCGGTGGCGATGCTGGGGCTCTCCGCTTGTAGTCCCACTACCCCCTCACAGGTGGTAGAGGAATACCCCACCGACTTTTCAGGGCAAAAGCGTGACTACGCCTTCCCTTTTGAACCGCTTGACGACGCTGTTTACTCCATGGCTCTCGAAGCAAGCGATCTTGCAGTGCAACAGGCAAAGCACATGTTCTACCTCTCCATAACCGACACGCTGGACAGCGGCTATCTCGGTGAGGACGAATGGAACTGCCGCTACACCATCTACGATTTGGACACAGAAGTCGTCTACGCTAACATAACTGTCCACACCACACCGCCAAACCTTGAAGGGCACTTTGGCGTTACAGGTGACGAAGCGGTAGCGGACGAGCTTGCGCCGTATATATTCACAATGCAGGACAAACACGACGGCATTCTACGTGGGGCGGAGGACTTCGGCTACGAAGTGGTTCTCGACTGGTCAGGTACAGCGTTTGAAGGCTTTAACGTGAGCTACGTCGAGTTCCTAAACCAGGACACAGAAATGCACAGCATCAGAATGTATGTCTCAAACGATAAAATAGACAACCTTCACTACGCCATCAGCATAAATGTCGACATCCCACAAGACGACCCCGAGATGTTAGACCTCTACCGCCGTATACTGTTCTCAATGAGCATGGCGTAACGGTTATTAATTTAAGTGTTAAGGACGACGGAAACGTCGTCCTTTTTTTTGTTTGAGAGAGGATGAGTGAATCTGTAGGGCACGCACTGTGTGCGTGCCGCTTTTGGGGGAACATACCCTCACAGAGGGAACGTGCTAAATGGGGTAGGTCGGGTCGCCCGCCGCCCGAACGCTCGGGTTTACGCACACCCCCACAATCCCCACAATCTCCGAGCGTCCAACCGCCCCTGCGACCCTACCGTAGTTCACAGAGGGGGGATATAATTAGGAATTAGGAGTTGGGGGAGTTTAACGTCCGTACCCTATGTTTATGTTCAAGCAAGGCTGTTCTCAGAGGAAAAACGAAAAGGATTGTGTAGGGGCGGATATAAAACATGACTGTTGGCGGTCATTATGCGCCCGATGCACTATTTCAGGGTCGTGGGGATAAGAATAGGGGAGAGGTAGGGCGGGGCTTGGCAGCGGACAAGTGCGTACGGCAGTGGCGCAGGTGGAGCGGTGGAGGCACGGTCGCACACATAGGTGCGACCCTACAAATGGAATATTTAGGGCTGTCGACCTATTTTCACGCACGAGGTATCACCCCCACCGAACAAGGTGTAACGCTGCACGTCACCGCCCCCTCTCGGCGGCGGCGGTCAACCGTTCGGGCTTCCCCCTCGCCGCCCACCGCCGACATCATCTCCGAGCGCCTTACCGCCACTCGCCTTGTGTAGTCCTATCTGTAGAGGAGTGTGCTCTTTCGCTCTTTCCCCAACATTACACCTCACCCTCCACAAGCCCTTCCAGTCATGTAACCCCCTATTTTTTCCATCGACACTTTCGCATTAGCGAAGCCACGGCATCCCCGACCCAAAAGAGAGAAAACCACACTTGCTACTACCTTTTTATCGCCATAATCCTGCTATCTACTCTGAATAAGGCGGTGTTTTTTTTAAAAAGTCGCCCTTGACTCGGTTATTTCCTAGTGAAAAGTTCACAACAACCAAGCTGTTTCGTATGTAACCATTACTAAAATTTTTATTCTATTTGACTTGTAAAATGCAAATGTGATATACTAAGTTACATAAAGATATTTATTTCACATTTACCTTTCATTTTTAATAGTCAAATGTATGACCGACTTTAAATCTTTTGGTACCGCTTATAATTGACAAACATACGTGGTTTAGTGATAATATAATATAGTATAGTCAAACACAACTGAGCACTACGTTTTTTACACGCTTACAAGAGTGTATTGCATGAGTTTAAATGCTGATAATTTGAGATGGTTTTTCGATGACAAGTGCGATTTTCGGAAATTTTGTCTACGTATCGAACATCAGCCAAATTTGCAGCGTTTGAAACTTGTGTCGACACACTCCGGGGCGTTTGTATTCAGGAAAGGGAGACTCCCCATGAATAATACCAGTCTGTTATACACTCGGGATAGCGCTTGCATGGGCTGTAATAAGTGTATTTTCGTCTGCCCTACACGAGCGAACAACGCTTTTTTCGAAGCAGACGATGGCAAGATTTTTATAAAGCCGGGGCACTGCATATCCTGCGGCGAGTGTATAGACATATGCGACCACAGAGCTAGAGATTACTACGATGACACAGACAGGTTTTTCGCCGATTTAGCGGAGGGCAAAGATGTGTCAGTGGTTATGGCGCCGTCGGCACGTTTTAACCTCGGGTCTGTCAAAAAGCTAACCTCCTATTTTAAATCCATTGGGGTTAAGCAGGTTTTTGACGTTTCTTACGGCGCGGACATATGCACCTGGGCGCATGTAAAGGCGATAAAGGAGCAAGGTGCAAACAGGTTGATTGCACAGCCATGTCCTGTGGTGGTGAGCTTTATAGAGAAGT
>CAYJIK010000116.1:0-4704 GCA_964370205.1 uncultured Oscillospiraceae bacterium | reverse complement strand
CACATAGGACCGCCCCTACAAGGTTTCGTCACAGACCCTTTAACGCTTTAAACCAAACTCTAGTCAAGTATAGCGTACTCAGTCATTGTCTGCTTATCTTCTGTTATCCAGTAAACAAGCTCGTTTAGTCTGTGTGTGTTAGCAAGGTATCCGTTTAGGTGGTTCCAGGCGGACTGTGTCGTTTCATACACTCGACCGTCCTTAACAGCTTGTATACCTTCCCAGATAGGTGTCCCTACAAGTGCGTTATAGCTGTCGGCGGACTGTAGCTGAACGAAAATGTAATCGGGGTTGAATTCTACTATCTGCTCAACAGGGAAAGAGCCGTCCTCGTTGGACACACTTGTGGAAGCAAAACTGCTGTCCAGTCCCTCAGGCACGCCGAAGCCTAGGTCACCGTAGACGCTCGCCTGTGTTTCAGGCATTCTGATCTTGAAGCCCTTGTCGTTTAGCTGTAGAACAAGAGCGGTCTTGCCCTCGATTTCAGTGGCAACTGTTGCACGGCTGTCCACAACCAGTTGGTCATATGTTGCGATTAAATCTTCCGCCATGTCTTCTTTCCCAACAAACTGACCTACATATCTAAGTTCTTCTTTCCAAAGAGCAGAGCCCTCAGGAGCTTCGGTGATGGTCGGGAAAACATATGTAGGTGCTATCGCCTCATATTTTCCAAGGTCTCTTTCATTACCATCAGTTATTACGATGAAGTCAGGCTTAAGCGCAAGCACTTCTTCAAAGTAAGTCTCACTTCTTGTGTCCACTCTGGTGATATCGCCTAGGTCAATGGTGTGGAATACTCTCTTCCAGTCCTCATAGTATCTTGTTTCCGCAGGATTACCCGTGTTAGCGTATGTGGGCATAACACCAAGCGAAACAAACTGGTCAATCAGTGTGTAGTCAACTACCACAAAGTTGTCAAACTCTGTAGGCAGTTCCATGTCACCGTTGTAGAAGGTCATTGTGTTGCCGCTTGTAGCAGGTGCATCAGAAGTCGCCGGTGTTGCTGTGGAAACTTCAGGGGTGGAAGCAGTACCTGCTGTCGAAGGTGCAGGTGCATCGGACGGTGTGGTGGAACAACCCACCAACATAGCGAAGGCAAGCACGGTTGCCATCAGACGAAAAAAGGTTCTCTTCATTGTGAAACTCTCCTTAAATTTTTGGTTTATATATTACCTTTTTGCTGAAGATAGATTATTAACGGTCTTCTGCAAAAAGTAAATATAACAGGTATGGGGCGCCCATGATTGAAATGAGCGTGCCGATTGGGATATTGGTGTCAAAAGCAGAGAATATTCTGGCGACTACGTCAGCGATCATTACAAGGTTCATACCTATGAACACCGAGAGCGGTAAAAATAGTTTGTAGTTAGAGCCGACTACCCTCTTTGCAATATGTGGTGCTATCATGCCTATAAAGCCGATACCACCGGCAATGTAAGCCGCCACAGAGGACAGCAAAACTGTGACATACAGCAGGTTGCGGCGCTCTTTTACCATGTCCAGCCCCAAACCTATGCCCATTTCTTCGTTTAGGTTAAGTATGTTGAGGTGAAACGCCTTATATATGACAAAAGCGAGTAGCGGTAGAGCTATTAGAAGTGCTATCGCTATCATATCCCATGTTGCGTAGTTCAAGCTACCCGCCATAACAAGTGAGCGATATGTATACGCATCGGAGCTGAGCTTAAGTGACAGCACAAGTGATATAGCGCCAATACACGAGTTCACAGCGATACCGTTCAGTATCAGCTTCGTGGGGGACAGTTCAAACCGAACCGCCAGTCCGTACACTATCGAAAACGCCGCCAATCCGCCCAGTACCGAAGCAATCGGCAGTGACATAGCCATGCCTTGCCCCTTGTCGCTCAGATAGATGACAATAAGTGTACCGAGGCTGGCACCGGAGGTTACGCCCAGCATACTGGGGGTGGCGATAGGGTTTCGTGTAACGCCTTGCATAACAGCACCTGATACTGCAAGACACATACCCACCACTACCGACACGGCAGTCTTTGGTATTCGGAATATCCACAGCACAATACTTTCCTCTTCTGTGCCGCCGCCAAAAAACGTTTTAATAATATTCGGGACGCTGATCTGTATAAATCCTATATTCATACTGAGATAAAGCAAAATTATCATTGAGAGAACTAAAATCGGAACCAGTATTAGAAATCTTTGCTTATTAGTTAAACTTTTCACTACAAACCTCCTTTACCGTTTCGTCTGTTTATCAAATAGAGGAATATCGGTATACCAATGATTGAAGTGACGGTTCCGATAGGAGTTTCCGCAGGGTGGTTTAGAAGCCTGCTCACAACGTCCGCTATGCAAAGTAGCAAACTGCCGAAGAACGAAGAAATCGGTATAACCTTTCGGTAGTCCTCGCCCACAGCCATCTTAACCATGTTAGGCAGTATAAGCCCTATAAAGCCAATGCCACCAACGGTACAAACGGTAGCAGACGAAATGAACACCACCGATATAACACCAAAGAACTTAATCCTTTTTACATTCTCGCCAAGTCCTATAGCTGTTTCGTCACCCATACCGAGCACTGTGATTTTAGGCGAAATCATTATGCCGATAACAGCGCCGACAACGCCAACCATCAAAACGCCTATACCTATCCACTTCATGCCGAGAAGCCCTGAGTTGTTCCAAACGTTTATGTTTTGTCCAAAACCTGACCAAATGTTAATCGTAGAGGAAAAACCGGAGAACAACATTCCTATTGCAGTACCGGCAAGCAGTAGCTTAACACCACTCTCCCTACCTTTAATCCTTGACGATATGTAGAAAATTATAAGTGTAGAGATAAGTGCGCCTACCATCGAGAAGAGTATATTGCTTACGTAAGACGTAGCGCCGCCTGTAACCGCCATCGCTATGCTCAGTCCTAAACCTGCACCGTTGTCAACGCCCACGACATCGGGGCTTGCAAGGTAGTTTTTAGTAATACCCTGCATGACTGCACCACCAATCGGCAGTAGCGCTCCGACGATGATAGCACCTAGTATTCGAGGGGCTTTAATCTCCCACAGGACATAATGCTTCAGTTCTTCGGGATTGTAGTTTGTCAACGCCCCCCAAAAGTCGGATAGTGATGTAGTCGGCGTGAAGTAGAACAGGGTCATGCAGATTGAAACAAGAAATAGAGGGGAAAGCACTATTGCTGCTGTCTTCAAGTTTAAAAATCGTTTTATACCGACCTTACGGTCTTTCATCATATCAACCATACTAACCCCTCAAAAGTTCATAAGAAATACAGACAGGGTTGTCAGTCCCCGGTATATTTACAAGCGTTGCTTCTATATCAAAGACTACTCGTAAAACATCCGCTGTCATTGCTGTTTTGGGGTCGCCGTGTGCAACTATCTTCCCATCTCTGAGCATAACTAATTCGTCGGAAAATCTGCTCGCTTGGTTGATATCATGAAGCACCATGATAACGGTGATGCCCTTTTCTCTGTTCAGCCTTTGCACAAGCTGTAGAACTTCCAGTTGATACGCCATGTCGAGGTATGTAGTGGGCTCGTCAAGCAGTATAACGTCGGTCTGCTGTGCTAATACCATCGCAATCCAAACCCTCTGCCTTTGGCCACCGGACAAAGCGTTGATGTTCCTGTCCTTAAACTCCAATAAGTTTGTGTTGGACAGCGCCCAGTCAATTATTTTGTGGTCTTCGGCAGTCATGGCCCCTCTGCCTTTTTTGTGTGGAAACCTTCCGTATTCTACTATTTCACTCACACTAAGTCCACTCGGCGCAGTGGGCGACTGTGGCAACAAGCCGATAATCTTTGCTATCTCCTTGGTGCTCGTCTTGTGTATGTTCATGTCGTTAACAGTGATCTCGCCGTGTTTTGGCTTTAGTATTCTACCTATGGTTTTGAGTAACGTGGATTTCCCCGAGCCGTTTTCACCGATTATTGTGGTAATCGCCCCTTTTTTTATCTGAAGCGATAAATCTTCAATGATAATCTTATCATCATACCCCGTTGTTATCGAGTTGACCTTTATAATACCCATTATCTTCTCCTTACACCAGTTAGAACACGCTAACTCAAATTCTGTAATTAACCGCAGTACATTTCTGACTGCGGTGCCTTTTTATCTTAGATGGCGTTCATTAAAACCAAAAGTCGAGCTTTAAAACGCTCATGAACATCATGTTTTGTTTGTATCTATTTCCATTGCAGATTGCGTTTTTCAAAACTGCAGTTGTATGATACTAATACTAAATAGTTAGTTTCAACTAATACACTATACCACCTTGCAACAGTGGTGTCAATACATTTTAGCGTTTTCTGCGGTCAACAAAGTGGAAGTATCCATGCTCATATCGCTCTTGACACAAAAACTTCTCTATGATATTCTTACCTCTAAAGTTAAGCAAAGAGAGATAAACAATGCAATATTTCATGTACAGCTGTACAACATAGAAAGGACACTCCATATGAAAAGAAGACTGCAAATAATACTAAATTCATGGTCCGGGGCTATAGAAACTATTATTGGTGTCTTTGTGTTGATAGCCTGTGCGGTGGGTGGTATAGGTGTAATCTTGAACACAAACGTCGCCTCGCTCTTTTCCAGTCCCGAGTATTTTATCGAGTGGATTAACGTCATATGTTACTTTGTTATCGGGGTGGAGTTTGTGAAGATGATCACCAGCCACAGTGTAGACTCGGTGGTGGACGTGCT
>CAYJIK010000115.1:0-4731 GCA_964370205.1 uncultured Oscillospiraceae bacterium | reverse complement strand
GCAAAACAAAAAGCGGATAGTAAAACTATCCGCTTTTGCCCAAATTTAGAGATTAACTTTTTACTTTGTGTTTGTTTTCGTAAGCTTATGCAGGAGTAACGTTCTCGTCTTCTTCATCTTCTTCGTCTTCTTTTCTGGAGAAGTAAGCTACTGCAAGCTGTACAAGAGCTATAACAGCCATGATCCATGTGTATTTGTCTATCAGTATCATGGGGTTACGCATGTCTTCTGTTAGGATGAATACCACTATTGCTGTGATTGTTGGGATTATGCTCAGTAGTCTTAGTAGACCCTTACGCTTTTCTGTTTCTTCCTCTTCTTCATCATCTGCCTTAACCTTCACGTTGCCGTTTTCATCTTCTTCCTCTTCTTCCTTCTTGCGGCTGAAGTAGGTTATGAATAACGCAAGTGTGATAAGTCCTGTTAGGATAGTAAGAATTAGGTTGATCAGTGCCCAAGCTGCGCCCGGTGCCGCTACCATTGGGATTTCCGGCTCGCCTATTACTGTTTCCGCAGGTGCCGGTGCAAGTGGTGGTGTTGGCTCGGGGATTATTACTGGGTCGGGGGTTGTGGGTTCTGTTGTTGCCGGCTCAACCGGTGGTGCCGGTGTGAAAGGTACTACGGGAGGTGTGATAACTACTTCAGGGCCTACCGGTGTAGGTGTGAAGGGGATGACGGGAGGTGTGATTATTGTTGTGTCATCGTCATCGTCGTCTTCTTCTTCGTCATCGTCGTTGTTGTTATCGTCGTTATTACTTGTGATTGTGATTGTTGCTGTGTAGGCGTTGTCATCGCTGAATACCGAAGCGGTTTCACCTGCTATCGGCTTCCATACCATTACACCGTCAACTTCAACTTCTTCTGCTACAAAGATCTTAAAGCTTTCTGTGTAAACGCCTACAGGGGAGGGGGAAGTGTAGGTGGCGGATTCAAAGTTTACGCCTTCTGTAGCGTTGCTGCTGGGGAAACGTGCTACCAGCTTCTGACCGTCTTCCAGCTTATCCGCTACATATCCGATGTCGCCATATACTGCTTCCAGGAAGTCGCTTATGCCGTTTTCATCTGCGTCTACATCTGCGTCAATTGTGTAACCTGCGCCGTCCCAAACCTTGCTTGCGGAGAAGTTGTCTGCTGCGAAGACTACCAGACCACTCTGGTTTTCGTAGACATAGTAGTTAGCAAGAGCGCTTGTGTCCACAGTTGTTACGTTTTGCTTTTGTTCATCAGCCGTCTGCTGATATAGTTCGCCTACGCCTTTGTATACAATGTCCAAACCACTATGCGAGTAAGACATTATATTTTCGCCGCCTCTTGGGGTCCAGTCTCCTTCAAATCCGAGAACAGGTTGGTTTTCGTACGCTTCAACATAAGAATTCTTGTAAAAGTCTGAGTATATAGCGTTTGGAGTATTGAATATGCCGTTCATGTCGCCTGTGATTAGTTCCATGTAATAGCCGTGTGGGTTGTGGTGGTCTTCGTAATCCACCAAGGTGTTAGAACCCTGTACAGCGACATGGACATCCATACGGTTGATCATAACATAACGAGGGTAGATGCGTGCATTGATTGTCTCTTCAGTGCCGTTCACTGTGTAAGTGATCACTTGAGTTGCTAAGTCATCGCTCTCGAAACCGCCGTTTGCGTTTGGTGCATCTTCCCAGATTACATTAAATTCAGTAGGGGAGGTGATTTCGATTGTGTCGTCTGCTGTCAAAGTCTTTTCTGTGCGAATTGCTTCTATCAAGTAATTCTTTGTGTCTGCATCTGACCAAATAATTTCTACACCCTCAAAAGGAATCTTAGGAACTGCCGGATCACCTTTTTCAAAGGTAACAGGGCTTAGAAGGTTCATCGTAGGGATTTCTGTGTCTGTATATTCGTTCCCATTAAGCTTCCATTCGTAACCTAAACTATTGGGTTCATTTGTATCGGGAATTGAGTGAGTAGATACGGTGTAGACATTGCCGACGCTACCGAGGAAATCTGTCCAGAGCCATGCTTCTGTTAAATCGACCAAGTGGTGGTAGATGTCAATCGGCTCACCGTTTTCGTCATTGAAGACAATCTTCGAGAGAACTACAGGGTAAACCTCTTTGTTGCCGCTTGCAACATGGTCTGCATTGATTGCCATTTCTTTTGTGTTGGAGTCAACTTCTTGAAATTTGTTGTCAGCCTTGTAGTACCAGCTGTAGTAAGCGTTCTTGCTTGTGTCAGTGCCTACTGCCAACCTTTGATCATCAGATAGTGTTCTGCCACTTGCTTCTTCAAATTCTTCTTGAGTGGAAGGGAGAACTTCCATTAAGTTTGAGCCGCCCAGTACATAGTAAGTGGCGAAAACTTCGTTGTTCTCTGTGCCGTAGTTGTCTTTGAAAGCGTGGATTTCATAAACGCCTAGGTCTGTTGTTTCACCGTTTACCGCGAATGAGAAGATTTCCATGCCATCATATTTAACGTCGCTTACAAGTATTTTAGCTTCCCATGCACCTGCTGTGCCTGTCATGGTGAACGATTCGCTTTCGCTTCCATAAGTCATTGTACCTGTAGGTGCTGTGTCTGAGTTGCCTTCGTAAGTCACTACGAATGATTGATTTTCAACGTCCATAGTTGCAAGTAGACTTGAAAGTCCGGGTGCAGTTGGATCTGTGTCGATAGTTGCTGTAGCCTTTACAGATACTGCACCATTACTTACTCCGGGTATAGAGTAGTTAAAAGTTGCTCCTTTTTCTGAAGGCAGGTAGCCATTACGCTTTATTCTAAACGTTCTGTTTCCATCTGCATCAAGTTCGCCCTCAGTGTATCCATACTGTAGGATTGTGAAAGAACGTAGTTCAAGATCTACAACATTCTTGTTCATGTGGACTACGTGATAAAAGTCTGCATAATCTGATTCTATTGTGTCGCCGTTTTTGATTTTTTTGCTGTATTCAATGATATCTATGCTTGCCCAAGCAACGGGCTCATACTTTGCGGTTAGTGTGGTTGCTTTAGTCAGTGTTGTCAGGTCGTCAACTTCGTTGCCGTTCTCATCAAACCAACCTATAAATCCATGGCCTTCAGGAATAGGACGGGTTGTGTTCATGTAGTTTGCAACCTGGGTGTTTGCATCAGCTGCAGTTGCAGCAGTTGCGGAGATCTTACCGCCTACGGACTTAACTATTTTTGTTTCATCGCCGTAGTTAAAGGTTACAGAAAATGCGCCTGTGCTTTCGTCTGCTGTTTCAACCAAACCGTTACCTTCAACGGTAAAGCCTACGTTGTAAAGCCACTGTGTGCCGCCGAAGTTAGCCGCTGTGTAGATTTGTATATTCTTGTACACCACATAGCCGTTGCTCAGCTTGTTAAAGTCTTCGTAATTAAACACATAGGTAGCTGTGAGTGCTGTCCAGTTGTCGTCGTGGGGGACAATCCACTCTTCTTTGCTTTCGGTCGCTTGGGAAATCGTGTCCGGGATGTAATATATTCCGAATACTTCGTCTGTAGGTAGTTTGTCGTTAGCTTCAATGGTAACCGCTACGGTTACTTCGGTTTTATCGTCGCTTAGAGTTTCGGTTGTGCTAATCTGATAGTAAGGAACATAGACAGCGTGGAACTCTAAGTTACTTTCAACTGTTGCAGGGAAAGTTACAAAGCTTCCGTCTGCTGTGTCAGACCATCCGCCAAAATAACCTGCCTGAGCCTTCGCCATCGAAGGAACTGCCGGGAAAGCTTCATTTTCCTCTACTTCTGCCGGTTCGCCGATGAGACCACCGTTTGCGTCGTAGAAGCTTACTGTGTAAGTAGTCGGTGCGTCGGGCTCGTCGTTTACAAGCTCACATGTGATGGTTTCTGTGTAGGTGGTTGTCGCTGCGTCAAAGGTAACCACTGCTGTGCCACTTGTAGTATATTCTTTACCTTCGTGTGTGAAGCTAGTGTCAGGTGTGAAAGTGTAAGTACCTTCTGCTGTAACGTCAGCTTCTGTGAAGTTTTTGTCTTCAGACTTTATCACAGTTTCGCCGTCTTCGTCTGTAACCACATACTCGACTGTCAGAGTGTACTGTGTGTCTTCCTCGCCTTCATCGCCTTCATCAGTGCCGCCAACATTGTAGTTTACTATCGGGGCGATCAGTCCGCCGTCGATAGCACCCTCGGTGGTTGCCGGTGTCGAGTCGGATTCAGGTGTCGGGTCAGAGTCGGGGTCTACCGGTGGGTTGTTTGCCGGGGCTGTCGGTGCTGTGGGTGCGTCGCTTGCGAACACCTGCATCGGCACGTTAGTGACTATCAAAGTGAAAGCCAGTAGAACGCTTAGCAGTTTTACCTTTAGCGAGTACCCTGTTGTTGTCTTTTTCATGAGTGTTCCTCCCTCAAATTATATATGTGTTAATGTGTCTTGGTTGCTTCTATGTTTACAGTATACACCACAAAGGTTACATATTGGTTACCTAAAAGCACTTTTTTATAACTTTTTTCAAAAACCACATAATAGACAAAACAACAACGTTTTAAGTTATATAATATATGCTAATTGACATAAAAACAGGACAAAAACTCTTAAAAAAGCCTCTGCACTGTATTTTCAAAAGCGAAAAAGCCTTGGTTTTGCATGTCCAATCAACCATGTAACCTTAAATAAAGTAGGTTTAGGACAATATGAAACGTTAAATTTCGGAAAAAATAAGAAAACTTTTTAAAAAGTTAAATGCAAAATTATTCTTCCGTGGTTACATGATGTTACACTTTTGATGTTGGCATAAT
>CAYJIK010000114.1:0-4840 GCA_964370205.1 uncultured Oscillospiraceae bacterium | reverse complement strand
GGTCACACTAGTATGCTGTGACGTTAGTTGTAGGTGTTCAGCAATTAAATGAGAATGAAATTTGTGGTTTTGCACTAAACTTTTTTCTGTTAAATAGTCTTGACAAACCTTTGAAAGCAATGTATATTAGAAACAGTTAGTAAACGCTAACTGTTGAGATTGCGTCTCCGCTTATTATAGCGGTTAAATTTATACGAGTTAGTTAGTTAACACTAACTCAAATTGTAAGGAGAAAACTATGAGCATTGTAATAGTTGGCGGCAACGAATGCATGGAAAGGCGATACATTGACACTTGCAAGGAGTATGGCTGTAAGGCAAAGGTTTTTACCAAGATGAAGGGCGATGTGAGAGGGAAATTCGGAACACCTGACATGATAATCCTTTTCACAAACACTGTTTCACATAAACTTGTAGCTTGCGCAAACTGCGAAGCAAAGAGATGCAAGGCAAGGGTTGAGCGCTGTCATTCCAGCTCACTTTCTGCGCTTAAGAACATATTGGAGGCTATGTAGCCGCTTTTCTCGCAATCGGTGGACTTTCTAAACGCTACCCCACAAAGTGTCGAAAAGGAATGAATGCCGTATGATAACCGAAAGAGCACTTATAGAGCACTGTTCCCTTACATTGTCTTCGCTTAAGACGGCAAGCTTGTTTACTGTGACCTTCGAGGACGCACAGGAGCTAGCGCTTGATGTTTCGTTTTGGAACAGCAGGTTTTATCAAAGCGGAGTAACGTTAAAGCTACTTAAAGTCGATGAAAGGTCCGCACTTGTATATATGTACAGACAGGACATGCTTGAAAGCGATATGAAAGACGCTAAGGCAAGCTACATACTCTCGCAGTTTGGATATGAGAGTTTAAACGTGGACACGGCAATGGAACGGTTGTCAGAAAGGCTTTCTGCGGCAAGTGAATTTCCTCATGAGATTGGCTTGTTCTTAGGGTATCCCGCTGACGATGTTGAGGGGTTTATCTGCAACAAAGGGCAAAATTGCAACTTTTGCAGGTATTGGAAAGTTTACGGCGATGTTGACGAAGCGCAGCTTACATTTGCAAAGTATGACAAATGCAAAGCGGTGTACAAGAAGTTGTGGCAAGAAGGGCAAGATATATTAAGGCTTACCGTTAAGAAGCGGTCAGTTGCCTAAAATAATTAAAAATAAAAAGGAGTTTTCATCATGAGCAAAGTAGCGATAGTTTATTGGAGCGGCACAGGTAACACAGAGGCTATGGCAAATTATATAGCTGACGGCGCGAAGTCCAAGGGCGCAGAGGTAGACGTAATGACATCTGCTGACTTTACTGCGGATATGGTAGCAAATTACAGCTCTATAGCATTCGGTTGCCCATCTATGGGCGCAGAAGTTCTGGAGGAAACTGAATTTCAGCCGATGTGGGACAATGTAAAGGACAGCCTAGGCGGCACCAATGTACTGCTGTTCGGCTCTTATGGTTGGGGAGACGGCGAGTGGATGAGAAACTGGGAAGCAGAAACTACCGCTAAAACTCTTGAGACATATATGTGCAACGAAATGCCTGACGCTGAAGCGGAAGCTGCTTGCAAGGCGTGTGGAGAGAAGTTAGCGCAAAACTAGCGAAAAAAACGAAATTCAAGGCAACGCTTTTCAGTGTTAAGGCAACACTGAAAGTGTTGCCTTGAAGATATGTTCGTGATTTTTTAAAGCCCCAAAACTATAGAAAGGTAACGGCACGAACCTGTCACATTTGTAGGCGGTTTTGTGAGCGTTAGCGCATGGTCATAGATATGCATGGTGACACTAAGACGCTGTTAAACGTGTCGAGGCGACTACTGCTTGACACGTTTAACACCGAACAGCAGATAGCAAAGATGTTGTTCGTTTCCGAAACAACGCTGAGACAGCTCTATATAGCAAAGTTTGGCATGCCCCCTAAGCGGTACATACGACATGTGAAGCTATCCAAGGCGAGGACTTTGCTTCGCATCACAGACAAGACAGTGACTGAGATTGCACACATCATAGGGTATATAAACACCAGCAAATTCACAGAGGCATTTCGGAAACTGTATGGAGAAACGCCGTCTAGCTATCGCAAAAGCTGTGTGTTAAGCAAAGATTGCTGTTCCGGAGTGGAAGACAGAGAGAAAAACAATATATAATAAAAGCAAAACGATATGGAGTGAATAATATGTTACAATGGATAACCAAGGAAAGAAAATGGATTTTTGCGGCGGGCGCTGCTACAGGGCTTGCTTTACTCAGCCTACTTAAGACGAAGAAAGCTCGTGACATCGCTGTCAAGAGTGTGGCCGGTGGCATTATGCTAAAGGACAAGTTCCTAGAAACTGCGGCTAATATCAAAGAAGAAGCGGACGACATCTGCGCAGAAGCAAAGGTTGCGGCGAAGGGGTCATGTTCTTGCGGCGGCGGATGTGGTTGCGAAGAAAGCAGCTGTGGTTGCGGCGAAGGTAGCTGTGGCTGTGGTGACGACTGTAAGTGTACAGGCTCTGAGGAATAAAGCGTAGGAGAAGCTGATGAAGTATCATATAGTTTATGATAAGCCCTCCCGCCTCAGAGTTCGATTTGGTAAATACATACTAACAAAGGAGCAGTGTTACGGTCTTTCCGAGCTGCTCCTTTCTGTCAGTGGTGTGGAAAATGTTTCGGCGAATGAGGTTAACGGGTCGGTGCTTATCGAGTATAGCAAAAATAACGCAAACAGCATAAGGGAAACTGTCCTAAAGAAGCTGTGTGCGCTACAACTTTCTGACATTGAAGATGGCGTACCCTCTGAGGAACAGCGTTCAAAAATGCTGGAAGACGGCATGAAAAAGCGGATTGTGAAGCATTGTGTATATCACTTTGCAAGGCACTTTTTCTTGCCTGCATATCCGCATAGGATTTACACCATGGTACGCTCTGTTCCGTACATAGTTAGCGGTCTTAAATCGCTGGCGAAGAAGAAGATAAATGTCGAGGTGCTGGACGGCACTGCTATAACCGCCTCGCTTTTGTCAAGAAACTACAAGACAGCTTCGTCCACGATGTTTTTGCTGGGGCTGTCTGACCTGCTTTTAGAGTACTCGAATTTAAGAGCAAAACATGCTTTAGCGCAAAGTCTTAAAATCAACGTGGACAAGGTGTGGATGGTTAAAGACGGCGTTGAGGTGGAAGTCCATCACGGCGATATTGCTGTCGGTGATGTTATCCGCATAAGAAAAGGTAGCTTAATCCCGATGGACGGCACTGTGGTGGACGGTGATGCGCTTATAAATGAAGCCACAATGACAGGCGAGCCTATTTCTGTGCATAAGGCTGTGGACAGCACTGTGTTTGCCGGTACAGTTATTGAGGACGGCGAGATTGATATTAAGGTTCTGAGTTTGCAAAATGATTCTCGTATTGCAAAGATTATTGACCTTATAGACACGGGCGAAAAGGAAAAAGCAGTGGTGCAAGGTAGAGCAGAGCGGCTTGCGGACGATATTGTCCCCGTGAGTTTCGGACTGTTCTTTTTGACACTGGCGCTTACAGGTAGTATCACTCGAGCGCTGTCTGTGCTTATGGTGGACTTCTCCTGCGCAATAAAGCTGACAACGCCTATTACAATAATTTCCGCTTTGAAAGAGAGTGTAGGCCACGAAGTGTTTGTAAAGGGTGGGAAGTATCTTGAGGTGCTGTCGAAGGTGAACACAATTGTCTTTGACAAGACGGGGACACTTACAAACGCTGTCCCTAAAGTTTCAAAGATTATTTCTGTCACAGAGAAGTACAGTGAAGACGATGTGCTCAGGATAGCCGCATGTCTCGAAGAGCATTTTCCGCACAGTGTAGCCGCCTCCATAGTGAAGGAAGCTAAGGAGAGGGACATACACCACCCCGAGGAACACGGCAAGGTTGAGTATATTGTTGCGCATGGTATAGCGAGCATATACAAAGGTAAACATTCTGTTATAGGAAGTAGGCATTTTGTCTTTGACGACGAAAATGTACCTTATCCAACCGAAAAAGAAAAGTTCATAACCGAGCAGATCGGAAACGACAGCGCTGTTTACCTAGCTGTGGACAATGAACTTATCGGCGTTATCTGCGTAAACGATCCCCCCAGAGCAGACGCTAAAGACACTATAGAGTTACTGCGACGTGAGGGTATAAAAGATATCTACATGATAACAGGGGACAGCGAAAGCAACGCAAAACACACCTGCGGACTGCTGGGCATTGATAGCTATTACGCTTCGGTGCTTCCTGATGGGAAAGCTGAAATAGTTGAAAAGCTAAAGGCGGAAGGTAGAACCATACTGATGGTGGGGGACGGCATAAACGACACCCCTGCACTGAGTGTCGCTGATGTGTCGCTTACACTCAACGGCTCGTCCGATATTGCCAGAGAGGTTGCGGATATCTCGGTGGGGTCACATGAACTCACTAAGATAGTGGAAGTACGCAGACTGGCGACAAAGCTTATGCAAAAGATTTACCGTCAGTACGGTATTATTGTTTCGTTTAACACCGCTCTAATCGGACTTGGCATCTTCGGGGCAGTAACTGCAAATACATCAGCATGGCTACATAATGCCTCTACTATCGGACTCACTATAACATCTGCTAACTCTGTTATGAAGAAAGAGGATCTCTTATCAATAAAACAAACGGAGGAACATAAAAATGAAAAAGCATAGATTTTGGTCGTATATCATGGTTTTTGCAATGGTGATGTGCTTTTATACAGGGTATAAGCATAAGTAATGTAAGCGTCTGACGTGTTTAGGGCTTGACAGACTGTGTAATAAAACAAATGGGGTCTGTGACGAAACCTTGTAGGGGCGGTCCTATGTGACCGCCCGAAACCGTGG
>CAYJIK010000113.1:0-4882 GCA_964370205.1 uncultured Oscillospiraceae bacterium | reverse complement strand
GTCCCGACAAACTGCTCACAGGATAGTATTGACCTATACGGAGTGGATGATAAAACTGCGGCAATGCTCATGGCGATAGTGGCGGACGATTTAAATGTGCCGCTAAATGAGCTTTATTTCAAGACTATACGTGAAGTACGCAGTTAAGTGTCGAATGGTAATGGTTAGCAAGCTTTATTTCTAATCACTAAGGAATGTTTAGTTTGAAAGTGAGTTTTCAAACAGCAAGTTTTGTGCTTGCCTGCTTTAAGATTGTAATCCTCTGATTTGTCAAACAAGTCTGGGTAGGTGCAAAACATTCAAGAAAGGAATGGATATTATTATGAAATATGTAGTGTCCCTAAATGGCAAGGACTATGAAATAGTCGTTGAAAGAGGTGCGGCACAGGTTATGAAGGTGACCGACACCCCTGTACACACCCCTGTAACACTTCCCGAGCTGTCCCAGACAGCACCTGTGGCACCCGTAGCTGCGCCTGTAGCGGCACCTGTAGCTCCTACTCCTGTGGCGGTAGCTCCTGCGGCACCTGTGGCAGCCGGCGGTAACCCGATAACAGCACCGATGCCCGGTACTATCATAAAGATAAACGTAAAACCCGGCGACAGTGTAAAAAGAGGTCAGCCTCTGATGATACTGGAAGCTATGAAGATGGAAAACGAAATCCCCGCACCGGAAGACGGAACTGTTGTAAGCGTTTTAGCTACACAGAACAAGTCGGTTCAGAGTGGGGAAGTACTTTTGACAATGGCTTAAAATATTTTCACAACATTTTGCAAGGCAAAATGTAAGAAAGGAACATTCACAGTATGTCGTTTTTTGATACTATAGGTCAGCTTGCAGCGTCCAGTGGCGTTGTAGCTATGACATGGCAACAGGGCGTCATGATAATAGTGGCACTTGTGCTTATTTATCTGGCTATTGTCAAAAAGTTTGAACCTATGCTACTACTACCGATAGCGTTCGGTATGCTACTGGTAAACATGCCTATCACAGGTATTATGGATGCGCCACCTCCTGAGGACTTCACAAAGGGCGGACTGCTTTGGTATCTAAGCCAAGGTGTTAAGACAGGTATTTATCCGTCGCTCATATTCTTGGGGATAGGCGCCATGACTGACTTTTCTCCGCTGCTGGCGAATCCCATTTCGCTACTACTCGGCGGAGCGGCACAGCTTGGTATATACACAGCGTTTATATTGGCGTCGCTACTTGGGTTTGCGCCCGGTGTGGCGGCGGCTATAGCGATTATCGGAGGGGCGGACGGTCCGACTTCCATATTCTTAGCAAACAAACTCGCCCCCGATTACGTGGGACCGATAGCGGTGGCGGCGTACTCATATATGGCGCTGGTACCGCTGATACAGCCACCGATTATGAAGCTTTTGACAACTAAAAAAGAGCGTGAGATAAAGATGACCACGCTGAGGACAGTTACAAAAGCGGAGAAGATAATATTCCCGATAGTTGTTACCATCATATGCGTGCTTGCACTGCCGTCGGTAGCACCGCTAATCGGTATGCTCATGCTTGGCAACCTGTTTAAGGAGTCGGGCGTGGTGGATAGACTTTCAAATGTTGCACAGAATGCAATGATAGATATCGTTACCATACTACTCGGCGTTTCTGTCGGTGCAACAACGGACGGAACAGTGTTCCTATCCACCGATACACTATTGATAGTGGCACTGGGACTTGTAGCGTTTGCCTTCTCTACAGCCGGCGGTCTGCTACTTGGTAAACTGCTATGTTACATAACAGGCGGTAAGATAAATCCGCTTATCGGTTCTGCAGGTGTTTCCGCTGTACCGATGGCGGCACGTGTGGCGCAGAAAGTAGGACAGGAGGCTAATCCCTCTAACTTCCTATTGATGCACGCTATGGGCCCTAACGTTGCAGGTGTTATCGGTTCTGCGGTTGCGGCAGGTTTCTTGCTTGCGACCATCGGTTAATGCATTATAATTGCGAAAAGCCCCTACAATGTAGGGGCTTTGGTTTTTTAGTACTGCTTTAACAAATTAAATGGAGTGACTAACTTGTAGTCACTCCATTTTCGTATAAACAAAACAAAATTTGAGGACAAATAGAAATGTAGGGACACGGCTTGCCGTGTCCGCTTTTTGACTTGGAATGCCAAAATGTTGGAAATAGACCAAGATTGCGGCCGGTGAGGCACAGTCTGTACATCTGTTCAGTACTAATCAGCTCACCTATATTATTATACAGTGGGAAAACCTACTTCTTGTTCTCTTCCACGAACTTCTTAGCCAGCATAACGTCGCTAAGCGCTGTTATGGGGACATTTCCTTCCTCCAACTCGGAAATTTGCGATATTGCCTGCATACGAAAACTACCTGAGACTTCTGCGCCCTTTGGGATTGTTGTCTTGTTACCTTTGATTACACGCTTTCTCTTTCTGTCCATACTAGTTAAGGTAGCCTTTCAGGCGTTCTATTGATTCTTGCTCGTATGATATGACTGTATCGCATAGGTCTCTTGCTTTCTTTGTGGCTTCTAGGTCGGGACTGCCGCAACTTTCGCAGTCACTGCGCTCACGGGTTAGCTCTGTGATGCCCATGGTTGTGCCTTGTATCATCATTTCTGCTATTTTGTCTGCGTCACGGTCGAACATTGTCTTGGTGGTGATGCCCCATTCAGCGCCCAGTTTGCCCATGAGCGATGGCTCTTTCGGGCATTGTCCTGCGTTATTTAGCATTGTCTCAGCTTCACGGGAAAACCTGCCGTACATCTGCTTTTGATTGCAAAGTTCCTGTCTTAACCCCTCATCTTCTGTGCGCTTAAGGACGCTGTCAATAGTGGATACGCTCATTCTATTCACCTGATACAGCGAGTTTAAAAGCTGTACCGAGCCGTTATTCATATTTTGCATTGTACACCCTTGCACTAACCTGAAATATTCATGTGGATTTCGTGTGATTAGTGCTTCCCTTTCTTTTCGGATAGTCTTTTATACTAAAACCTACCTGTTTTATCTTTGGCATGGCCTGTTATAAGTATTCCAAAAAGGAATGGAAATATCCTAGCGGTGATTGAAATATAGCATTTTTTCTGAACGTGTAGTTAAGTAACCATGCTTATAGCCCCATTAAAAACCTATCTCCCTACGGGGAAATTTTTGAAATTCATCAGATTCGCTCTGTAACCTTTCCGCTCCTCGCTCGCCATCCGAAAGCGAAACAAACCCAGTCGCAGGCAGAAGCCATCTGTCCAAAGGACAGAAACAAATCAGAGCTCAGCCCCAAAGGCTGAACTCTGATTTGTTAGTCGGTGCCGTGCACCGACATGGCTTCTGCCTGCGACCGGGTTTATTTCGCTTTCTGCAATGAGGAGTAAACGTAAAAACTCTGTAAGCACCTATGTTTATGTACAGCTAACCTTGAGTGATATCAATAACCCACTTTCCCTTTAGCACTCGTGGAACAGAAACTATACATTTCAGTACACCGTCTATCTTCAGTACAAGGTAAACAAGCGCTATCGGCCAACTTAGCCACAGCCCTACAACCGCACCAAGCGGTATGCATATCAGCCAAACGAAGATGACATCATAAATCATAACAAACTTTGTATCGCCACCACCACGTAAAATACCCATCATAATAACCATCTGCACTGTGTTGAATGTATGCATCAGTGCTACCATAAAAGTGAGCGTGTACGAGTATTCCCGTGCAAGTTCGGAGAGGTTATACACCTCGATAAGCGGGTAACGCAGTACAAGCATAAAAAGTGCTCCCACTACACCGGCGATAGCGGAGAGTGCCATAAGAGCGTTGCCCCTAAGCCGTGCGTCCTCGTAGTCACCGGCACCGATTGTGTTGCCGATAATGGTACTGGAAGCGTTAGAAAGCCCAAAAACCGCAATACCGCCAAGCTGAAACAGTACCCCAGCTATAGAGTTCGCCGCAACAAATTCTCTGCCCATTCTGCCTATTATCATCATAACAAACGTGTTACCGGTAGACCATAATATTTCATTACCCAAAACAGGTGTACCGTACTTTAAAAAGCTCTTAACCACTTCCATGTTGGTGGAAAGCAGCTCTTTAACAGTTAGTCGTAGTTTGCTATCACGGTAGAATATGTAGTACGCTATTATAAGCACCTCTATAATTCTAGAGATAAGCGTTGCAATAGCCGCACCTTCAATACCAAGTGTAGGCATACCCAGATTACCGAATATAAGCACCCAGTTTAGGAAAGTGTTTACCACAAGCGATATGGAGTAGACATACACAGAGATATTAACAGTACCCACCGAGCGAAGTATACCAATAGTAGCATTCGCAAAGCTTGATAGTACAAAGGTAAATGCAACTATTTTGAGATACTTAGTGCCCTCGGCTATGACCTCTGCATCGTCCGGTATGTATATACGCATGACCGTCTCGGGAAAGAAAAACGCAAACAGCGTAAAGCCAATACCCATAACGGTGATAGCCATATATAAAAACGACATAATTTTCTTGATCATGTAAGTGTCGCCTCTGCCCCAGTACTGAGCAGTAAGCACCGAACATCCCGAGATAAACCCAAACGAAACCACCATATACAAAAACGTAAACTGGTTAGCCATAGAAGCGGCAGAGAGCTGAACTTCTCCCACCAACCCAATCATCAGTGTATCCATCATGCTAACGCCAAAGTTTATAAGGTTTTGCATTGCAATCGGTATAGCGATTGCTACAATTGTTCTGTAGAAAGATTTATCTTCCCATAAAAGCATTTTTTTCATAATAATAATTCCTTCAATCAATATTTAGTGCAGTGTAGGAGTAGTAGCGATCTATTCGTCCTGATGGGGGATAATCATGTTTAAGAAAAATATATTAGCTATAAATGTCTTAAAGTACATTCTACTTG
>CAYJIK010000112.1:0-4961 GCA_964370205.1 uncultured Oscillospiraceae bacterium | reverse complement strand
GTTCATGTCCTGTGTTATACTTTTCATGAGAAAAAGCCTTTCTGTAGAGAGTTTTATTGTGGTGACGTAAATTTACTCTATTTTCTTGGCTTTTTCTCTTTTTGTTTTTTTGGGTGGGAGTCGGTGTCCAATATGTTTTGTAGTCTTACAGCTTTTACTCACTCTCAAACTATATTACACTTGATTTTTTCTTAAAAATTCACTATACTATATGTTATAAAGATACCAAAATGCGAAATGAAGTTAAAGACACAGGGTCAAGCGCCCTGTTTGGAGGAACTGTGAGAGTAATATCAGGAGAGCTAAAAGGCAGAAAACTGTTTGCCCCAGATGGGCTGGACATACGCCCAACGTCGGACATGGTAAAGGAAGCAATATTCTCCATCTTGATGGAGGAGATACCCGGCGCCGCTGTGCTTGACCTGTTTGCAGGTACGGGACAGCTCGGCATAGAATCACTGTCCCGAGGGGCGAGAGAAGCCGTGTTTGTGGACAGCTCCAAGACCGCAATAGCCGCAATTAAAAAGAACCTATCCGACCTTAAAATAACGTCTGACACACACAGCGCACATGTAGTAATGTCCGACTTTAAGACATATCTGCTGTCTGAGAGCAGGAAGTTTGACATAGTAATCATAGATCCCCCCTACGAAAAAGGCCTTGCAGCGGCGGCATTAGAGGTGGTTTCAAGAGTGCTTAGCGAAAACGCACTTGTCATATGCGAAACAGCGCTGAATGAGCCGATGCCGGACAGTGTCGGAGTGCTCAGCCTTGTAAAGAGCTACAGATACGGCAGAAAGCAACTGCACAAATATGAGAACTGCGTATGAAGCACGCAGAGAGAATAGCGAAAGCCTTTTTTATGTTAAGTGATATCGTAGGGGAGGGGCTCTGCTCCTCCTGTTTGGGGAATATATAAGACGCAGATAACAGAAACAGAACGCCGAAATAACTTTAAAATTAAAAAAATGTGTAATAATGCAAATCGTATACAATATGATGATTTTTATGGACAACGAACGGGAGGAACAGAGCCCCTCCACTACAAGCAATGGTAGTGTTATATGCGTTTAAGTTCACCCATAGGGTTATGTTTTTGACAAACAAAGGAGAATAGAACAATGAGAATTGCAATATGTCCCGGTAGTTTTGACCCTGTAACGGTAGGACATTTGGACATCGTCACAAGAGCGTCCAAGCTGTTTGATAAAGTTATAGTACTGGTAGTTAAAAATGCGGAGAAAAACCCCTCTTTCACCGCTGAAGAGCGTGTGGAGATGATAAATACCGTCGTGGGTGACCTCGGCAATGTCACAGCGGATACCTATGAAGGTCTACTGGTAAACTATGTACAGCAGACAGGAGCGTGCGCAATAGTCAAAGGACTCCGTGCCGTGTCCGACTTTGAGTACGAGTTCCAGATGGCGCTGACAAACAAACAGCTCTACCCCGAGGCGGAAACAGTGTTCCTAACCACAAGCGGTAAAAACCTCTACCTAAGCTCCAGCCTCGTAAAACAGCTCGCCTACTTCCACGGCGACATCTCAAAGTTTGTCCCCCCCGAACTGCATGACATCATAGCAGAGCGATTGTCGGGGAATTACAAGAAGAGTGAACGAGAGTAACACGGAGAACATCTGCGTTACAGTGACTTTAACATGATTAACGCAAACGGCAAGAGTAGAACCCTTGCCCTACACTTCACCTCAACCCCAAACACCTGCATCAAAATCTTGAAAGGACGGTAATATAATGGATATAGAAGATATACTCGACCTTATAGACGATATACTCGGCAAAAGTTGGAACCTGCCTATGACAGGCGGTAAAAGCGTCGTGGACTATAAGCAGATAAGCGACCTGCTTGACGACGTGCGAAACAACCTCCCCATAGAGATACAGCAGGCGAGAGGTGTCCTTGCCGAGCGTGCGGAGATTATTGCCGCCTCTAAGCGAGAAGCGGAAAGCATCGTCCGCAAAGCTGAGGACAGAGCCAGAGCGCTCATCGCCCAAGAGGAGATACTAAAGCAAGCCCAAGCGAGAGCCACCGAGATTATCTCCAAAGCACAACAGCGCTCCCGTGACCTCACCCGAGCCACTAAGGACTTCTCGGATGACACACTAAAAGGTCTGGAGGAAAGCCTTTCAAAGCACCTGTCCGACGTGCGTCAGACACGCCAAGCACTCAGGTCTATGAAGGATAAGGCATAGCAACAATAAGAGTGTAGACCGCATAATAAACAAAACAGATGAATAAACGCAAAATGTAGGGGTCGATGCCTACATCGGCCGTAAACGTAGGTTTTGCACCAAGGTTTCGAGCCGATGAGGACGTCAGCCCCTACGTTTATTATGTAACTTACTAGAACCACCCTCTCCCCCTCTTTTAAACTGTCACAACCACACGTTGAAGAAAATTCAACATATAGTTGCGATGGTTTAGCGCATATAAACCTATGCTATATGTAACCGCCACGCATACAATGTTATACTGAATACAGTAAAAGTCAAAGCGCATATAAACACATAATCGGGGCTTATTTGAGGCAGAAATATAGGCTCACGGGTTGCCGTGACCGAGGTGTCCCCCACAAAACAGACAGAAAGGAACAGATATTATTATGGAGATGTCACTGGGTAAAAAAATTGCCATGCTTAGGAAGCAAGCGAACATGACACAAGAACAGCTCGGCGAATTCATGGGCGTGTCCGCTCAAGCTGTGTCCAAGTGGGAAAACGACCAGTCCTACCCCGACATTATGATGTTACCGACACTGGCTGAAAAGTTCCATGTCACCACCGACCAGCTGCTATCAAACAAAGCGGTGCAGGAAACAGTAGTTGTGCCGAAAGCCCAACGCAAGAACATAGACGACATCGTTCTAAAGATACATGCTAACAGTTCCGATGGCGATAAAATCAGAGTCAACCTACCCATGCCCATAGTGATTGCTGGTTTTGGCTTTGAGATGGTCAGGAAGAAAATGGGCAACAACGGAATTAACATTGACGTGGATAGTATCGTAAAGATGGTTGAAAACGGTGTGATGGGCAAGATTATGGAGTTAGAGTCAGCGGACGGCGATATCATGATTATCACTTTGGAGTAGCCACTATTACGGGGAGGTAGTCTTTCAATGGTTATAACAATACGGCAACCTGACGGCAAAAATCTCACTATACCTATCCCCTCTTTTATGGTGAGCGGCACCGTAAAAAAGTACCTCAAAGGTAAGGACTACGGCATATCGCCCGACGAAGTAATAAAGATAATAAACCTACTCCAAAAGCACAAAAAAACGCACGGGAAGTTCACCCTAGTAGAAGTTGACGCCGCCGACGGTACGCAGGTTACCATCACAGTGTAGCGAAACAGGCAAGATAAAAGGGAGCTTATAGCCGGATATTTTTGAATATTACGTTGGCCCGGTTTTTAAACTTGTATACACCTCTATTCTGCTTGCTAAATCAGTTTAAAATATTTTGCGCTGACGCACTGACCAATTACGTTTTTGCGATTTAAGAAAGGTTTGCGTCCACTGTTCTCATTAAAATACTATTTTAATTCATAAGCGGTGATATTGTGGAATTGCCTAAACGTAAGATAGCACGATTAGAGGGATATGATTATTCATCATGTGGTGCATATTTTGTGACGATATGCACGCAAAACAGGTCGGAATTATTATCGACTATTGTAGGGGACGATGTGGGCATCGTCCCCTACAACACAGTCAATTTCACAGTTGATAAAATCTTTTAAAACATTGGTTACAAAACAAATAGGGTATACAATTTTGCGGCAGTCATTTCACGACCACATAATACGAAACGGGCAAGAATTCCAAAAAATATGGGAGTACATTGACACTAACCCTCAAAAATGGGAGGAAGATTGTTACTACGCAAAATAAGCACAATCCCATAAAAAAGCAGCTGTCACCATCATTTTTTGATAGTGACAGCCCTTTTTCTTTATGACAGTCATATATAGGTCTGCCCCTAAACTATGTATCTGTACCACTGCCCTCACATCGTAAACATCTTCAGCATCAGCATACCAATCACCCCCGGCACGCCAAGCACCATCGCCGTCAGCGCCGTGAAGATGTTAAACGTTATAATGCCCACCCCAAACATGTTGAGCGCCGACACCCCGAAAAGTCCGCCCATGCCCCAAATAAACGAGTTCACCATCGCCTTTTTCATAAAAATGACTGTTCCTTTCTGTTAGTTTTGTGTGGTTTTTGTCACATAAACCATCTCACACCACAAAAACCGAGGCCGTGCCGAAGAGCACAAAACCACGGTTGTAACCACAGTTACAACTGCACCGCATCTACCTCTGTGCTCACTGCTCCGACGTCCATTACCTCCGCCGTTATATCCACCCCCCGACTTTGCTCGTCAAGCGCCTTTATCTTTTTAAGAACATGACTAAACTTCGCCTGCAACGCTTTAAGCTCCAAACTGTAGTAAGAAATCAAGTCACCGTCCACGCTCATGTTAAACAGCGACTCGGTCGTGCTGAGCATCTGCTTTATGTCTGTAAGCTCCGCCTTTAGCTTGTCACGCTCGCTGACAGGCGGCTTCTTTTTCTGTTTTATCACCATAATCGTTCCTTTCCCCCGGCCGCATTATGCCGTGTGTAAACATGTCCGACTTAAGCGGTTATTATTGGTTGATTATGGTAAATTATATGATAATACTACTGTCGTTATAACATACATTTTGTACTTTATTAAAATAAATCTACTTAGGGTATTATTCAAAATTAAGAATTAGGAGTTAGTAATTAGGAATTTTTAAGTAAGAACCACCTCCACAGGAAACGTCGCCAGCTAAGCCCCCACTTTCTACTCTCCACTCTCCCTGGGGTGTTCTCCGACATGGATATATTTTTCCCCCACGGCTAACGCACGAAAAAATATAAGTGATATTTTGCTTTTAGGTTTGCAAAC
>CAYJIK010000111.1:0-5109 GCA_964370205.1 uncultured Oscillospiraceae bacterium | reverse complement strand
CACCCCAAGGTTGAATACGTCCGCTACCCCGGCTTACCGTCCTATCCGCAGGCAGAGCTGTATAACCGCCAGATGACGGGTAGTTGTGGACTGCTGAGCGTTGTGCTGAAAGCGTCGGTGGAGGAGAGTGTGAAGTTCGTAAACGCCCTTAAACTGTTTAAAAAGGGTGTGTCATGGGGTGGCTTTGAGTCGCTCGCTTGTATGCCGATGTACAAGTTCAGCGAGGAGATGATGCAGTCACACAACGCCACAAGGGGCATGATACGCCTGTACTGCGGTTTAGACGATACGGCTGAGTTGATAGCAGACATAGAGCAAGCGCTTGACAGTATAACGGTGTAGTGCGAATTTTTATCTTACCGAGAAAGGACTTAACTAAATGAAACGCTCTGAAATAAATAAGGCAATAAAGGATGCGATGGCATACCTTGAAAGCCTACATGTAAAGCTACCGCCCTTTGCATACCTAAAAGCGGATGAATGGTCAAAAAAAGGCAGTGAATATGACGAGATACGGGAGAATATGCTCGGCTGGGATGTGACCGACTACGGCAAAGGAGACTTTAAAAAACTGGGTTTACTACTGTTCACCATTCGTAACGGTAACCTCAAAAAGCCACAGTACTACAAGCCGTACGCAGAAAAGATGCTGCTACTAAACGTAGGACAGGTGTCACCCAACCACTTTCATTATAGCAAGATGGAGGATATCATCAACAAAAACGGTGGAATACTCTGTATGCAACTTTGGAACTCTACTGACGATAACCAGCTTGCGGACAGCGACGTTACTGTCCGAGTGGACGGCTGCCTTAGGACATTACCTGCAGGTGGGATTTTACGACTGACACCGGGCGAGAGCGTGACTTTACCGCCACGGATGTACCACAAGTTTTGGGTAGAGGAGGAGCGTTGCTTGATTTGGGAGGTTTCCATGCTGAATGATGACACCACCGACAATCACTTCTATGAACCGCAGGAACGCTTTACTTCCATAGACGAGGATGAAGCGGCTGAGTATCTGTTGTGTGCGGAGTACCCTACAGCTGTGTCAGATAATTAGGGCGAACGTTGTAAAGAAAGAGGGAGTTTTCATGGAGAAGACATTAGGCATCACCGCATTGGGGGAGCTTCTAATTGATTATACCGACAGCGGCGCAACCAGCTTGGGGTACAGCGTTTTTGTGCAAAACCCGGGCGGTGCACCTGCTAACATGCTCACCGCCGCCGCAAAACAGGGGATAAAGACCGCATTTATCGGCAAGGTGGGGGAGGACTTTCAAGGACATTTTCTACAATCGGTGCTCGGTGACCAAGGCATAGACTGTAGCGGTTTAGTGTTTGATAAGGACGCTAACACTACATTGGCATTTGTGAGTGTTTCAAAGGAGGGGGAGAGGGACTTTTCCTTTATCAGAGCAAACACCGCCGATACAAGGCTTGATATAGCAGATGTTAACGCTGAACTGATAAAGTCAGCGGAGGTGTTTCACTTCGGGTCGCTGTCGGTGACACATGAACTGTCACGCAGTGCCACCTACCACGCTATAAAAATAGCAAAAGAGAGCGGCGCAATATTGACCTACGATCCAAATTATCGCCCACTGCTCTGGAATAGCAAGGAGAAAGCTATTACTGAAATGAGAGCGCTTTTGCAGTATGCCGACATAGTGAAGATGACCGAAGATGAAGCCAAGATGCTCACAGACTGTGAAGGACATATCGAAGCCTTTACAGTGCTGTCAAAGACAGCAAAAGTGGTACTGATAACACTCGGGAGCGAGGGGTGCTACATCGGCATTGACGGGCAGGGGAGCTACCTAAAAGGTTTCAGCGCCGCCGCTGTGGACAGCACAGGAGCAGGTGACTGCTTCTTCGGGACTTTTATGGCGGAGTTTCTAAAGAGCGGTAAAACCCTCGAAGAACTGACCTTGCAGGAGGTCACTGACTTTGCGCATGTGGCTAACGCCGCCGCTTCTGTTTGTGTAGAGCGGTTTGGGGGTATACCGTCCATACCGAATCAGTTTGAGGTGAAAAGTCGACTGGACAGAGGCAGGGAGATATAGGAAGGCGAAGAAACTTATCTTAGGATTACGGTGAATAGTGGAGGCTTCCTGTGCCTGGTTTTGCTAAGCATTTTAAGAAAGCCCTCATTTTACTTAATAACATAGGGGAGCGAGCGTAATGACAATAATATCAGCAGAACAGGTCTTCGAGCTACTGGACATGAAAAGTTGCATCACCCTGATGAAGCAGACGCTGAGCGAGCTTTCAGAGGGTAAGGGACATCAGGTGCTTAGGTCAAAGGTGGAAATAAGCGATGGCAATCTACTGGGGCTTATGCCTGCTGTTATGGAGCATAACGGCATAGCAGGAGTAAAACTTCTCAGCATTTTCCCCGAGAACTACAAATACGGTCTGCCGTCCCATCAAGGGGTGGTGGTGCTTTTTGACACAACACACGGACATCTCAAAACCGTGGTAGACGCTGACGCAGTCACAGCTGTGAGGACTGCGGCAGTGAGTGGCGCCGTGACTGACGTACTTGCACGCCGTGACGCAAAGACACTCGCAATACTCGGCGCAGGACTTCAAGGCAGAATGCATGTGGAGGCAATGCTGTCGGTCAGGGATATTCAGACAGTGTATGTATGGGATAAGTATCCCGAGTATGCGGAAAAGTTTGTGGAGGAGATGGCGGACAAGTACGGTATAACCGTTTTAATGAGTGAAAATGTCGCCGACGCTGTCAGCGATGCCGATATCATCTGCACCGTAACCGCCGCCAAAGAGCCGATATTGTTCGGAGAGGACATAAAGTCGGGCGCTCATATAAACGCTGTAGGGGCGTGTGCAAAAAACGCCAGAGAGCTCAGCAGTAGCTGTGTTAAGCGTGGGGCGGTCTACTGTGATAACACCGTGTCCGCCATGAACGAAGCAGGTGACATACTAATCCCCATCGCAAACGGAGAAGTCACAGCGGACATACTAAAGGGCGAAGTTGGGGACGTGTTTCTTGGAAAACTTGAAGGTCGAACATCACCTGACGAGATTACCATTTTCGAATCACTCGGCATAGCGATGGAAGACCTTGCAGCTGCAAACTTCGTCCATGAACAGTTGCTAAGCAGACAGAGCCTCTAAAGTACTTAATAAGCACTGCGCTTTTTGTCTTTGGCATATAAACACGCCTGTCCACATACATATTTGTTGAGGATATATTGTTTCAGCAGGAAACTACCTCTGAAGCAATAGTCTTGATTATATGTAATGAAGGTGGTATTACAATGCAGGAGGAAAAACGCTTTAATCGTGGAGTGCATACAATAATGATGGAGGACAGGCGCACTTTGTCCATCACAGGGATAAACGATATCGACAGCTTTGACGAAGAAACGGTGGCGGTGTTCACAGATGCAGGAGAGCTTATCATCAGAGGTATGGGACTGCATATCAACAGAATTGACGTAGACGCAGGGGAGCTGTCGCTGGAGGGGGAGATTTTCTCACTAGAGTATAGTGACAATATGTCGTCGAGAGGCTCTATATGGTCACGGCTGTTCAAGTAGCGCCCCCGGAACTCAGTCTAACAATTGCCAGAGAAGTGACGATTTTCGGTTATTCGCTACTGTTAGGTGCTATACTGGGTGTGTCCTATGACTTTTTGCGAGTTCTGAGAAAAGCTGTGCCGCATAGCGTTATTATGTTAGCAGTGGAGGATATAGCGTACTTCTTGACTGCGTCGGTCTACTCTTTTTGGTTTCTGGCAGGTATAACCGACGGCAGAATAAGAACATTTGCGCTACTGGGAGAACTACTGGGAGCGGTGGTGTACTACTTCACTGTCGGCGAGCTTGTTATGCGAGTGTCGTCTGTTATCATTGATGCAGTTAAATGGGTTTTGCGGTGGGTTTACAGTTTGACAATCGCCCCGATAATGCGTATTTTATTGCATTTATGGATATTACTTACAAAAAACCTATTGCGCTTAAGAAAAAAATTAAAAAAGTCATCACAAAATGTTAATTTTCGCTTGCGCAGAAGATGGATTTTATTGTATAATTACAATAAGTCTAAATATATTCGGGGGAGTGAGAAACGTGGCGAACAAAAGGATATCGGCAGAGACCGCAGGCAGGTCAAAAAAGCCGACATCAAAAGCGAAAAAACGCAAAAAAGATAGTACAAGCTTTGTAACACGTTTCTTTGTACTATGCTTTGTGTTGGTGTTTTCTATAACACTAATACAGATGCAGGTTGAGCTGGAAAATCGCAAGCGTGAACTCAGCGCCCTCGAAGAGCAGACAGTGGAACAGCAAGATAAAAATGACGAACTGAAAAGGCTGTTATCAATAGGCGGCTCGGAGAAGTACATTGAAGAGATGGCAAGGGACAAACTTGGGTTCGTCTACCCTGACGAGAGAGTGTTTATCGACATCTCCGGCAGCTAGGAATAATATCGAGAAGTAGTCACAATCGTGTTTGGACAGTTATTTTATGCTTAATTTGAGGAGGAAATTATTGCTTTATGGTATTGGAAATTGGTTCTATTTTGGAAGGCAAAGTCACGGGGATAACTAAGTTTGGTGCATTTGTAGAACTGCCGGGCGGTAAAAACGGTATGGTGCATATTTCGGAGATAGCCTCTACATATGTCAAAGAAATCACCGACTTTATAAAAGAAGACCAGGTGGTCAAGGTTAAAATTTTGGCTATATCCCCTGAAGGCAAGATAAATCTTTCCATAAAGAGAGCTCAGGAGCAACCTCGTCCGTCATCACCGACCCCACCACCAAAGCGTCCCCGTGTGGAACAGGACTGGAGCGGTGCAAGTAAAAGACAGTCGTCAGAACCCCTCACATTCGAGGATATGCTCAGCAAGTTTAAGTCCACAAGTGAAGATAAGATTTCTGACCTCAAACGCACAATGGACCCTAAAAAAGGCTCCGGTCGCAGGCCGAGATAGTCAACTCCAAAACCGCAGAACCCAAACTTCCACCTAAAGGTAGCTGTCGTCAGCAATAGGTCTGTGACAGTGCCTTATGGGTGTTGGTTTGGGTTTTTAGTTTACTGTAGGTGTTAAGGGTTTTGACGATATCCCATTGTAAT
>CAYJIK010000110.1:2448-5163 GCA_964370205.1 uncultured Oscillospiraceae bacterium | reverse complement strand
TCGGCGAGGGGATACTGCTTGCTCACATCGCTATGCTTGCGATGGTGGTGGTCACCGTAATAACAAACAGCCGCTACGGGGTGGTGAGCCTCGGCGGTTTTGATGTTGCGCTTTATGTGACAGGTGCTATGGGGGCGTTTTACTTTGGGATTATGGCTGTCCTGTCGGTGCGGTATAGTCGGGTCGCATTTTGTGCGGTGGTGATGACACTGCCGGTGTTCGGCGAACTGCTAAACAAAGGCTATATACTGTTTCTCGCCGTATCGGTGATTTTGCTTTTTTATCGTGCTTTTAATCTTATAGGTGGGACGCTTCATCGTCAGAAAAATGAGCTAAATGCCTTCTCTGTTATGGACGGACTTAACGCCCTCCCCTGCGGTGTGCTGTTTTGCGACCTCAGCGGTTACGTGTTTTTAATAAATGCGAAGATGGCGGAGCTGGCTCTGCGTTTTATGGAAACAGAACCGAAAAACGGACTGCTCTTTTGGGAACATCTGCAAACCTCCGGCCTACATGGGGTTGAAACGCAGGTGGTTGAGGGGGACGTGTTACTGAGAACGCCAAACAGCGCATGGCGATTTTCACGCAGGCAACTACTGTCAGACGGGGTGAGGTACATGGAAATCACAGCGGTAGATGTCACTGAAAGTATAGGGGCGTTCTACGCTCTCGAGGAGGAGAACGAAAAACTTGAAAAGCAGGGAGCGGAAATACAGAAACTTACCGAAAACATTGAAGCACTGGAGCGTGAGCGTGAGTATTCACGGATACGCTCACGAGTTCATGATGTTCTAGGGCAGAGGTTAACCGCCATACAAAAGCTGATGCAGAGCGGTGACGAGCCTGACTACAATATGCTACTGTTTTTATCCGAAGATGCGATAGAGAACATTAAACAGCGCAGAGGTGGAAACGCAAAGGAACTGTTCGGCGAGATTTACCACTACTTCTACAGAATAGGTCTTGAAATAGAGCTTGCCGACCCACTGCCCCGGGAGGAACATATAGCGTTTTTGTTCCTGTCAGTGCTCAGAGAAGCGGCAACAAACGCAGTAAAGCATGCAGCCGCCACAAAGCTCTACGCCAAAATAGAGGAGAGTGATGACAGCTACCGCATAGAAATCACCAATAACGGAGAGCGTCCGAAAAAGAGCCTTATAGAAGGCGGTGGGCTGTTTGGTATACGAAATCGAGTTGAGAACCTAGGTGGTGTCCTTAAAGTGGAGTTAATACCGGAATTTTGCTTGATAATTACAGTAGGAAGGGGAACAAACGCATGATAAAGGTTTTTATAGTGGACGACCACAAGTCGGTATTGGACTCGTTTCGCAATATCGTGGAAGCGGAGCATGATATGGAGTATGTAGGAAGTGCTAGCGATGTGAAATCGGTGGTGAGGCTGTGCAAAGAAGCCTGCCCGAATGTTGTGCTGACAGATGTCTCAATGGAAAAGAGCGACAGCGGTATTACCCTCACCGAAAAGCTCAAGTTTGAGTTCCCTGAAGTAAAGGTGATTGTTATGAGCGGCTTTGACGAAATATCCTACATACCGAAGGCGAAAGAGGTGGGGGCGGACGCTTTTTTGTCCAAGTCGGAGACAATAGAGAGTTTTGTGGATATGATACGTGCCGTCATGAAGAACGAGGGCAGTTTCCCCGAGACATTTCAGATACCCACCGCCACAGGGGAAGCGCCGTTCACCGAACGAGAGCTTGAGATACTCCGCCTGCTCTGCCATTCGTACACACGAAAAGAGATAGCGGACGAAATGCACATAGCAGAGGGCACAGTAAAACGGCATATAGAAAATATGCTTACAAAATCAGGCCTAAAAAGTACGCTGGAGCTTGTTATTTATGTTATAGGTAATGGGTGGATTTCTGCTAAAGGGTAGTGGATTTGCTCATGCTGTGCATAGATTTCGGGGTGATGACCTTGGCACTCCTAATATCGGTTTTAGTTATATGTAGGTGTACCAACCGATGCTGTGGGTTTGTGCTCGGGCCTGTAGATAGCAAAACAAACAACGTCTCGGCAGTGGCCGTGTCGGCGTGCGCGCCGACTAAGAAAAGGAGGTCAGCCCCAAAAGGGCTGACCTCCTTTTCTTTCTGCCCTGTGGGCAGACGGCCACTGCCGAGACGTTGTCTGTTTTGCTATCGGCCGGCGGAAGGTACCGCTCAGCGGTGGAGCATACCCCGACGATAAACATACCGTCAAGCTATCAAAAAAGGCGATTTGCCCACCTATAATGTGCCAATCGGCACATTCACAATTATAATCACATTTGCTAAAATCAGTATATAGGAAAATAAACCTGAGGGTATTGGGTAGACTTGCACGTTTGCACTTTAAGCTGATTTTTGTCGGTCAAGGAAAGACACCAAAGTCATAGCCACTCTGTTACAAGAGGCAACACTTAGAGTGACGTAAAGTCAGTCGGAGCGCGAGTTTGTAAGCTCTATCCAAAAATCCTCTAATATGTCGAGGAGGAAATAACATGGGACTAATCAAAGCGGCTTTAGGTTCTGTTGGCGGCGTGATGGCCGACCAGTGGAAGGAATTTTTTTACTGCGAATCACTTCCGAATGACATTTTGGTGAGCAAAGGCCTGAAAAGGACATCGGGCAGAAGCTCCAACACAAAGGGTGAGGACAATATCATCTCAAACGGCTCTGTGATAGCGGTAGCGGACGGACAGTGCATGATAATTGTTGA
>CAYJIK010000110.1:0-2348 GCA_964370205.1 uncultured Oscillospiraceae bacterium | reverse complement strand
TATTCTCGGGCGATCTCGGCGAGGGCATAAAGAATACGTTCATAAACATAGGTAAGCGCTTTACCTTTGGCGGTCAGGCGGCCAGTGACCAGCGTATATACTACTTCAACACAAAAGAGATAATGGGCAACAAGTACGGCACAGCAAACCCCATACCTTTCCGTATTGAAGACCCACAGGCAGGCATCCGCATGACAATGCGCATTAAGTGCTTTGGTGAATATTCATACAAGATTGTCGACCCCATGCTGTTTTACACGAACGTGTGCGGCAACATAGGCGGCGACTTCCGTAGGGAAGAAATAGACAAGCAGCTCAAGTCGGAACTGCTGACAGCTCTCCAGCCGGCATTCGCAAAGGTCGGCGCAAAGGGTATAGACTACACCCAGCTACCCGGCTATACCTTTGAGATAGCAGAAGCGCTAAACGACGTGCTTTCCGCCTCTTGGACAGAGCGCAGAGGTATAAAAGTGTTTGCGTTTGGCGTGTCCAGTGTCTCCGCTAATGAGGAGGACGAGGCACGTCTGGCACAGCTTGAAAACAGTGCAATGATGAGCAACCCCATGATGGCGGCAGGCAGACTCGTAGACGCTCAAGCGTCCGCAATGCAGACAGCGGCGGCGAACGAAGGCGGCGCTATGACAGGCTTTATGGGCATGGGTATGGCGCAAGGCATGGGCGGCATGAACGCTCAGAACCTGTTCGCTATGGGTCAGCAACAACAGCAGCAACAGCAACAACAATATCAACAACAGCAACCTATGCAACAAGCTCCACAGGCACAGGGTGGTTGGTCATGCAGTTGCGGAAACGGTGGAAATACAGGCAACTTCTGCAATCAGTGCGGAAGCCCGAAACCTCAGCAGGAAGCAGGGTGGACCTGTTCGTGTGGTGCTGTGAACAGGGGCAAATTCTGCAATCAGTGTGGCGGTAAAAAGCCGACAGGCGCACCGCTGTACGCTTGCGACAAGTGCGGTTGGCAGCCCCCGGACCCACAAAACCCACCTAAATTCTGCTCCAACTGCGGCGATGTCTTTGACGAAAGCGATGTAAAGTAACACCATTATACACGGGTTGTAGGGGGGAACTCTGCTCCCCCCCGCATTCCCTTCTCCATGCGACACCCCAAAACGTCTAAGAAAGGATGAGCTTTTATGTCCGAATCTATGCTTAAATATCAGTGCCCTGCGTGTGGCGCTCCGCTTAGCTTTAATGCAGAAAAGCAGATGCTGTTGTGCGAGTCGTGCGACAGTGAGTATCCGCAGGACTTTTTCAGTACAGGTCAGGCGGAAACAGGTACGCAGCAGAGTAAAATCGACTGGAACGTCGAGGGTGTTATCAGACCGCAAGCTGCCACTGCACAAAGCGGTTTTATCTGCACCTCTTGTGGTGCCGAAGTGGTGTCAGACGGCGACACGGTAGCCACCGAGTGTATGTACTGTAGCAACCCTGTGGTCATGGCGGATAACATCGGCGGTATGGTAACGCCTGACATGGTAATCCCCTTTAAAATCGACAAGCGGAAAGCCGAGTCCGTGCTTGAGGAGTTTTACAAAGGCAAAACACTCCTCCCCGACGCATTTACAAGGGACAACCGCATATCTAAGATAAGTGGTCTCTATGTACCCTTCTGGCTATTCAGCTGTACAGGTAGCGGTAGCTCTGTCTTTGAGGCGACTAAGGTGCGCCGTTGGAGCGACGACGAATACAACTACACCAAAACCGAATACTACGAGGTTTACAGAAGCGGTCAGATAGGCTTCAACCAAATCCCCGTGGACGCCTCCACAAAGATGGAGGACAACTACATGGACGGTCTAGAGCCGTTTGACTATAACGATTTCGTGGCGTTCAGCCCCATGTACATGGCAGGCTACTTCGCCGATAAGTTTGACGTAAGCGTGGCGGAATCGTCCGAGCGTGCGTCGGACAGAGTTATAGCGTCCACCGAGCAGGCATTTAGAGAAACTGTCAAAGGCTACACTTCAGTGTCCACGAAAAACACCTTTGTCCAGATGCGAGGCGATGACGTAAACTACGCCCTACTCCCTGTCTGGATGCTAAACACAAAGTACGACGGCAAGATGTACCAGTTTGCGATAAACGGGCAGACAGGACAGGTAGCCGGCGACCTCCCCATAGACAAAGGCAAGCTGTTAAAGTGGCGAATCGGCTTAACATTGGCCGCCGCTGTACCTTTTGCGGCGATTGCGCTTTGGTTCTTATCGTAGGGGGGTAGTTTGAAAATATCATTTTCAAACTCGTAGTTTTGTGTTCTTCGGCGTAGCCTCAGTTTTGTGACATATAAACGATATGCCACAAAAAGCGCACAAAACTGCGGTTGTAAC
>CAYJIK010000109.1:2230-5273 GCA_964370205.1 uncultured Oscillospiraceae bacterium | reverse complement strand
TTGCCTCTCGAGGCGACTTTGCTATATTATCACGTGCTCGCTTCTTTGTCAAGGGGGTTTTTAAGGTTTTTTTATCATTTTTTGCTGAATTTGCAGAATTTGCGATACTGTCAGTGTTTTTGACGCTTATTATCCTCTGTGTACAGCTTTCGACGCTATTCTTCGTCAATTTGAAGGTACTCCATGATCTCCGATATCACAAGACGCAGTATAGAAAAGCGGTTTTTCATCAGTTCGGTGTCGCCACCTGAATACATTATAAACCTGTTCGTCGCCGACAGAGGGAGGGTGAAGCGCACCGTTGTTTCCTTAGCGTCCGACTTTAATCTTATGTTGCCTCCGTGTGCGTTCACGATGTACCCTGCTACTGTAAGCCCCAGCCCCATACCTTGCGAGTATGGGTTTTTGGGTTCTGTGTTGCTGTAAAACGGTTCAATCGCTTTGCTGACCACCTCTTTAGGTAGCTTATCACCGCTGTTTGCCACTGTAACCACCGCCATATCACGGACGGTAGCAACCTCAACTCTGACCTGTCCATCAACTCTGCAGTGCCTGTACGCATTGGACAACAGTTCACAAATCAAGAGTTCAACCTCTTTCAATTCGCCGTCAATCGCTATATCCTCTTTTGGGAGTTCCAATTTTATCGGCACAACCTTTACCGCCTCTGCCAGTTCGCCGACTATCTGCTTTGTCAGTGCAGACAGGTTCAGCGAGTCCTTAAATACCCTGCGCTCCCCTGCGCTGTACTCCATATAAGCAGTCATCAAAACAGTGTTCCTCAACATACTCATCAGGCTTTTGTTCACAGCGGTCAGCATCCCTTTTGCTCGGCTATCCTTTTCGCCCATTTGTGCCGTGGCAGCACTCAACGCCGCAAAGCCGTCAAACAACGGCTCTCGAAATCTGCGTGACACCGCTGCAGCGTTTGCGGACATCTGACGTGTTACGCCGATTTCGCTGTAGTTATACCCACCACCAAACTGCACAAGCAGACAGCTTTCGTCAAACGGCAAAAAGCACAGTCGCCCCTCTCCGCTCCAAAGTGGCGCTGTGTGCGGCTCATTCGGGTTCTGCTCCAATGTGGATATGATTTTTTCCATTTCTCCGCTCGCCGTAAGTACATAAAGCGACGACGCTTTCACAGCCAATGGAAACTTTTTCTTAAACGCCGCATTAGCCCAAACCACCGTCAATCGCTTATCTACGATGGCAGTGGGAATACAGTGTTTATCAAACAACCCTTTAACATGCTCCGTCTTATCCATGGTCCACATCCCTTCCCGAATTTATAGCCTACTATTATATTGCTCTGTCTCAAAACAATTATATCAAATTTTTACATAATAGTCTACTGTTTGTTTATGAACATTGACATTTTTGTAACTAACTTTTCGACTACTTTATATTAGCCATCCTGCTACAAGCCCTATATCACTGCTTTTATTTAAGTTTGTTATATTTTGTCAAGTTTGCGTTGCAAACGCATTGCATATATTATCCATTTTTTGCAATACAATTAAATATATTATTGTATTGCAAGGAGGTATTATGAGTAAGTTTAAAATTCCGTCCATACCGCCGACCACCAACAAAACCATCAGATTCCCCAACGATTTGATACAGGAGGTTGAAACGCTAATCCGAAACAAAAACTGTACCTTCTCAGCTTTTGTTGTTGCTGCTGTCCGTGTGGCGGTAGAGGAAGTGAAAACCGGTATGAAAGATGGTGAACAGAGCGTGTAACAGCAATAAGCCACCACGAACGATGACGCAACCAATAAAGAAAAACCGTGCAGAAAACTTGTTCGGGTTTTGTCCGGGTGACAGTCGAAGCCCAATCGCTACCAAAACTCTTAAACCTTTGTCCGCAGGCGTGCTTGGTCTACTGCTGTCACCCTAGGGTGACCGATATTATACGAACCTGTTTTGACAAGCGGCGAAAAATTACAGACAGTTCTCTTCTTATCGCTAAAACCTCTTGAACATTTTGCTTTTTCGGTGTAAACTATAAACAGCAAACACGTACCGCGCCATGCGCCAAGCGACGTGTGCTATGTACACTATATTAATATAAAATCATAGGAGGTATAAATATGTCTGTAAAAATTGGCATTAACGGCTTTGGTCGAATCGGCCGCCTGGTGTTCCGTGCCGCTATGGCACAACCGGAGAAGTTTACTATCGTGGGGATAAACAATCCTCGTTTGGAGCTTGACTATATGATGTATATGATTAAGCATGACACTGTCCACGGTCGCTTTGACTGTGACATGCGTGCGGAGGGGAACAAACTGATTGTTAACGGTCAGACCATCGCCCTCTACGGCGAAAGCTCCCCTGAGGAAATTCCGTGGAGCGACTGCGGTGCTGAGTATATCATTGAGTCGTCAGGTATATTCACCACAGAGGACACAGCCGGCGGACACATAAAGGGTGGCGCTAAGAAGGTTGTCATCTCCGCCCCCGCAAAGGACAGTTCCCCCACATTTGTTATGGGTGTAAACGAAGGGCTATACACCTCGGACATGACTGTGGTCTCCGCCGCTTCCTGCACCACAAACTGCCTTGCACCGCTTGCTAAGGTTATAAACGACAACTTCGGCATCGCCGAGGGGCTTATGACCACTGTCCACGCCGTGACCGCCAGTCAGAAGACAGTTGACGGCTCATCTAAGAAGGACTGGAGAGGCGGACGTGCAGCGTTTGGCAACATCATCCCGTCCTCGACCGGTGCGGCTAAGGCGTGTGCGCTGGTCATCCCAGAGCTTAAAGGTAAGCTGACAGGTATGTCCTTCCGTGTGCCGACACATAACGTGTCTGTCGTGGACTTGACAGTCCGTCTTGAGAAAGCCACAACTTACGAGGCGATATGCGAAGCTGTCAAGGCGGCTTCGGAGGGTAGCATGAAGGGTATCCTCGGCTACACAGAGGACGCAGTGGTGTCCAGCGACTTTATCACCGACCCACGCACCAGTGTATTTGACGCAACAGCAGGCATTATGCTAAACGAGAACTTCGTGAAGCTTGTCGCTTGGTACGA
>CAYJIK010000109.1:0-2130 GCA_964370205.1 uncultured Oscillospiraceae bacterium | reverse complement strand
ACGTCCGAGGTATCGCCCCCACCGCCACGTGATGTTCGCTAAACGTCATCACCCCCACCTCGGCGGCGGAGCGTGACCATTCGGGCTTGCCCTCCACTACCGCCGTAAACGTCATCTCCGAACGGCTCATCTCCACTCGCCTTAGGTCACCGACCACAGAGGGAACAGGTGCAAATGAGAACGGCGGCACGCATGAATGGCTGACGAAAGGCAGACATTTGAATGCGTGCCCTACAAGAGTGTTTAGGAGCGGAACATCGAGACGCCATTCCCTACAAGGATAAATGCCCCAAAATTCAGAAAGGAACCCAAATTATGAACTGGACCGATATACTCATCACCGTCCCTCACTCACTGCTTGACATTGCCTCCGACATCGCAACGGCGGTAGCGGAGGGCGGTATATACATCGAGGACTACTCGGACATTGAAACCGAAGTCCCCAAAATCGCCCACATCGACCTCATCGACAGCGACCTGCTTGCAAAGGACAGAAGCGTCGCTATCATACACGTCTACGTCAGCGAGGAGCAAAACCCAAGCGAAACGCTGGACAGTCTGCGCAGTTTGCTGGACAGCGCAGGGGTAGAAGCGGACATTTCCATCCAGTCACTCAAGGAGGAGGACTGGGCAACGTCGTGGAAAAAGTACTACCGCCCCATAGAAATCTCGGACAAACTGGTAATTGTCCCACAGTGGCTTGACTACAGCGAAAAACAGGGACAGAAAAAGTTACTGCTAGACCCCGGCATGGCGTTCGGGACAGGTAGCCACGAAACCACAAAGATGTGCCTAGAGCTACTCTGCGAGCGACTGATAGAGGGCAAAAGTGTCATGGACGTGGGCTGTGGCAGTGGGATAATCGCCATAGCCGCCAAACTGCTCGGCGCAGGCACCACCTACGGCTTTGACATAGACGCAGTAGCCGCCAGAACCGCCAAAGAAAACGCAGAACTCAACGGCGTGGACGTAAACTTCAAACACGAGGACGCAACACAGTCCGAGGCGATACGCTACGACATGGTATGCGTCAACATAGTGGCGGACGTTATAATAGCGCTCTCGCCGTGGCTGAAAACCGTCACAGGCGAAACACTCTTAGTATCGGGGATTATAGACACACGCCGTGACGAGGTGCTGGACGTGCTGAAAGAGTGCGGTTTTACCGTGAGCGAGCTGAGAGAGGAGCGAGGATGGTGCGCCGCTGTCCTACAGCCGAATGAATAGGTTTTTTGTGGACAGTCTTACAGACTGTGTAATAATAACAGGCGAGGACGCAGTCCACATGACACGCTCACTGCGCCTACGAGTGGGGGACAGCGTCATGCTGTGTGACGGCAAAGGTAGCGAGAGCCTCTCGGTAATAGAGAGCGCAGACAGGGAGCTGGTCACCCTAAAAACATCGGACATAGCACCGTCCAAAAGCGAAACCACCCCCAAGGTCACACTATACCAAGCATTGCCCAAAGGGGACAAGAGCGAGTTTATCGTCCAAAAGGCGGTGGAGCTGGGCGCAGTGGAGGTGGTGTTTCTGCTAACCGAACGGTGCGTGTCCCGTCCAAGCGACTTCTCAAAAAAGCTGACACGCTACCAAAAAATAGCCAAAGAAGCGGCAATGCAGAGCGGCAGAGGGATTGTCCCCACCGTGCGCTACATTGAGGACTACCGCACCGCACTTTCCGACATGAAAAAGAGCGAACTGTCGCTCATGCTGTACGAGGGTGAGTGCGAGCATATATCGCTGACACTGCGTAGAGATGTGAGCACTGTGTCGCTGTTGATAGGGAGCGAGGGTGGTTTTTCCCCTGACGAAGTAGAAAAGGCGATGACAGCAGGGGTCACGCCGACCTCACTGGGCAGCCGCATACTCCGCTGCGAAACCGCCCCGATAGCGACACTGGCGATGGTGGAGTTTTATTATAGGGGGGATAATGGCTAATGGCGAAAGCCTTATCTGCGGATAAGGCGGTGAAGGACTAAGAGGGAATTAGGAATTTGGAGTTAGGAGTTGGGGGAGTTTTAATGTCCGTGCACTATGTTTACATCGTAGGGATCACTGCTTGTCTAGGTACGTGCTGAATTGGGCGGGCGGATATGGTGTTTTTTTGCGCTTGTCCCCTGTTTTGCGTT
>CAYJIK010000108.1:0-5377 GCA_964370205.1 uncultured Oscillospiraceae bacterium | reverse complement strand
GGGGTGACACCTCGGACGTGAAAGCAGGGGACGGACGTAAATAAACCACCATCTCTGTAGGGGCGGATATCACATGACCATTTGCGGTCATTATGTGACCGTCTGCGGTCGTTATGCGCCCGAACATCTTTATTTACGTTCGTTTCCTCTGGGGGACAACGTCCCACGCCCCTGCGGCATGCACACAGTGCATGCCCTACAGAACAACAGCTACCTTAACCCCCCACCGCCTTATCCGCAGATAAGGCTGAATCCGCAGACAAAGGTATGTGCAAACTACCTTTTACACTAACCCCAAACGGCAAAGCGTCCCCCATCGGCACTATGTGTTGACCTTTCGGGGTCACCGCCGCACTGCACGCAGAGCCTGCCGATATAACATATGCACCGCTCTGTAGAGCACAGGCTACAGCGCCGTACTCTATCCGTGTCGGGTAGTAGTCGTATAGTTGGATGAAGTTGCTGTTCAGTATAAGCTCTGCGCCTTGACGCTTTGCCATATCGATGATGTCGGGGTAGTTTATGTCCACGTCCACCATCAGCGCTACTCTGCCGAACGGCGTGTCTGCCACCGAACATTCTGTTTCACGTCTGAACAGTCCACGGTAGGAAAGGTTGTGGTGTACAGCCCTCTGTCCCAGTATCGGCCTGCCGTCAGGGCCTATAAGACATAGCGATATGTAGTCCTCTGCCGCAAACGGCTCGGTCAGCAGGTGGACCTTGTAGTGCCGTGCGTACTGCATGGCAAGCGAAATGCGCTCGGGGGCTTGTGTGTGTGGTATATATCCGCTCTCGGGGCAGAACAGCACAAGATCTGTCCCCGACATGGGCGGTGTAAACGGTTTGACAATAGCCGCCGTCACCGCCACCATTATGACACTATCTCCCACACATCCTGTGAATATGCCACAGGGTCTTCAGGCTCCACACCCTCCATCATCAGCGCCTGTGTGAGTAGGACTCGTGCAAAAGCCCCAAGCTTTTCACTGTCATCCTTTACAGCCACAAGCTTGTTAAACACGCTGTGTGAGCGGTTTATCTCCAGTATGCGCTTCGCCTTCACCCCTTCCGAACCGGGTATAGCGCTTAGCACACGCTCCATCTCCAGCGATATTTCCCCCTCGGACACCACACAGGAGGCGTGACTGACAAGCCCTGTAGAAGCCCTGACCGCCTCCACTTTGTCGCCAAGTATCTCCTTCATCAGCGTAAACAGCTCCTCGTCCTGTGGTTTTACTTCGTCAGGTTCTTTTTCGCTATCCTGCGGCATAGAGAAGTCGCCCGAAGTCAGCGACACAAACTTATACTCTTTCTCGCCCTGCTTGTAAACATTCATCATCTTCACCGCAAACTCGTCCACGTCCTCGGTGAGATACAGCACCTCTATGCCTCTGCTGAGCATACCCTCTGTCTTGGGTAGCTTTGCGGCAATTTCAGCGGACGATGCTGTGATGTAGTAGATACTGTCTTGACTTTCGCCCATGCGCTCTACATATTCTGAGAGGGTTACGGGCTTGTCCCCGTTTGAGGAGCGGAATAGGAGGAGGTCGGCAAGTAGTTCTGTTTCTTCGCCAAAGCCGGAGTAAACCCCAAATTTCAGCGCTCTGCCAAAACCGTCAAAGAACGTTTCGTAATCGTCACGGCGCTTTGTGAGCAGTACTGACAGTTCTCGCTTAATACGGTCCTTTATGTGCTTTGCAATGCGAGAGAGCTGCCTGTCATGCTGTAGAAGTTCCCTTGAGATGTTGAGCGACAGGTCAGCGCAGTCCACTATACCCTGCACAAATGAGAAGTACTCGGGGAGCAGGTCGGGGCAGTGCTCCATGATCATAACGCCGTTTGAATAGAGCGCAGGCCCTTTCCTAAAGTCCTTTGTGTAAAACTCATACGGCGGGCGGGACGGTATATAAAGCACAGCGTTGTAGCTTATCAGTCCGTCCGAGCTGATATGAAAGTGGGACAGCGGTTTTTCGTAGCCCAGCCCCTTGTCCATGTAAAAGCTCTCATAGTCCTCGGCGGACAGTTCACTTTTGTTCTTTCTCCAGATGGGCACCATGCTGTTGAGTGTTTCCTCGGTGAGTGTGCCGTCCTCGTCAGTGCCTAAAAGCACTATCGGGTAACGGATAAAGTCGGAATAGCGCTTAACAAGCTGACGCAGGCGGTGGGGGGCTAGGTACTGCGAGTAGTTTAGGCTACTGTCAGACGCACCGTCCTCACTGCTGTCGACACTATCGTCACGCAGATACAGTGTCACCGACGTGCCGACACTGTCCCTCGTTATCTCGTCGACCGCATAGCCGTCGCTCCCCTCCGAAGTCCAGCGCCACGCCTTACCGCTCTCCGCCTCGGTGCTCTCCACGACAATACGCTCCGCCACCATAAACGCAGAATAAAAGCCCACACCGAACTGACCGATCATGTCCGCTGTAGCAGTAGCACTGTCCGACTGCTCGTCACCCTGTTTAGGCGCATTTTGCTTATACTCGAGAGTACCGCTCTTTGCGATAGTCCCGAGGTTCTCAATCATATCCTCTTTACTCATACCAATACCGCTGTCAGCGATGGTGAGAGTGCGCTTTTCACTGTCCACCGCAAGCGTTATCTTATGCTCCGCACCGCTGTTATCCAGAGTCAGCGACCTGAAATAGCGAGCGTCAATAGCGTCACTTGCGTTGGAGATAAGCTCACGAAGGAATATCTCCTTATGCGTGTAAATGGAGTTCACCATAAGGTCAAGCAGTCTTTTCGACTGTGATTTATACTCGAATTTTTCCATTGTTTAGTCCTTTCATGACGTGGTATTTAGCCTCGTTTAAATGGTAGTACTATTATATATAATAATGGGGGAATTTTCAAGATGGAGTTTGAGGTTTTGCGTGGGTTGTTGACTTTGCGGATAACACCTCGGACATAAAACCAGGGCGCAAACATCTACAACAGCAGTCGTTCGCCCCCTCACTTTTCACTCTTCACTCTTCACTCTCGAACGGCACGCATGAATGGGTGACAAAAGTCAGACATTTGAATGCAGTGCCCTACTATTCACTTCCACACCCCACAACATAAACACCCTTCTTCTTATACAGCACTTTGCACTCGCCGAAAAGCTCGGTGAGTTTTTTTATGCTGCTCTTTGCGCCGTGCTTTTCCTGTATAACAATGTAGAAAGTACCGCCCGGTGTAAGGTGCTCTTTTGCGCCCTCGTACATAGCGAACATGATATCTTTACCGGCGTGTATCGGAGGGTTTAGCGTGATGGTGTCAAAACATCCGCTTATACTTTCAAAGCTGTCTGACAGCACAAGTTCCGCTGTAACACCGTTAGCGTCGCAGTTCTCACGAGCAAGCGAGAGCGCACGGCTGTTCACGTCCGCCATCGTGACAGTCAAACCGTAGACCTTGCCGAGCATGACGCCTATAGGGCCATAGCCACACCCGAGGTCAAGCAGAGAGCCGCTTAGTTTGGGGAGCGTCTTTATAAGCAGGTCACTTGCAGGGTCGACATGCCCGTGGGAGAACACACCGCTGTCGCTCTTGAAGGTGAATTTCTCACCGCCAAAGTAGTGGGTAAACTTCTTGATGTCTGACTTTAAACTGTTGTCCGCTATAAAGTAGTGGGGCATGATGGAAACCTCCTAGAGTGGTTATCATAGTAGGGGGTAGAGTAGATTTAGAAAAAATCCACTCGCCCCTTTGTAAAAAGGAACGTCACAACATGGGTCACCGCAGGTTACACCTCTAAACTGATGAGCGCACACCTACAGGTGCAAACCGGAAGATGGCGATATGAGTGCGCTCGGCTACGTGACCCTTTCCTAAAGCGTCACCTATTCCCGGCTCTCCACCGTTCCCGCTCTCCAATAGATAACAGGCGTATTCCCCGGGCTACCGAGCGACTGTATCAGCTTTTTGCTGTCCAGGTCGGGGAGGGAAGACACGTATTCGTAGAGCTTGCCGAAGCCTTTCAGCGAGTCGTTCACCTTTAACACCGCGTCGTCAAAGTAGAACAGCAGCGAAAAGACACGCACACTGCCCGCCATGCTGACCACACCGCCTACCGCCTTCAGACCGTCCAGCTTAAAGCGCACTATGGGGTCGCTGCCCATGAGGGACACCAGAACACAGTCGGACAAAAAGTAGAAGTACTCGTCTTCCAACGTCACAAGGGGCAGACCGCTGTCCAGCTTTTCGTAGTCACACCCCTCCGCTTTCTCCACCCTGCCCAGGTGGTACACTGCGCTGTTGTTCTCGACAGTGGCAAGCAGTTTCGCTATCTCACTTTTAAGTATCGGACGGCTCCGCACAGACGTAATGTAATGGTAGCCGTATTCGGCGAAGTTCTCCTCCGCCGTCTCTCGCTGTTTGCCGCCGAGCTTTTCAAGGTAGCTGTCCTCCGCTATTACTGCAATATCGCTAAAACGTCCGTCCTTAACGACAAAACAGGAGCGAAGTTCACTGTAGCCCAAAAACGGCACGGACGGCAGCGACACTCCCTCGCCGTCCACCTCCGCCATGACAGCGCCGGGTATCACAGGACGGTTAATAACAAGGTAGACGAACACCAGCAGTCCCAGCACAATGCAAAAGTACATCCAAGCGTCCAGATACCTAAGGTACAGCACATACGCCCCCACGCCCAGCGCAAGCTCCATTCCAAGTGCCACCGCCAGCGTGATAAGCCCCTCACTGCCGGCTGTGACAGTACATTCCTTTAGTCCGCTTTCGATACTAAAACCACCTTTCTCATCACCAATACAACAAAACTATCTCACTTAGTGTAGGGTTTGGTCTTGACCAAATCGCCTGACAAACCTCGTCCTTTTATCAGCGGTCATCCTATGACATCGGGGATCTGCAGGGGCAGACTTGTCAAAACAGTACCCATATCCTAAAAGCCACCGTGCAAGGCCCTCTAAAAAGCACTACGGCAGGTCAATTCCACCTATGTATGCGTATCAAACAGTCACGCAATGGTTAAAGCTTTGACGCAGGTCACCCCACGCCAAAGCTTTAGCCGTCAGTGGTAGAAGCCTACCGCCGTTTGTTACATTTTGAAATTTAGTGCTCCTGAGGGTGGGTGTCGTCAAACTCGGACTCATCCAGCATTGGCTCAGGCTCATCCATCGCTGTTGCGAAGTACTCGAAATCTTCTTCCTCAAAGTCGTCAAAGTCAAGTTCACGTTCTCTGGAGAAATAGGAAGCTGCAGCAAAGATAGCCGCACCTATCGCCACCAGCAGTGCCAGCATTGCTATAAAATGTCCACGTCTCATAAGTTGTGCCCTCCTGTCTGTATTATCGTATTATCATTATAAAAGAAAACCTGTAAAAAAACAACACATTTTTGATATTTTCACGGAGTATTAACATTTTCGAGCT
>CAYJIK010000107.1:0-5483 GCA_964370205.1 uncultured Oscillospiraceae bacterium | reverse complement strand
CCTGCGGAAATTTAGCTTTGCGTGTTTATCCGGGTGACCGTCGAAGCCCAGACGCTACCCAAACCCTTAAAACTTTGTCCGCAGGCGTGCTTGCTTCTACTACTGTCACCCTAACCGTCATCTCCGAGCGCCCGACCGCCCCTGCGCCCCCTACGCCTCACCCTCCCTTGTCAACCACTCTATACTATGCTAAAATTGTCATTATTATTGCACCCCCTGTATTCATACTAGCTATAACCCCAATACTACCACCGTACAACATAAATATGAAAGGTAGACGCATTATGAAACCAACAACCATCAGCGATATATTGACCGCACTTAAAAACGAGAACTTACTCTGTGAGCCGTCTTTACAGGTAGCGGACAGCGAAACGGTCAGTTCCGTGTCCTACGATTCACGTACTACAGAGCGTGGCGCTGTTTTTGTCTGCAAAGGGTTTGACTTTAAGCCACTGTACCTTGCGAGGGCGATAGAGCGAGGGGCGACGTTTTATGTCAGCGAAATTGATCACGGCGTGGACATTCCGCTTATAAAGGTGACAGACTCCAGAGCGGCGCTTGCTGTGCTGTCCGTGCTGTTTCACCGTGACCCTGCCTCGCATTTGACACTTGTAGGCATTACAGGCACAAAGGGCAAGACCACCACCTGTTACTATGTCAAGAACATACTGGACGCATATGAAATGCGAAAGACAGCGGTAATCTCTACAGTCGAACAGTACACAGGCGGTGATATGAGCGAAGAAGCACACCTCACCACCCCCGAGTCGCTTGAACTGCAAGGACTACTCAGCGAGACCGTTCAAAACGGCGTTAAGCATATGACGATGGAGGTCTCCAGTCAGGCGTATAAGATGTCTCGGGTGCGTGGCATAAAGTTTGACTGCGGAGTATTCCTTAATATCGGCGTTGACCATATAGGCCCGTTAGAGCATAGCGACCCTGACGACTATCTGAACTGCAAACTGGAACTGTTTAAAAACTGCGGTACTGCTGTGATAAACGGCGAGACGGACAGGCTGGGCGAAGTGATGAAAGCGGCGAAGCAGAGCGGTGCAAAGGTGCTTACTTACGGTATGCGTGAGGGGTTTGACGTGGTGGGCAGTGACGTTAGACGTGTGGGGACAGGCTTTACCTTTGTAGCGACCTACGGCGAGCGTAAAATACCACTACACACAAAGATGAACGGCCGCTTTAACATCAGCAACGCCCTAGCAGCGGCGACAGTCGGCATTGCCCTCGGTATCCCGGACGAGGACATCATCACAGGTATATCAAAGACCACAGTCATGGGGCGCATGAACATGTTTGAAAAGGACGGCGTGACGCTGATAGTGGACTATGCGCACAACCATCTCAGCTTTAAGGAGCTGTTCCTATCCATAAATGCAGACTACCCCGGTCAGCGGATTGTGTCGGTGTTTGGTTGTCCCGGTGGGAAGAACTTTGCACGTCGCCGTGACTTAGGGCGACTCGCAGGGGAGTACGCAGGGCAGGTCTATCTCACAGACGAAGACCCCGGCTTTGAGGATCCGACACGTATACTGGAGGAGATAGCGGAGTATCTAAAGCCGTCCAAAGTGCCGTATGCAATAGTAAACGACAGAGAAGAAGCGATAAAGACCGCACTTAGTGAGGCGAAAAGCGGTGATGTTATACTGATAACAGGCAAGGGTGAGGAGCATTACCAGAAGGTAAACGGGGAGTATGTGCCGTGTAAGTCGGACATGGAGATAGTAAAGGAGCTGACGGAAAGCTAGATGCCGATAGTAAATATGCAGGATAGCAAAGAGTGCGAGCGCTATAATAGCTTTGTGGAGCAGTCCCCCTATGGTGGTGCTACGCAGGATCTCTGCTGGGCGACCGTGAAAGAGGGCTGGGGCAGTGAGGCTGTGTACCTTGAAAAGGGCGGAGAGATAACCGCCGCCATGTCCATACTGGTGAAGAAGTCTATAGTCGGCTCGGTACTCTACGCTACGAGAGGGCCTGTCTGCGACCCTTACGACATCGCCACAATAAAGGCACTGATAGCGGAGGCAAAACCGCTTGCTAAGAAGCACAGAGCGTTTTTGCTGACGTTCGACCCAGAGGTTTTGCAGGATAATAAGCTTGTGGACAGCTATATAGACGCAGGCTTTACAGTCCGTGGTGTGGACAGCGACCAAGAGGCGCTTATTCAACCACGCTTAAACATGGTGCTGAACCTCACAGGTAAGGATGAAGAAAACATCATGCCGCAGTTCTCCGAAAAGACACGTTACAACATCAGACTGGCAAACCGCAAGGGCGTAACGGTGAGATGGTCAAGGGACATCGCCGATTTGGAAACGTTCTTTAAGCTGTCCGAGATAACAGGCGAGCGTGACGGCATAGGGATACGAAACCTTGACTATCTAAAGCGTCTTTTGGAAGCGTTCCCTGACGATAAACTCCGCATCTACCTCGGCGAGCACGAGGGTGAGGCGCTGTCCGGCGCTATAGCGATAAACTACGGAAACAAGATGTGGTACATCTACGGAGCAAGTTCCAACGAAAAGCGAAACCTCATGCCCAACCACGCCATGCAGTGGGAGATGATAAAGTGGGCGATGGACGAGGGTAAAACACTCTACGACTTTGGCGGTGTGTATAGCACGTCGAAGGAGAATGGGCTGTACCGCTTTAAAGAGGGGTTTTGCCGTGTTGAGGGTGTAAGCGAGTATATCGGCGAGATTGATTATGTGTATAATAAGTTTGTTTATAAAGTGGTGTACACACTGCTACCCAAGCTTAGACGGCTGAAAAAGAGGCTTAGGGGGTAGCCGCCTTGGGTGGACACAAATTGCTATCTGCCGGTTTACACCTGTAGGTGTTCACCCATACATTCGGGGGAGAAAGGTAGAATGGTTGATGTCGGTGCGTTCCTTTTTCCAAAGGGGCGAGCGATATCCTTCCCTTTCCATCGACTACCCCCTAGCTACCCACAAACATCAAGGAGGAAACAACATGAAACTAAATCTACCTAATAAGATAACGGTGCTTAGGATTGCGCTTGTGCCGGTTTATATTTTCTTACAGCTGTTTATGAGTTGGGAGGGGGGACGGCTTTTAGCGTTTATCGTGTTTATAGTCGCCGCCGTCAGTGACTATGTCGACGGCTACATAGCCCGTAAACAGGGGCTGGTGACCAACTTTGGCAAGCTGATGGACCCCATGGCGGATAAACTGCTGGTGTATGCTGCACTGCTATGTTTTGTGGAGCTTGGTTATGTGTCAGCGGTGGTGACATTTATCATAGTGGCTCGTGACCTGTTTGTGTCGTCGGTGCGTGTGATGGCGGCGCACGGTGGGGTTGTTTTAGCGGCAGAGAAACTCGGCAAGGTTAAGACCGCTGTTACTATGACATGGCTGATATATGTGATGTTCTATCGTTATGTGGGGCTGGATGATTTTTGGACATTTATTGATGGTGGGTTGATGGCGCTGGCGGTGGTGCTGACGGTGGTATCGGGCTGGCAGTACTACTCGCAGAATAAGCAGTTGTTTTCGCCGTCACCACTGTAGGTTGACGGAAAGGGTTGGTAACGATGCTTTAGGCGGTTGTATATGGTCGGTTAGAGGAGTAGCCGTCTTTGAAAGGTTGAATACCAGACCCTTAAAAGTGGGGGACAGTGGTAACTCAATTGGTATATCGGCTTGCGAGCCGACTGACAAACAAGGTCAGCCCATAAGGCTGACCTTGTTTCGTTTCCATCCTTTGAGTGGATGGTTGCTGATCTAACGACTCTATTTCGTTATCGACTGACCTAATCGATCGCTTTCATAACGGCGAAGTTAGCACTTCTCACTCACTTCACCGCACGACGGTATTACTGTGCGAGATTAATATGCATGTCGGTATGGAGCTACTTACCCTGTCTGACGATATGCTCACGGTAGCTCTCGTAGTCGCCTGTGAACATTCTCACTCGTTTGTCCTCTATCTCGAATATGCGTGTTGCAATGTTTGAGATAAACGCTCGGTCGTGGGAGATGAACAGCAGTGTACCTTTAAAGGTTAAAAGTGCTTCCTCAAGTACCTCACGAAGTTCGATGTCGATGTGGTTGGTAGGCTCGTCTAGGATTAGGAAGTTAATGTCGTTTTGTATCAGTATGGCAAGCTTTAGCAGTACCTTTTCGCCGCCGGACAGTGACGACACTCGCTTGTGGACATGCTCACCGTAGAAGAAAAAGCCTGTCAGGGCTCGTCTTGCTTCGAGTTCTGAGCAGGGGTGGGCGTACTTAAATGCTTCAAGCACACTCGCTTTGTCGTTCTCGAAGCGTATCTCCTGTGGTATGTAGCCTATCTTTGCACTCGGTGCCGTTTTAAAGCCGTGGGGGTTGTCATAGTCCTCCAACGACTGTAGCATAGCGGTAATCAGCGTGGTTTTACCGCTTCCGTTTTGACCCATGAGGCAAACTCTGTCCTTCTCGAAGATGCTAAGCTCAGCACCGTCAAACAGCACGTTGTCACCATACGCTATATGTAAGTTTTTAACACTCATAACGTCATTGCCCGACCTTGCGCCTTTAAAGCCCAGTGAAATCTTTGCTTTCTCAAGGACAGGTTTGTCGATCAGCTCCATCTTCTCTATGCGTTTTTCAAGTTCGTGCGCCTTCTTGTAGAATTTCTCGTTGTCCCCTCGTGCGCCCCATTCCCTAAAGCGTTTGACCGCCGCACGCATAGCCTCAAGCTTTTTCTGTTGTGTCTTGAACGCCTCAAACTCGATTAGCAGTAGCCGTTCCTGCTCCTTTACAGCGAATGAGTAGTTACCGTGGAACGTGTTGCACTCGCCTGCTTCGACTATAATGGTCTTGTTCGTCACCTTGTCAAGGAAAAAACGGTCGTGCGATATCATCACCACAGTGCCGACATACCTACTTAAAAAGTCCTCGAACCACTCGAGTGTCTTAAGGTCGAGGTGGTTTGTGGGCTCGTCCAGTAGCAGGATATCAGGCTGTAGAAGTATGACACACGCCATGTTGACAATGGTCTTCTGCCCACCGCTTAAGGCGTTGAAACTGCGCTCAAGCAGGTCACCCAGATTAAAGCCGTTTACTATCTTAGCGAACCGCTCTTCCACCGAGTAACCGTCCAGCGCTATAAACTTCTCTTGAAGGGTGTTGTATCGTGCCAGTAGCTTATCGAGTGTGTCAGGGTCAGCCTCTGTGGCGAGCCGGTCTTCGACGTCACGCATGTCTGCCTCAGTGGCAAATATGTCAGCAAAACCGCCCATTAGGACAGTCCTCACCGTGTCGTCGCTACCTCTTAGTGTCGGTATCTGCTCAAGGTATCCCACTGTAGCGCCGTGGCGGATACTTACACTCCCCTTGTCGGCTGTCTCCTCACCGCAGAGAATTTTCAGGACAGTGGACTTCCCCGAGCCGTTCCGCCCCACTATCCCGACACGCTCACCCGTCATAATTTCAGTGCTGAAGCCATTCAGTACATTTTTAAAACC
>CAYJIK010000106.1:0-5503 GCA_964370205.1 uncultured Oscillospiraceae bacterium | reverse complement strand
CGTCACTTACAGACAGCGGAGGTTTTCAGGTGTTTTCACTCTCCTCACTGCGGAAAATTGAGGAGCGAGGAGTAACGTTTCAGTCACACGTGGACGGTAAACGCATATTCATGGGGCCGGAGGAGAGTATGCAGATACAATCTTCCCTCGGCGCTACTATAGCGATGGCGTTTGATGAATGTATAGAAAACCCTGCAACTTATGACTATACTAAGGACTCGGTTGCACGAACTACACGTTGGCTGGAGCGCTGCAAAGAGGAGATGACACGCCTAAACGGTCTACCTCATACCCTCAATAAACAGCAACTTCTGTTCGGCATAAATCAAGGGTCAATCTTTGAAGATTTGCGTATTCAACACATGAAGGACATCGCCGCTATGGATTTGGACGGTTACGCTTTAGGCGGTTTAGCGGTAGGGGAAAGTGCTGAAGATATGTACCGTGTTATCGACTGGACAGAACCACATATGCCGACAAATAAAATCCGCTACCTCATGGGCGTGGGTACACCGATAAACATTATAGAAGCGGTGTACAGAGGTATTGACCTGTTTGATTGCGTGATGCCCAGCCGCAATGCACGTCACGGCTACTTGTTTACCTTTAACGGTACGATGAACATCAAGTCAGCAAAGCATAAGAACGATTCACGCCCCATAGATGAAAATTGCGAATGCCCTGCCTGTAAGAACTTCTCACGCTCTTATATATCCCATCTTGTGCGCTCAGGCGAGTCACTCGGAATGCGCCTTGCAGTGACCCATAACCTCTACTTTTACAACAAACTGATGGAAAAGATAAGGGAGGCACTGAACGAGGGCGGCTTTGACGCTTTTAGGGAGCATTATCTGGGGGTATTGGGTGTCAGAATATAGCCAAGCTATCGGCAGAAAGACTGTCTCTTTTGTAACGAAACTGTTGCTATCAGCATAGTACTATGTTAAAATAATGCAAAGCAGTTACCGAGCATACACACTCGCTGATTGCTTGCTGTAATCAAAGTTGAAGGGAAACTATTTGGTTTATGAAGTGTAGCCTTTTATTATTGTTTGGAGGACAATCAAGCGAATATGAAGTATCTTTGCGCAGTGCCGCTGAGATTTTAAAGGAGATAGACAAAGATAGATTTACCGTCGTAAATGTCGGCATAACAAAACAGGGTGAGTGGAGAATTACCGACTGTACAGCGGCTCAGATAGCATCGGATAACTGGCAGGCCGGCTCGCTACCCTGCCGACTATCGCTGGACAGTGGGCTTAGAGGTTTGTACGTGACAAGTGATGACGGCAGTGAACGTTTTGTGTCGATAGACGTGATTTTCCCTGCTGTACACGGAAAAAATTGTGAGGACGGTTCACTGCAAGGTCTGCTGACGCTTTCACATATACCATATGTCGGCTCGGGAGTGTTAGCGTCCGCCTGTGCTTTTGATAAGAGCGTGACAAGAACTATGGTCGAGGCGATTGGTGTGCCCATGACACCGTGTGTAGTGGTGAAAAAGCATGAGTATTCGGTAGATTGTATACATGGTCTGATGGAGGAAAAGCAAGTGAACTACCCTGTGTTTGTAAAGCCTGCCAATTCGGGATCGTCTATAGGGGTGAGCAAAGTTGACAGTGTAGAGGGCTTGGACAGTGCTATAAAGCACGCCTTTACACACGATGACATCTGCTTGGTTGAACAAGGCGTGGTGGGACGTGAAGTGGAGTGTGCAGTGCTCGGCAACGAGAATCCTATAGCGTCGGTAGTTGGGGAGATTTCCACCGCAGGCGGTTTCTATGACTATGACGCAAAATATATAAACGACGACGCAAAGACGTACATACCTGCGGAGATTACTGCAGAAGCGTCGGATGAAATACGTGAATATTCACTGCGGATATTTAGGGCGCTTGACTGTGCCGGGCTTTCACGTGTAGACTTTTTTGTGACAGCTGATGGAGAGGTACTGTTTAATGAGATAAACACCCTACCGGGCTTTACCACGATCAGCATGTACCCCAAAATGGTTATGCATGGCGGTATGAGCTACAGTGAACTGATAACAAGATTACTCGAGCTTGCGATGGAGAAAAAACATGTTTAACGGCTGATATCGTCCTACGCACTAAGAGAAGGAGTGAACGAATGAACGACATACAAAGTAAAGATGTTTGGATTGAAATAAGAGGTACTCAGAGTGCCGATGGTGAGCGTGACATTGTAGAGTTTGCCACGACAGGTCAGTTTTACAAAGAAAAGGGCCATTTTTTTCTCGTATATGAAGAAAGTGAACTGACAGGTTTTGCAGGCACCACCACAACACTCGACATAAACCCCGATGTAATGGTCATAATGAGCAGGGACGGTGATTATTCGTCACAGCTGATGGTGGAAAAAGGCAAACGCCACTCTTGTAGTTACGGTAGCGAGTTTGGGTATATGACAATCGGCATCTGGGGAAAAACCATAGAAACCAAACTAAACGAAACAGGCGGAACAGTGAGCTTTTCCTACACTATGGATATAGAGTCGGAGCTTGCAAGCGAAAATCGAGTAGACCTCAAGGTCACTGCCAGAGCTTAACGAGATAAGAAACAGAAAGGAAGATGAAAATGGTAAATCCATTCGGAAATATTAAAAAATGTGCGTCGCAGGTTATAGACGCAGCTTTTGCTGTCGCGGTTAGCGACGGCGTGTTAAAGCAAGCGGAGGCGGTGTCGTACACCGTTGAGCAGCCTGCAGACACAAAGCACGGCGATCTCGCAACAAACGTAGCGATGGTGTCAGCAAAACAGCAGGGTAAAGCCCCCAGAATGATAGCAGAGGAGATTATAAAGCGTCTTGACTTTGACGGTACTCCTTTCTCGAGTGCCCAAATAGCAGGGCCGGGCTTTATAAACTTCACGCTGAAAAAGAGCTGGTTTGGCGAAGTTATCACTGACGTGCTGTCGGCAGGGTACAACTACGGTCGTACCGAGGACGGCAAGGGCGAGAAGGTGATGGTGGAGTTCGTGTCCGCCAACCCCACAGGGCCTATGCACATGGGTAACGCCCGTGGCGGTGCGCTCGGTGACGGTATAGCCGAAGTACTCTCATGGGCAGGACATGACGTGACCAGAGAATTCTACGTAAACGATGCAGGCAATCAGATAGATCGCTTTGGCAAGTCATTGGACGCTCGCTACCGCCAGAAATATCTAGGTGAGGAAGCAGTCGAATTCCCCGAGGACGGCTACCACGGCGATGATATCAAAGATCTTGCAGAGGAGTATGCCGCAATTGTTGGCGATAGTCTACTTTCATTACCTGACAGTGAACGTGAAGCGAAACTAGCCGAATTTGGACTACCCAAAAACATAGAACGCATGAAACGTGACCTAGAGAAGTACCGCATCGAGTACGATAGTTGGTTCTACGAGAGCAGTTTCCATAACGACGGCAGTTTAGACCGCTGTATAGAAAAGCTCAGCGCACTCGGTTTGACATACGAGAAGGACGGAGCACTGTGGTATAAAGCGAGCCTTTACGGTGGCGAGAAGGACGAAGTACTGGTGCGTACCAACAAAACCCCCACCTACTTTGCAGCTGACATTGCCTACCATCTAAATAAGTTTGTTGACCGTGGATTTAACCGTGTTATAAACGTGTGGGGGGCTGACCATCACGGACATGTCGCTAGGCTTGTCGGCGCAATGGACGCCGCCGAAGTTGGTGGACAGCGCCTGAAAATTGTTATAATGCAGATGGTTAGACTTATGAGGGGCGGAGAAATGGTGCGCATGAGCAAGCGTACAGGACGTTCCGTGTCGCTGTCCGACCTGCTGGACGAAGTACCGATAGATGCTGCAAGGTTCTTCTTTAACCTCCGTGAAGCAGGCGCAACCTTCGACTTCGACCTTGACCTTGCGGTGACAGAGAGCAACCAAAACCCTGTCTACTATGTGCAGTACGCACACGCTCGTATAAGCTCTATCATAAAGAACATCGAGGCGGAAGGTATTAAGATAACCTCTCCAACAACCGAGCAACTCGCACTACTGGAACATTCCGCTGAAGTAGAGCTTACAAGAAAGCTTGCGCACTTCCCAGAGGTAATAAGCAGTGCCGCAAGAAACCTCGACCCTACATCGCTGACACACTTTGCACAGGATGTAGCGTCGCTATTCCACCGCTTTTACGATAACTGCCGTTGTCGCCTGCCTGAAGAGCCTGATCTCATGAACGCAAGGCTCGCTCTATGCACGGCCACAAAGACAGTTATAGCAAACATACTAAAAATTCTGAAGGTGTCTACACCTGACGTGATGTAAAAGTATATCGCTTTACAGTGGAAAATGACGAAAAGTCGTAATTTTTATTGTAAGTTGTGTCAAAGGCCAATGCTATAGGCTAACTCTACCCGGAACATTTTGTGAAAGTGGGTGGAAGGTATGTCGGATAATAAAACCACTAATAAATCACCGCCCACTCTAAGAGAATGTGTCGGAGAGGAGGGTATAATAAGGTTGCGAGCGGAGCTGGACGGAGCAGTCCACCGAACCGCTAAGCGAAATGCTTCACCGCTTTCGATATTTGTGACGACAGCCGTTATCGCATTGACAATAGCGTTAACCATAATGTACAGCGATGCATACACACATGTCACCAACCTATTATTCCCACCAACCGAAGAAACAGCGGTAGCAGTGTTTAAAAACAGAACAGTTGAGGAACTGTTACTTAGGTCGCTCGACCTTGATGGCGGTTATCTAACCGCTGACACACTCCTAACTGTAACAGAACTGACAGCGGAAAAAGGAGAGCTTACAGGCGACCTATCCGACCTTCGCTACCTACCGAGTCTTGAAAAGCTGACGATACGAACCTGTCTTGTGGATTTTCGTACATTACCGCAACTTGAAAATCTTGCTGAACTTACGGTAGTGGAGTGTGGAGTGGAGGATATTACTGTTTTATCTGATTTTCCTTCGCTTAGGGTGCTGAATTTGTCGTCAAACGAAATACATGATGTGTCAACGCTTTTGTCGCTTAAGCATTTGATTTATGTGGATTTGTCGTACAATAATATCGCAACTACAGATTTGGATGTGCTTTTAAAGTCGATGGACACGGCAAAAATACTGACAGACGGAAAACCGAGCGAGCAAACGGTATAAATGTTCGTTTTAGAGTATTTTCGGCGCTTGTCGTAGTTATTATTGCCGAGATATGCGGCTATGGATGGAATATTAAAATTATGTAAATTAGCCACTCTTATGTTTGACAAGTATGGTTATTTTTAATATAATTGTAGAAGTGTATAACAGTCAGGTGAAGTGATTGCTACCGTTATTGAAAGTCGGTTTTGGGGATGACTTTACCAATGTTATAAACCTTCTCGTGATTTTAAGGACGTGAAAGGGGGCAGTCTGTGTAAATAGCAAAGGGTGTGAGATATCGTCCAATAGCGATACACAGGCAACATTATGAAACCTATTTACAAAAGAGTACTACTGAAACTAAGCGGAGAAGCGCTTGC
>CAYJIK010000105.1:0-5532 GCA_964370205.1 uncultured Oscillospiraceae bacterium | reverse complement strand
ATCTGCCCGTAGGTGGACACCTTTCCCTTTGGTATCCTGCGGACGTGGTAGTAGACTTGCTCAAAAAAGTTCATGTTACCTCCGGAGTTATATGTTTATAAAAATGTAGGGGCTACCCATGCAGTTGTGTTAGATGTGCAACCGCATAGGGTCGCCCCTACAGTTAAGTTTATGTTTTTTGTTTTTACAGTTTCATCGCCGAATCGAGAATTGCGCTCTCCTGCTCGAGAGTGCCTTTCCATAGCATATTGACCTTAGCGGTGGTTTCTGCCACAAACTGCTCGTCCTTGATGGAACTTAGGTTTATACGCACGTTGGACAGCGCACCCAGGACAGCTGTTCTAGCCATCATGCCGGACACTATGCCGTCTGTTATAGCGTTTTGGTTGCCGTAGTTTACAACAAATATAGCTAGCGGTAATATTTTATAACAGGTTTCCGCTACGTCAAGCGGAACTGCCACAGCGTGCTTCAGAGCTGTTTGCATCGCATCTTGTCTAACTTTCTTCTGCTCGGGAGTGGTCTTGGGGAGCGCCATTGCTTCCATGAAGCCCTCGAAGGAACGGCTGTCCCTCGCTATGTCATGCAGTAGTTTGTCTCTTAAGACATGTCCCTCTCTGATGATGTTTTCCATATCGGCTGTCACCATCTCGTAGTTCTTTTTATTGGCAGTTAGTGCCGCCACCATGGTGGACAATGAAGCTGCGAGTGCGCCTGCAAGTGCGGAAACACTACCACCGCCCGGAGCAGGGGAGTTTGAGGACAGCATATCGCAAAATTCTTTTAAAGTGTTTTGTTCCATGTTGTGTCATCCTTTCTTAGCTGTTTTGTTTTGGAGTATTGGCGGTTGGGGAATGGGAGATCGCCTCCTCTGTGGAGTGCGACATAAAAATCAACCCTATCTTTAGAGGTAACGCACCCTATGCGTTACGTTTATCCTCTAACGACTCCTAGTCATTCAGCAGACAATTCTCAAGTATCTGATTATCCGAGAAGTTCTCCACCTGTAGGTAATATTCAGCGCAGTCTACAAGTGCCTTCATCGGTAGTAGCCCGATAATTTCGCTCCCCACTACGTTGACACCATATCTCTTAGCTTCCATTTTGACCGTTTCAAATACACGGTATACAGAGGTCTTTGTATAGTCGGTGAGATTCATGGATACCTGTGCGATATTTCTCTCATCCAGCATGATACCGATAGCCTTGACAAATCTAAAGCCACCGCCCAAAAATCTTACTTGCTTTGCAATCTTATCAGCTATTTCTAAGTTTGGTGTGTCGAGGTTTATGTTAAAGGCGACAAGTGGCATTCTAGCGCCGATTACAGTTGCGCCGCCTGTGGGGTGGATTGTTTCAGGGCCGAAGTCCGGCTTCCACTTCTCGTCCTTCATTTTTTCAGCCATGCCCTCAAACTGTCCTTTGCGGATGTCTGCAAGGTTCTGACGGTGCGGTGCGCTTGCGGACTTTTCATATAGGAAAAACGGTTGGCCGTAAAGCTCTGCCGCTTTTTGTGCTACCGACTTTGCCAGTTTATCAGCTTCCTTTATAGTGCAGCCCTTGACAGGGATAAACGGCACAACGTCCACTGCGCCCATACGAGGGTGCTGGCCTTCGTGTGTCGTCATATCAATCTCCGCAATAGCTACGCCGATGGACTGTATAACAGCCTCGCCGAGTGCCTCCGGCTCTCCGATGACTGTAACAACACAACGGTTGTGGTCTTTATCAGGGCTATAGTCAAGTAGCTTCACATTCTCTTTGCCTCTAAAGCAGTCCAGAATTTTCTCAAGTCTTGCCAAATCTCTACCTTCGCTGTAGTTCGGGACACATTCCATTACTTTGTTCATAATAGACCATTCCTTTCGGTATTACACATTCAAAAAACTCTTATAAAGGCGACAACATCCGCTCTACGCTTATTTTGACCGCCTATCTTCACTGTTGTTATTCTACATCAAAAATGTGAATTTTTCAAGCGTATTCGTATTAATTTAAGTTGTCTTAGTTCACTCTCCTTTTGCCATCTTTTGGAGCTTTACGATTTCTATTGGCTTAGGTGTAGAGAATCTTCTGTGAGATTACTGGAGGAAGTAGCTGCTTTTCAAAAGCGGACAATACATCGTACATAGAGTAAACTGCCCCCCACAATGAAGGTGGGGGGCAGAAAAAAGCTAGAATATAGCAAACTCAAGTGACGAATCTATAGGCTGCTCGCCTGTGGTAGCGCTTTCTCCTTTACCGTTAAACGTGATTATCACCACGCCGTCCTCCAACAGTTGTACGTCACAGTCCACTGCTAAGCTAACGTCGTAGCGCTCTATGTACGTGTCGGTAAGGCTTTCCACTCGCTCCTGTGCGTCTTCCAATCGCTCGCCAAAGGTGAGCGGTGCAGGCAAGTTCAGAAAAGTTTGTGAGCCTAACATTGGTATCTCGATGTAACCGGCGTCGGTTTCATGCGTGACAATGTCCACAACGACGGTAGGCTCTAAGAACATAGAAAATAGCGGTGCAACTATAATTAACGCTATAACGCCAACTATTATCAGTATTTTTACTGTTGAGTTCTTCAATGGAATATTTCCTCCTAAGCGGATTGTCTGCTTTAAAGATGTCAATTACTAGCCTTTTAGAATATCCTTTATCATGTCCATATCAGCAATTTCAGGTACTGTGATATGGTCTGTGCCGCTGTTCATCTCGTTATACTCAATAATGGTGGATACAGAGTTTTCATTTCTTGCCCATGCTCTGCGTGATACACCTACCATAACGTCCCACGGCATCGCTGCACGGAGAATGGTGTCCACACGCTCAGAGCCGTCCAGCACCATGCCGAAACCGCCGTTTATCGACTTAGATGTACCCACTCCGCCACCGTTGTGGATAGCTACAAGGCTCATACCACGAGCGGCATTGCCTGCAAAGCAGTGGATAGCCATGTCCGCAGTTATGTTGGAGCCGTCCTTTATGTTGGAGGTCTCACGGAAAGGTGAGTCGGTACCGCCTGTGTCGTGGTGGTCACGGCCTAGCATAATGAGGCCGATTTCACCGTTACGAACCATCTCGTTGAACTTTAGGGCGATTTTGAGACGTCCCATTGCGTCCTGATAAAGTATACGTGCTTTAGTGCCGACTACAAGCTTATTCTTTGCCGCATCACGCACCCAGACATAGTTGTCGTAGTCCTGATAGCGTCTGTCCTTGTCAATGCCCTCCATAGCCGCCTTATCGGTAGCGTCGAGGTCTTCCTGCTTACCGCTTAAACAGCACCAACGGAACGGGCCATAGCCAAAGTCAAACAGTTGCGGCCCTAAGATGTCCTCAACGTAGGAGGGATAGATAAAGCCATCTGTTTCGTCTGTGCCGTTCTTGCAGATGTCGGTAGCGCCTGCGTCAAATATCGCCTTTAGGAAGCTGTTGCCGTAGTCAAAGAAGTATGTGCCACGCTTGTCAAGCTCCTTGATTAAGTTATAGTGGACAAGTAGGCTCTTGTTTACAAGCTCTTTGAACTTTACAGGCTCTTCGGCAAGCATACGTGTGCGCTCGTCAAACGTTAACCCTTGTGGGCAGTAACCGCCACTGTACGGTGCATGGCAGGAGGTCTGGTCGGAGAGGAGGTCAACATGGACGTTCTTGGCTATGAGGTACTCGAGGAGGTCTATGACATTTCCCTCATATGCAATAGCGTATGCCTCTTTGCTCTCCAGCTTGTCAATAACCTTTGATAGCACTTCGTCAAGGGAAGCGCTTCTGTCGCTCACCCAGCCTTGACTGTGGCGAGTTTCAATGCGTGAAGCGTCCACTTCGGCGATGATGGAAACTGCGCCTGCAATCTCCGCCGCCTTGCCCTGTGCGCCGCTCATGCCGCCAAGCCCCGATGATACAAACAGCTTACCTGCGAGGTTGCCGTCCTGCGGTATACTCAGCTTTATTCTGCCTGCATTCAGCAGTGTGTTAAATGTGCCGTGGACTATGCCCTGAGGCCCTATGTACATCCAACCGCCTGCTGTCATCTGACCGTAGTTAGTTACTCCAATAGCGGCGGCACGGTCAAAGTTTGCAGGGTCGTCAAACATACCTATCATCATACCGTTTGAGATTAAGACACGAGGGGAGGTCTTGTGCGAGCGGAAAAGTCCCAGTGGATGGCCTGACTGCACAACAAGTGTCTGCTCGTCGGTGAGTTCTTCAAGGTACTTCTTTATAAGACGGTACTGCATCCAGTTCTGGCAGACTTGACCTGTCTCCCCATAGGTGACAAGCTCATAAGGATAGAGCGCAACGTCAAAGTCAAGGTTGTTGTCTATCATAACCTGACAAGCCTTGCCCTCGGTGCAGTTGCCTTTGTATTCATCTATCGGCTTGCCGTACAGTCTACCTTGTGGACGGTAGCGGTAGCCGTAAATTCTGCCTGTTTCTTTAAGTTCGGTAGCAAACTCTTTAGCCATCACTTCATGGTGTTCTTTCGGTATGTAACGCAGTGCGTTAGCTATCGCCAGTTCCTTGTCCTTCTGGCTGAGTTTTGCCTCTCTACGTGGCGCACGGCGTTTTGTGCTATCAAACTCCGCAGGTGGTGGAAGTGGCATATCTAGTCGGAAAATATCCTTCATTTCTAATGTACCCCTTTCTAACATAACTCTAATGTTACCATTATAGCAGAGTTAAAAGCTTTTTTAAAGTAGTGGGTTGAAAATATCTGTGTTAAATTTTTGTGTATTTGGGGGTGGTGGGAAAGTTGTGTAGTTGGTTATCTTTGGGGTTGAGGGGAGGTACGTATAAAATGCGTGCCCTACAGTGACGTGATAGCAGGTTTTCATATGTCAGGGTGCCAGTGAAAATTAAGAGGGCATAACGTAGAAAAAAATTTGCGAAATTGATAAAATTACGTAGAGGCAACCATATGTGGTCGCCCCTACATTTTTAGTTCATTATGTCAATTATGCCACAGCCTCTGTATTCCGCTTTACTTCTTAGGTGCTATGGAGCGTGGCTTAACACCCTTCGGTATCGGGCAGAGGTATTTTCCGCCGTCTTCGGCGATACGCTCTTTGAGTTCTGCCTTGGCGGCTTCTATTATGGAGGTATCCTCTAGCATGTCAATACACGCACCTGCCATAACCTTGCTTGCGTATAGTGTTCCCTTATGCGCAATAGACGTATTATTGCACGCTACGTACTGCCATGAGTGCCCCGGCATACCGCTTGGTGTAGTGACTACGTTAATTTGAGCGGTAGGGCAGACCCAGCTTACATCTCCAACATCTGTAGAACCGGGGGACGGTGCATCTGAAGTCAAGTGAGGGAGTACAAAGTCGTTAAACACCTGCCCTTCGGTGAACAATCCGCTGTATAGCTCTCTGGCGACATTCCCAAACTTTTTAATAAGTCCTGCCATGGGGCTTTGCGGTGGTGTCTCATAACTTGCTATTATGTTTTTGCCAAATTCAATCTCTTCGGCTGTGTAGGTGGGGTGGGGGAGTTCGGTGAAGTTTTTGTACAGCACTTTTTCCAGCGTTGTGTTCGGTACGA
>CAYJIK010000104.1:0-5557 GCA_964370205.1 uncultured Oscillospiraceae bacterium | reverse complement strand
AGATGCGCCGTCCTTTTTGGATATCCACTCGGGGTAGAGCTTGTTTTCACCGAGGTAGTCTTTTGCGTAGGTAAGCACTTTACTTATGGTGATTACGCCCTCGGTAACAAGGTCGACACCCTCTATAGTCGCCGTTGGGGGGACATCGGAACTTTCAAAGCTGAGCGATGCTTCAAGCTCCTTGCCTAAAAATTTTGCGGCGATGCCCGAGGTTGTCCCTCCGCACACTATGTGTTTCCCCTCTTTGGAGAAAAATAGTGACATCATCTTGTCCGCATCGTTTCTGTTGGAGGGTGGGCCTATTATCAGGTTCATCGGCTCTCTTTTTCTCATCTTGACGGTGCAAACTGTGGTGTCGTCACCAGGTTTGCCGTCGTATAGCGTATTACATTCGTTCATCAGGATGGTGTTGAGTGTCTTTGCAGTGTAGCCTTTACTACACTGCGGTTCCATGAAGTTTACGATGTCATCTCGCTCCCAACCGAAGTTTAGGGTACTTCCCACACCGGCGTGTATGCAACCGTCACTCATCAGGAAGAATGTATCATTTTCGTCAAGGTGTATCTTTGAGTGGAGGATTTTTTTGCCGTTTATTATGTTTTCGTGGTGGGGGAGTTCGTGGTGTTCTCCATTTCGGAAGAGAATCACTCGGGGATTGTCGTACTGGATAACTTCTGCTTCTTTGTTACCGCCGAAGATGCGGAGTATTGTAAACGTTGAGTACGCCACACCTCGAACTGAACAGACCGGCAGTGTCGCCGCTATGGTTTCTACGCAGTCGGTGATGCTCAGCCCTTCCGATATCATGGTAGATATGATCTTCGAGGTGAGTGTGGCGAGGATATTCGCTTTTACACCGCTGCCCAGGCCGTCTGCAAGCACTATGGTGGTAGAGTCGTCAGCGCCCTCGATAACACACACTTGGTCGCCGCACAACTCCTCTTTGTGTTTGTTTAGACTGCTAAATCCGATGTCGGGACATAGGTTAATCATCTTTAATGGACTCCTTCAGCTTTGTGAGGGCTATTTTTGTTTCTGCAGCAGTTTCACCGAGCAGTGATGCTATCTCGTGGACTACTCGCATCTGCTTTTCTATGACCTTGTCGGTGGTTTCTGCCGTCTTTCTGCTTATCTCCTCTTTTTGGGTTCGCTCCTCTACCTCCTCCGTTATGTCGCTCATAAGGCATACGAGCATTTTATACTGCATATCAAAGATGATGGTTTGGAGGATATGCTTGTCGTACTCGGCTAGATATACGCTTTTGTTTCGCACCGACACGCCTGTGTTCCTCACCTTGATAAAGTCGGTTGGGTCGAGTACATTCACAATCTGCTCGCCTAGGATGTCCCTCTGTGAGCGGAGGTTTAGTAGTTTTACCGTCGAGCGGTTTATGCGCTGTACCTCCAGGTTTTCGTTTAGGACAATGATGGCGTTCGGGGTGTTGTTTACTATGAGGTCGGAGAAGGTTTCCGCTTTTACGCTTAGGTAGGGGAGGCACATGGTAAGGTCTGCTTTGCCGTAGTAGACTGCTTCCGCCTTTTCCCTGCATGAGTTGTAACCGCAAGAACCGCAGTTTAATTCGTCCTCTTTGCTGTGTTTGCCTATCTGGCGAAGCACGTCAACAATGTCCATTTCCATCGGCTTGGTGTTTCTGCGGATGATAGGGATGAATATTTTCGCCATGTCTTCGCTTTCAAGAGGTGAGACGGCAAAGTCTTTTTCCCCTGCATAGCTTGCTATCGCTATATTGTCCACTATGGAGTTTTTACGGCTTTTCTCCATAACAGGGCCGCCTATACAGCTCCCCACACACACGGACATCTCTATAAAGCATTTGCTCAGCTTGCCTTCACGTATTTCGTCCAGCGCTTTCATGCAGTTCTCCACACCGTCCAACGCAAAGTACGTGTAGTCGGGGTCACGGTTAACGATGGTCTTCAGTATACCGCCCGTCGTCGGAAAAAACCTCGCCAGGCTTTCGGATGTGCTGTCCTTCGGCGCTATGTAGTCAATCGCCACACGCTCCTCTTCAAGCCAATGGCTCAGTTCCTCAAAGGTGAGCGCTTCGTCCACTATCCCCTCGTAGTAGCCTGCTTCGTCCTTTTTGGCAACACAAGGCCCTATGAACACCACCTTTGCGTCGGGGTATCTACTTTTGATGTCAAGTGCATGTGCCTGCATGGGGGACACTACATCGGCTAGATATGGTAGTAGGTCGGGGTAGTACTTTTGGATGAGAAGGTTTACCGAATGACATGAGGAGGTTATGAGGATGTCCCTCTTCTCTTCGGTTATCATCTTCTCGTAGGCGTTTTTCACGATGGTCGCACCTATGGCTGTTTCTTCGGCATGGTGAAAACCCAACCGTTTGAGTGACTCTTCCAGCGTCTTTATCCCGACCCCTTCGTAGTTCGCTATAAAGGACGGCGCAACTGACGCTATCACCGGCACTCCTGAATACAGCAGAACCTTCACCGCCTCGGTACTGCTCTCGATTTCCTTGGCGTTTTGGGGACAGTTTACAAAGCACTGCCCACAAAGTATGCACTCGTTTCCGATTATGTTGGCTTGCCCCCCTGAAAAGCGTATCGACTTAACAGGACAGCAACGGATACATTTATAACAGTTTTTGCAGTTTGATTTTTTTAGCTTTAAATACTCGGGCATATCATTTCTTCCTTTTCAGTTTTGGAGTGTGTGGACATGAGTTTAAATGCGGAGAATTTGAGATATTTTTTGTCGAACAAGCATAATTTTCGAAGGAATGGTTGCTCCATTTCAAAAATTGATTAAGAACTCATTCTCGGGAATTGTGTGATGTTCGGCGCAAAATCGGCCAAATTAGCAGCGTTTGAAACTCGTGTCCACACGCTATGGGTAAACATCTATCAATTACAGTTTCGTCCTCACTTCTCGTTCAAAAAACGCCTCTACAGTTTCAGGCCGCACAGAGTGTATAACATCATCAACCGACAGACATACCCCCTCCTGACATTTAGACATACAAAACGCCCCTGAAAGGTTGATTTTATCGTCTAAACCAAAGTCCTTTACCAACTTTTGCAGCTGTTCAACCACTGTCTTAGAACCTTTTAAATGACATGAGCTACCGATACAAATTTTAATATTCATTTTGTTTCTCCTTGTTATTTTTATAACGTTAATACTTTAACATATAAGTTTGCATTTGTAAACAGATATCTTAAATTTAATTGTAAATATTTATTGACAATTAAAAGGGGGATTGGTATGGAGGACAGCAGGTATTTTGGTGGTAGCATTCGCTTCACACGCATAGTACAAAATCGCCTGAAATCCTGAAATGTAGCTACTTGCCAAACAGGTCAGTATGTGGGCGGTGAAAAGGCGGACGAGCCGTCAGACAGATTTTGAGATGTTTCATATGTCCTTCGTCATGCCTGTGTTTGGTGTCACGTTTAGGTGGTGTTGCGTTGACATTTGCCGGTTGTGTTATTATTTGCGTTAAAAAAAGGGGTACTAGCTTCCTTGTTTGTACCTCAAAAGTGACAATGGGAGGATAAGCGACACCGTTCACAAGAGTTCAACTGACAGCGATGTTTTGCGAATTCTCGGAACAACTAACCTACCAAAACGAGGGACACGCCCGATGGTTGTTCCTCCACCTCCTTAACAGGTCTTTGTGACAGCAGAAGTCGTTCGCTTTCTTACACTTTCTATCTTTTTAACGTACGAGGAAATGTTGGCTTTTATTTGTTTTTGTGGTAGTATATGTTTATAAGTATACGTTGGACGTTTACTGTTTGAGGCCTTAATACGCAGAACACATTCAAGTTGATAACAGCACCCGAGTGATACTGTTTTGGGGATGTTACCGATGTTTGTTGTTGGTGTGAAGAAAAGTGGAGAATAGGGGGCTTATTATGAGCACTATAGAAATCAGAAGTTTTGTGAAGACGTATGGAAAATTCACCGCTGTTAAAGGTATTGATCTGTCGGTGGAAAAGGGGCAGATTGTTGGGTTTGTCGGGAAAAACGGCGCCGGGAAAAGTACAACGTTAAGAACTATGCTCAGTATGCTAAACCCGACAGAAGGTAAGATAAAAATACTGGGACTGGACAGCGAAAAGGACAGCAAAGCTATAAAAAGCATGGTGAGTTATGTGCCGAGTGAGTCGGCTTTTTACGACAACATCACCTGTGAGAAACTGCTTAAGTTTGCCCTCGGGTTTACAAAAACCTCTGTGGACGAGATGCGAGACCTCTGCAAATACTTTGAACTGGACCTGACAAAAAAGATAACCGAGCTAAGCTTTGGAAACAGGAAAAAGCTCTCGCTCATTCAGGGTTTTATCAAGGACGCCGAGCTCATGGTGTTAGACGAGCCTACAAACGGGCTTGACCCACTCATGCAAAGCAAGTTTTTTGACCTGCTGCTAAAGGAAAAGCAAAAAGGCAAAACAATTTTCCTATCCAGCCACAACCTATCCGAAATAGAAAAGTACTGCGACAAGGTCGCTATCATTGTGGACGGAGAAATCGCCGACTACTTTGACATGAAAGACGTTAAAATCAAGCACAAACAGACAGTCTCCTACACCACAAAGGACGGACTTTCCGAACATTACGAGATCGAGGAAGATATAAACACACTCATTAAAAAGCTAGCAGTTATGGACTTAGAAAACCTCGAAATCAAAACCAAAACTGTCGAGGACGAGTTTATTTCATACTATAAGACAGGTGAATAATCAAACAAGGGAGTGACACCATGAAAAAGGTAGAGTTCAAAAACATCGTAAAACTATGTACTTTTAATTTAGCCACAACAAAGAAGGTGATTATAGGTTGGGTGGTTGCTATTTTTTCTATAATGACGCTCTATATGATTCTCTTTCCGTCCATTCAGGACTTAGCACAGGCGAAGTTTGATGCAATGCCACAGGAACTCATGCAGTTTGTCGGAATGGAAGATATGTCGGACATGTCTGATTATGTCACCTACTTTGGGATGATTTACAACATTGTTTTAGTTGCGGTTTCTATATTTGCCGCTACCTTCTCCGCAGGGCTGATCACCAAGGAGGAGAAGACAAAGTCGATAGAGTTTTTAAACTCGCTTGCGGTAAGCAGGGCGGAAATATACATCTCCAAGTACCTCACATCGCTTATAGCGGTCGGTCTGGTGTTGACAGGGGCGATACTCTCGACCATTGCTTGCGGTTTCATCGGCGGTGGGGAGAGCTTCATTCTTGCCGACGTCATAACCTCGGCAAAGATATCAAGTTTCTCTGCACTATTATTCGGCGGCATTGGTTTAATGTTTGCAGGGGTGAGCGCTAAGTTTGGGTCAGGCTCTATTGTGGCGTCGGTGGTGCTCGCCAGCTACATGCTCGGGTATTTAGGGGAACTATTAGCGGACAAAGCCGAGTGGCTGACATACTTCTCCCCATTTGTTATGATAAACGTGGTAGAAGCACTCGAGTTTTCCGACAAGACATTTTACAGCCTTATAGCGTATATCGTCATCTACGTGGCCGCTCTGATTGTCGGTGGGGTTGTTTATGAGGGTAGGGA
>CAYJIK010000103.1:4174-5637 GCA_964370205.1 uncultured Oscillospiraceae bacterium | reverse complement strand
CACAGGTCGCCCCTACATTTGATAGGCAAAATGAAAGCCAATACCCCAAATCCCCACAACCTTTGGGAAATAGATGAAAGCCGTAGCCCAAAATCCCCACAACCTTTGGGAAATAGATGAAAGCCGTAGCCCAAAATCCCCACAACCCCGAAGTTCTGTGTGGGCTGATAGGTCGCCTTAAGCGACATATCAGATTTCGGTCAGTGGCCGAAAAACACAGAACTTCCTTTGGGAAATAGATGAAAGCCGTTGCCCAAAATCCCCACAACCCCGAAGTTCTGTGTGGTCTGATAGGTCGCCTTATGCGACATATCAGATTTCGGTCAGTGACCGAAAAACACAGAACTTCCTTTGGGAAATAGATGAAAGCCGTTGCTTTCATCTATTTCCCATAGAGCATAGTAATAAGGTCAGACCGCTCCTTCTCAAAGCCGTTGTCTATAAGACACTGCTCCACGGTGGGATTCTCCAGTGTAAATGTCATTGTCAGCTTAGGGACAGTACGCTCCGCTGCCAGCGCTTTAGCGAAGGACACACATTTTCCGAGATCTCCGTGCATAAACAGTAGATGCAGTGCGACATTCTCCATAAAGCGTGCGCCTGCTACGGCGATGTTGCCGTCGCTGTCTGTGTATATCATATTGTCGGCGCACATACCCTTGACAGTCGCTTCGTTAAACTCGTAGAAGGTGCGGTTTTGCACGAGGTAGCCACCTGCGTAGTCAAAGTGGGGCTTTAAGAGTTCCCACGCTTTTTCAGAGTCGGTGACGAGTGTGAAACTGCCCTTGTCGCCTGTCAGACCTGCTGTCAGGTTGTAGCCTCTGAATGTGCCGTCATGTGTGAAACCGTAACGCTCGGCAAGACCCTTGCTCGCCTTGTTAGAAAAGCCTGTGTACATTCTCATCGCCGGTATGTTCAGCTCTTTTGCCTGCTCAAAGTAGCGCTTATATATCTCCTTGCCGATACCCTTGCCTTGCATGTCGGGGAGTACCCTTAGCGTTTCAAGCCATGCAGAGCCATCGTACAGCACTGTAAGCTTACCGATGCCTACAGGCTTGCCGTCCACCTCAGCGACTGTAAACTCGCCGACACTCTTCTCAAACACGTCAAACACCGGCTCTACGTACTGTAGCCCGGGGGTTGCGCCCTTTTCAATTTCGGTGTAGATCGGTATTTCTTCTCTGATTGCTTTTTTTAGTTTGATGTCCATTGTGTACTCCTCCTGTATATTAATTTTTTTACATCTGTGAAGTGTAATCATCAGGTGTTTTTTAATGCTGAAACTGGCTCTCTCGCTCTTATTCCCCAGCCAAACAAGACAGTGGTAGAGCGTAGGGGGCGCAGGGGCGGTCAGGTGCTCGGAGATGGTGGTTCGGTGGGTGGTGGGCGGTAAAGCCCGAGTGCTTGACCGGCGGGCGCCCCCGAACGTTTTTATCTACGCCCGTGACCTGTTGGGGTTTAGC
>CAYJIK010000103.1:0-4074 GCA_964370205.1 uncultured Oscillospiraceae bacterium | reverse complement strand
GCTATGCCGTCCTCGGTATATTCCTCGGAAAATATCTTGCCGTTCTCCCTGATAGCCGCCAGCAAATGTCCGTGGCTGTACGGTAGCACCAGCTGTCTGCGCCTGTGGGTGGACGGTAGCAGTTCCGATATCATCCTGAGTAGGTTGTCCATGCCGTCGCCTGTCTTGGCGGAGATTTTACATACATGCTCTGTCCGTGACGGTATGTGTAACGGTATCGCCTTGTCCCACTTGTTTACAACCGTTATTATCGGGACATCAGCACGCCCCAGTGAACTAAGCAACTCAGTGGTGACATTTATCTGTTCCTCAAGCTCTGTCGACGACGCATCGCAGACATTCAGCACAAGGTCAGCTTCGACTGCTTCCTCCAGAGTAGAACGAAACGCCTGCACAAGATGGTGCGGTAGTCGGCGGACAAGCCCTACCGTGTCCACCAGTAGTACCACTCGTCCGTCAGGTAGTTTCAAAGCACGTGCTGTGGGGTCAAGTGTCGCAAACAGCCTGTCCTCGCCAACCAGTGCCTCGTCTGTCAATCTACCTGTCAGCGTCGTTTTCCCTACATTTGTGTACCCCACCACCGACACTGTCGGCATCATGTCCTTTTTGCGTCGTTCACGAATAAGTTTACGTCGTCCCGACAATCGCTCAAGTTCCTCCTCAAGCGCTTTCACCCTACGGCGTATATGCCTACGGTCGCTCTCAAGCTTGGTCTCGCCCGGTCCTCTTGTACCTATGCCGCCGCCCAGTCGGGACATGCTCTGTCCAACACCCACCAACCGCGGAAGTATATAACGCTGTTGCGCCAGCTCCACCTGTAGCTTACCCTCAGCTGTCACAGCACGGGTAGCGAAGATGTCAAGAATAAGCATAGTGCGGTCTATAACTCGAACATCAAGGACATTCTCGATATTCTTTATCTGACTGCCGGACAGCTCACAGTCAAACACCACCAGCTCAATCTCGTTATTCTCTATAAACAGTTTCGCCTCGTCCAGTCGTCCGCTGCCTATATAGGTAGCGGTGTCGGGCGAGGTTCTTTTCTGCACTATATCAGCAACCACTTCAGCACCTGCCGCTTCACAGAGCTCTCTAAGCTCCAAAAGCGAGATGTCAATATCGTAGTCGCCGAGGTCGACAGCTATAAGCAGCGTGCTGACCTTTTTAGCTTCGTTTTGCTCCATAGGTTGCTCCTTTCTAGGAAATGTAGGGAATATTCAAGACCATTCCGCCACTAATATAACTGTTTTGCCTGTGGAGGTAATGGTGTCGGGCGCACACACAGGTGCGCCCCTACAATTCGCAACATATAACCACTCTTTGTCTGTAGGTGCATTGGCGTCGGGCGCACACATAGGTGCACCCCTACAGCAATATACCACCGTTATATAGGCTAATTATCGCCCTCGCCGACATCTTCGCCGTCAGTGGTTACTCCACCATCCGCCGTAACATCTTCGCCTTCTTCAGTTTCTTCGATATCCTCCTCAGAGGTCTCCTCTTTCAGTGCACGTGCAAGCGTCACAAGCTTTGTCCCCTCAGCAAGGCGCATAGCACGCACTCCTCCGCCGTAACGGGACTGTTCCGCTATCTCCGCCACCGATATACGTATGATAATACCGTCATCCGATATCAGTATAACGTCATCTTCATCTGTAACAGAAACAACTCCTGCCACCTGACTGTTTTTCTCTACCTTATAGTTCGTAACTCCCTTGCCGCCTCTTGACTGCAAGCGGTAGTTGTCAAACGATGTACGTCTGCCCTGTCCAAGTTCGCTGACTGTAAGCAGTTTCGCTTCTTCCGATACTATAACAGCGCCCACCACTTCATCGTCTGCCGAAAGTGCAATAGCCTTTACGCCACGTGCGGCACGGCCTAGCTCTCTTGCGTCCTGCTCGTTAAAGCGTATGGCAAGCCCCTGACGTGTCGCAACAAGCAGTTCTCTGTCGCCGTCAGTCAGCAGGACAAGCGCAAGTGTGTCCTCTTCATCGAGGTTAATGGCAACAAGCCCTGACTTCCTAATATTCTTAAACGACGCTATGTCGGTACGCTTTATTATACCCCTCTTTGTCACCATTACCATTGACCCTTGCTCCGAGAAGGAGGACAGTTTTATGGTTGTGGTGACCTTTTCGCCTTCTTCAAGCGGTAGTAGGTTTATAATATTTGTACCCCTTGCCGTTCTGGAGCTTTCCGGTATCTCAAAACCACGCAGACGATAGACACGTCCCCTGGTTGTGAAGAACAGTATATGGTCATGACTCGAACATACAAACAGCTCGGTAACAAAGTCCTCCTCACGGCGAGTAAGTCCCGAAACACCCCTACCGCCTCTACGCTGTGTGCGGTAGCTGTCAGTCGCTTGACGCTTAACATAACCGAAATGAGTAAGTGTCAAAACGCACTCGGTCACGGGGATTAGATCTTCTATATCTACTTCACCTGTCACTTCCATAATGTCGGTGCGGCGTTCATCAGCGAACTTTGCCCTGTACTCACCCAGTTCTTCCTTGATGATGGACATTTGCACGTCCTTGTTAGCAAGTATTCTGTTCAGCTCCTCAATTTTCTCCATAATCGAAGCGAGTTCCTCCAGAATTTTCTCCTGCTCAAGCCCCGCAAGCCTACCAAGCGTAAACTGTGTTATCGCCTGTGTCTGTGGGTCGGACAGTCCGAAACGCTGTGCAAGCGCCGCTCTCGCCTCGGGAATTGTCCGCTTTGAGCGGATAAGTGCTATAACTTCATCTATAAAGTCTAGCGCTATTTTAAGACCTTCCAGTATGTGCGCCCTCTCCATCGCCTTGTTAAGGTCAAAGGTGGTACGGCGTACTATAATTTCCTGCTGGAAGTCGATATAGTGGGTGAGTATCTCTTTAAGCGTCATTATCTTTGGTTGCCTGTTGTGGAGGGCAAGCATTATGACGCCTACTGTGTCCTGTAGCTGTGTGTATGAATAGAGTCTGTTTAGGATGACAGCGGAGGACACGTCCCTCTTCAGCTCTATAACGATGCGCATACCGTCCCTGTCACTCTCGTCACGCAGGTCGGATATACCTTCAACACGCTTATCACGCACAAGGTCAGCTATATTCTCTATAAGACGTGCTTTATTGACACCGTACGGTATCTCGGTGACCACTATCTTTTCACGTCCGCCTGTGTGGTCCTCTATATGCGACTTACCACGGAGTATAATCTTACCACGCCCCGTGCCATAAGCCGCTCTTATCTGACTTCTCCCCATGATTGTACCACCTGTGGGGAAGTCAGGGCCTGTTATCACACGCATAAGGTCCTCAAGGGCGGCGTCGGGGTTGTCTATCAGCATTACAACGCCGTCGATTATCTCGCCCATGTTGTGAGGAGGTATGTTTGTCGCCATACCCACCGCTATACCTGTCGAGCCGTTCACAAGCAAGTTCGGGAAGCGGCTGGGGAGTACAACAGGCTCTTCAAGACGGTCGTCATAGTTTGGTTGGAAGTCTATCGTTTCCTTGTCGATATCCTCTACCATCGCCATCGAGTGTTTGGACATCCTCGCCTCGGTATAACGATAAGCCGCAGCCGAGTCACCGTCCACCGAACCGAAGTTACCGTGACCGTCCACAAGTGGGTAACGCAGAGAAAAGTCCTGCGCCATACGGACAAGTGCGTCGTAGACAGAAGCGTCACCGTGCGGGTGGTACTGACCCAGCACCGAACCAACGGTATCAGCACACTTTCTGTACGCTCTATCCGAGTAAATCCCCTTTTCGTAGAGGGTGTATATTATCCTACGGTGAACAGGCTTCAGTCCGTCACGCACATCGGGCAGTGCTCTACTGACAATAACGGACATCGAATAGTCAAGGAAGCTGTCACGCATCTCGTTTTCTATGTCAACATGTATAAGTTTGCTTGTGTTTTGTTCGTCCATCAGATACCTCTTTTGGTTTTATTTTTAGACAAATTCAGTGTTCGTCTGTAAGTCTTTTTAGATAGGAGCGGTAGACTGTGACACTCTTCGTTATCCACCACTTTTATTTCTACAACCTCATAGACTGCGTAGGGAATGGTCTTGACCATTCCGCC
>CAYJIK010000102.1:0-5645 GCA_964370205.1 uncultured Oscillospiraceae bacterium | reverse complement strand
GTGTTTTTATAGGGGTGGGGGTTGCCGATGGCTCGGTAGTTTGTGTGGGTGTTTGGCGTGATGAGGGGGGTAAGGGGCTTGGAGACGGGGATAGCGTTGGTGAGGGAGTTGGGGTGACTATCTCGGTGCTGTACCGCTCTTCAAGCATTGCTATCGCACCTTCCGGCATCGCCAGCGAGAGTGTCCACAGTGTGAGGTTGTCCGCTACCAAAAACCACATCTGCCTGTCCATATTCAACAAAAGCACTACCGACAAAACAACACAGACGAGCGCTGTCGCCGACCTGCCATAACCTTTTTTCACAAACCTTTTCATCGTTTCACAACCTTGCCTTTCGTAAACTTTCCTTGCTTTGAAATCTTGTTTTTGTATATATCAGTGTATTACTATGTGGCTGATTGTAGACCAAAAAGTGTGCGAGGTGAAAGTGGGAAGCTATAGGTGTGTTGTTGATTTTTTATGGCGGGGACAAGTAGGTGAATGGGGCTGACGTGTAACGTTCGGTGCTCGGGGGTGGAGATAGCGAAAATAAAAACGTCGCAGGCAGAGGCCGTCTGCCCAAGGGGCAGAAACGAACTAGAAGGGCAGCCCTGCGGGGCTGCCCTTCTAGTTCGTTAGTCGGCGCTGCGCCGACACGGCCTCTGCCTGCGACGTTTTTATTTTCGCTATCGGACGGGTGGGGGGTATCGTAAATGTACTGGTGCGCCTTCTTCATGGATAATCAACTGTACCGATCGCCGCACAAGGCCATTTTTATCTCTGTAACAGTAGAAATTCGCCGTATTTTGTGGTAGAATAAATCTGTATAGTCATACAGAGACAATAAAAATTACCTACCATCAAGACCTCTGTAACATTTTTTAAAAAATAAAAATTTTCTGAATATTTGCTATAAGTTTTTTGGTAGTAATGCCGATAATAATAATAGATGGGCTATACGTCTGTCACTTTGTTTGAAAACGCAACAATCGGGACTATTCATCGCCCGGCTAGTGAAAGGGAAGGTTACCGTTATGAATATAAAGTTAACACCACTCGGAGGGATACCTCCTAAGATACAACAGAATACTACCTCTCGCGATAAAACACGCACAGCGGCGACAGGGTCGTTTGACAGGGTGGACATAAGCTCGCAAACCTCCTCGAAGGATAGGTTTGTGTCCATGCTTAAAAGTCGTTTGTCTGAGGAAATTCGTGTGCAGGAAAGTGTATCCAAAGCGCCACAGCTAAAAGAGCAGGTGGAAAGCGGAAACTATAGCATAGACAGCGATGCCATAGCTAAAAAGATACTACTCGGACTGGAGTAGTTACACCTGAAAGGAAAAAGCCTAATGAGCGATTTTTTAAACCATCTGGCTGACCTCTGTCAGCTTATGGACGAACTATTAGAACTTGAAAAGGTGAAACTTAGTGTAGTGTCCGCAGGAGACACCGACGCACTCGACTCGATAATGAACGAAGAGCAAGCATTCGCCCTAAAGCTGCGAGGGCTTGACAAAGTGAGAGACGGCATACTTTCCTCAATGGGCCAGAGCGGCGCAAGCATCTCCGCAGTCATTGAGACTTTGGAAGGCGAAGAAAAGCAAAAAGCCATCGCCCACCATGAACATCTCACCGCAACCATGAAAGAGCTAAAAGTCGCTACAAAAGCATCAAAGCGCTATATAGAGCTTCAACTACACAGCATAGACACCGTACTGGATATGCTACACAAGCAGGTGAAAAAGCCGGATATCACCCCACCCTCACGCTTTAAACCACAAAAAGTATAGCTGTCAAAACAATAAACAGAATAAATAGCCTACAGCATTCGCTAACGGCTTAAAATACGGAGGTTACCAAATGATACGTTCCAGCTTTTTCGGATTTGTTACAGCCCAGCGTGCCATGAGCGCCAGCCAAAAAGCGCTTGACGTCGTAGGTCAGAATATATCTAATACCAATACTGAGGGGTACACACGCCAGCGTCTTGACTTGTACAGTGCGCCGTCAGGTGGTTACTCGGACAGATATTCGTCGCAAAATGCGGTAAACGTAGGTAGCGGCGTTGAGATGGAGGGCGTAAACCAGATACGTGACCCGTTCTTGGACGTGAGATTTCGTGAAGAGAACCCACGTGTAGCCGAGCTTGACTCACTACTCTACGGCCTTGAGGAGCTGGAGACCATATTTGACGAAACTACAACGACAGGTTTGGACAGCCATATAATGGACTTTGTATCGCAGTTAAACCAGCTGTCTATGAACGCAGGTGAGCAGGAATTTGACCATATCGTTAAGTCCTCCGCCGAGTCACTCATAAAGCTGTTTAACCAGTTCGCCAATCAGGTGGACCAAGTTAACGCACAGCAGGCCTTTGAGTTTACCGACGTTTCCATCCCACGTGTAAATGAGCTATTGACAAACATAGCCGCCCTAAACAAGAGCATACGGAATGACCAACTCCACGGCAACAATTCACTCGAGCTAAACGACCAGAGAAATATGCTGATAGACGAGCTCTCTACCTACATAAACATCGAAACGCAGGTGGTAGAAAAGAAGCTTGCTGAAGGTGTTTGGGTGTCGGAACTGCAGATAAACCTTGTAGATTCTCATGCTATCCCACCTACAAAGCAACCGCTGATTTACAATGACGAGGCGGTACAGTTCACGGCCGGTACTGATGTGGACGGCAACCACACCGTTACAATGAACGGTACACTGTCCGACCTTGCTATTACATACACGGATGAAGATATCACAACCGACCTAAGTGTCGGTGCGCTGAAAGGTACTCTTGACTTCCTAAACGGAGCAGGCGAATTCGGTGCGGCAGGCGACCCGAGAGGTCTCCCTTACTACAGAGAGATGCTTGATAAGATGGCGTTTGAGTTTGCGGACATGATGAACACAGCAAACCAAATATACGTAGTAGACCCTGCCGATCCTACGCTAACCGTTCTTGAAGACCGGCCGCTGTTCGAGTCGAGCATCGCAGGCGAGGAGATATCAGCAAGTAACATAAAAATATCGGAAGGTTGGGCAAACTTCGACTACGGCATCACCGCACTCAAAGACCCTACCTCTAAACCTGTTGACGGAGATGTCACAGGTGATAACAGTAACATCCTCTACATGATAGACCTATTCACCCAAAACCACGACTTCCATCTGGTAAACGGTGACGACACAAGCCCTGTCATGTTTAACGGTACTTTCCAAGAGTTTTTGGGCAACATGAAAAACACTCTGGCGCTCGATATCAGCTCAAACGAGAAAATATTCGAGAACTATGCAACAGTGCTTATGGGTATAGACTCACAGCGTTCGGGGTTGTCCTCTGTTAGCTTGGACGAGGAAGGTATAAACCTGCTTAAATTCCAAAAGTCGTACAATGCGGCGGCTAGATTTATGACGACACTGGACGAAGCACTGGACGTGGTTATAAATCAGATGGGTATTGTGGGCAGATAACTAATAAGGATGTTCAAGATTGATAATAACATAAATCAGCGTTTAGCTGTTTGGAGGGTTTTATTATGAGAGTTACAACTTCAACTATAATGAGCAGATACAGTGGCAGACTGAACGACGTGCTGTCAAAGCTTGACAAGGCGAACGAAACGGTCACCACCAGACGTAAGTACAATAAAGCGTCGGAGGACCCGAGTTCTTCTATACAGGCGACTCGTCTGCGCCAAGATTTCTTGTACAATGAGGATTATCGCAACAATGTAGCGGATACGCAGGACTGGTATGACTCTGTGGAAACTGTTTTGATGCGTATTGAGGACGGTGCAGAGTCAGCGTATGTTGACGTGCTGGCGGCGATAAATGCACCAATAATGGAAAACCCCGAGCTAAAGGCGATATTCGCAACGGAGATGCGTGAGCTTCAAAGTTCGTTGGTCAAAGACTTAAACACAAACTACGCTGATAAAATGCTGTTTGGTGGTTCGTCCACGCATGAAGCTCCTTTTGTGCTTGCGGAGGATGGGACACTCACCTTTAGAGGTATAGACGTAAACACCACCGACCCTGATGAGCTTGCTAAGCTTGATGCACTTGCAAACGAGAAGATATACGTAAATCTGGGGTTTGACCTGTCGGTTCAGTCGGATGGCACTGTGGATCCAAGCTCTGCGCATAATATATCCTTCCCCGGGATTGCGTTTTTAGGTTACGGCATGGACGACAACGGTAACCCTAAAAACCTAATTACAAACCTCGGTGCACTGGCTGATTTGATGGACGATCCCGATGCAACTATTGCGGACATTGAAGAACTCGCCCACAACCTTGACAGACAGCACGAAGAGGTGCTCACCACCATAACAAAACTGGGTGCAAACTCGATGTTCCTCGACTACACATCACTTAGACTTGAGGATAACTACTACTCATTAAACGAGCGCATCGACGACACGGAGTATGTAGACCTCGAGGAAGCCATCACCAACTTTAAAATGTTAGACTACACCTACAAGGCAACTTTGCAGGTGGGAACAGACATACTAACACCATCATTTATAGACTTTATGAACTAATTTTCTAAAAGTGCGAAAGGAGTGAATTTGAGGTTATGAAGCCTCTACTCGAAATTAAAACCATCCCGATGTCCGTTGAGTACAAAATTAGCAATGCTAAACATGAGAGGACACCGGCAAAAACCAGCATGGAGATATCACGTGAGAAAAACGGTCTAAGCATATCGAGCAAACCAATGCGTGTGCTTATTGACACGTTTGAAGCACGTAACTCCATAACCCCCACTGCATCACGCAGTATTTATCAAGCGGCAGACCGTGGCCAATCGGTGGCTATGGAAAGCATTGCTAAGTTTTCACAGGAAGGCGATATGATGACACACATACATATGCCTGACTACGAGCCTATCCCCGAGATTTCAAATGCGACAAATTTTGAAATAGCGGAAACTGTAATGCGCTTTATTCCTGAGTTCCCGGCGGAGATTGACTGGACAGAGGCAGATTTCTCCCTCGAATACGCTATGGATAAGCTCAGCTTTGACTGGCGCACCACCCCCTCCGACCTCGAATATACCCCTGCAGATATAGAGTTTGTCATTAAGGAGTATGCACAGGTAATTATCGAGTATACCAGAGGGCCGATGTATGTACCGCCGAGTTCCGACCCGAACTACGAGCCTGTAGATGTGAAGGTATAGCAATATCTGTTTTGTTTTGTAATGTTATATCAGAAAGGAACGTGCACACGACACTGCGTATGTATTAGATACGTCAGTGGCGAGTGTGTGCGAGCGTGGCCAAATGAGCGATAAAACCATCACCGTAAATACACGTTATTTCGGAGAAATGAGCTTTTTGGACGATGAGATTGTAACGTTTCCTCAAGGCCTTTTCGGCTTTGAGGAACTTACTCGTTACGTTATCATTCGCTTTGAAAAGGAGGATAACTCCATGCTGTCGTTGCAGTCGGTGGAGGAGGAAGGGCTTGCCTTTGTGCTTTTAAACCCCTTCTATCTAATAGCCGATTACAATCCTGCAGTGTCTACCGCTGACTATAGCGATGTGGGTGCAGAAGAAGGGGAGCCGCTTTTGTTCTATGTCATACCTGTGATAGGGGACACAGTTGCGAAAACTACAGTTAACCTAAAGTGCCCCATAATAGTCAACCCGAC
>CAYJIK010000101.1:0-5659 GCA_964370205.1 uncultured Oscillospiraceae bacterium | reverse complement strand
ATGAAAACACTATTCGAAACACTAACCATCAAACACCTGACCTTAAAAAACCGTATCTGCGTACCTCCGATGGTCTACTTCAAGCTGTCCGACGACAGCGGAATGGTCACTGACAGGAACGTAGCGCACTACTCGACCATTGCCAAGGGCGGTTTTGGTGCTGTAATCGTCGAGGCTAATGCGATTAACAAGCAAGGTAGGCTGTCCTTTGACCAGCTGGGATTGTGGTCAGACGAGCATATTGAAGGTCACAGACGCATTGTCGAGGCTGTTCACGCTGAGGGCGTGCCGATTTTTGTCCAGATACACCACGCAGGTGTTATGGGCGCGGAAGCAGAGGTGGTGTCCGCTTCTGAATATACACTAAGGAACAAAACCGCAGTAGAGCTGACTACCGCACAGGTGGAAGCCATAGAAGACCTGTTTGCGGACGCCGCTGTCCGTGCTGAAAAGGCAGGGTATGACGGCGTAGAGCTTCACGGTGCGCATAACTACCTGCTTACTCAGTTCCTGAACAACCGTGTCAACAAGCGTAGTGACAAGTACGGTCAGGACGTGACACTGGTAGTCAAGAACATTATGAAGAAGATACGTGAGCGCACGAACGCTGACTTTGTAGTCGGCATACGTATGGGAGCGTTTGAGCCTACGTTGATAGACGGCATAGAGCACGCCATGACCTTTGAGCAGATCGGCATGGACTTCCTAAACGTGTCGTCAGGCTTCTCTCATGAAGCAGACCCTCAGTCGCCGGACGGCTTCGCTTTCGCTGATGTCATATACGGCGCTGGCGAGATCAAAAAGCACGTCAGCGAGACCCTCCCCGTGTTTGCTGTCAACGGCATCACCACAAGAGAGCAAGCGGAGGGTGTCCTCGAGCAGACAAACGTGGATATGGTCTGCATAGGCCGTGGTACACTGGTAAACCCAAACTGGGCAAACGACGCTAAAGACGGCAAAAATGTAGGCAAGTGCATAAGCTGCCCAAACTGCATCTACCGTACAGGCGAAGGCGAATGTCCGGGCAGAAAGCTATTGGCTAGGGGATAGTGGGTTTTACCCTATTGCGATTGCTACGCAGGTAAAAAACGCATTGACGTAATTGTCGTAATGCACAAAAGGTAGGGGCAACCCTATATGGTCGCCCGAAACAGATGGTAACCCCAACGTTTCGGGCGGTCACATAGGACCGCCCCTACCTATTTTTCATCAATTGACAATTTTCTTATATTGCATCACTGCCCTATAATTAGGCCTACAGTGCGCCGTTATTCAGAATAAGCAGTTCCTTTGTAGACTTATTCAGTATCTCAGTCTCGCCTTTTTCGTTTAACACAACGATATCCTCAATTCTTATGCCGATGTCGTTTGTGATGTATATGCCCGGCTCTACCGAAAAACACATGCCGACGTCCAGCACCGTGTCGTTACACGCCTTTATCTCAGGCTGTTCGTGCATGAGGAAGCCTATGCCGTGACCTACTCGTGTGATAAGCGTCTCGGCGTAACCGTACTTTGCAAGCACGTCACGTGCCGCCTTGTCCACGCTTGCGGCGGTGACTCCTACCTTAGCGTGAGCCTCTCCTGCGGCGTTCGACTCTTTTACATAGCCGTACAGCTCCTTAGCTCTGTCGCTTACCTCCTCTATGGCAACTGTCCTTGTCATATCGGAGAAATAGCCATTGTACACACAGCCGTAGTCCATCAGTACAAGGTCGCCTTTCTTTATAACAGTGTCCCCTGTGCGGTGATGTGGGAAGCTTGCGTTAGCACCTGCCGCCACCGACCCCCAAGTCATTACACCGCCTCTTTTCGCCATCTCTGATTTTAGGAAGGTGATTACTTCGGTTTCTGTCATGCCGACTTTGATAAACTTTATCGCCTCGGTAAAAGCGGCGTCCGCTATAGAGGCGGCTTTGCGGAGGTTGTCAAGTTCTGCGCTCGACTTTCTTATTCTCATGTTCTCAAGCAGCGTCTTGCCTTCGATAAACTCGGCACCTGTGGCAGCCGCCATCTCCATGACATGGACAGCTCTGGTGGTGTCCCCCACTGCTATTTTCTTACCGCAAAGCCCTTCTTTTTCAAAGATTTCCTTTATGCTCGCCGTCAAGCCGTCGCCGTCAAACCAGTTGTAGATGGGCATTTCTGTGCCTATCGCACGCTCGGTCTCGCCGATGGACAGCTTATTTACAACGTAAAACTTTGTACCGTCCGCCTTGATGAAAAGTCCCTCAAAGCGCCCCGACAGACCCGGCGCATACCCCAGAATAAAGTTGATGTCGATTGACGGCGCTATGAGTATTGCGTCAACATTTTGCTCTTTAATGTAGTCGGAAATGCGCTTCATGTACTCGTGATTCATAGTTTTGTTCCTTTCTTTCGGGTGTGTATTTGTTTTTGTCCTGAAACAGTTTAGGGGCTAAAATATGCAACAGATTGTCCAAGCTGTGGTTAAATCCTCGCTTTGGGCTGTCGCATAGGTTAGCCCCTGCGGTTATATGTTTATAGATTTTTACGCCTTAGCCTGCGCTTTTGCCGTGGGTTTGTCGCTCTTTTTAAGTGCGTCTTTCCACTTGCCTGTGCGGTAACGCAAGTAGTAAAGCGTGGTACGTGCCAGGTAGTCGATAATCATGCAGAACCACACCGACTCAAGTCCAAGCCCCATAAAGTTTATAAACACGGTACACAGCATAACTCTGACGCCCCACATGGACAGTAGAGCGACGAGGAAGGGATACTTTGTATCGCCTGCGCCCCTAAATATACCTGCCATTGTCATGGAGATTGCTGTGGGCGGCTGTGCAAAGGCGACTATCCGCAGACAAGTTGCGCCAAGTGCGATAACGTCGGGGTCGGGGGTGAAGAAGCGCATAAGCGGCTCTGCGAAAATGAACAGCATAGCGCCCATGCCTGTCATAAACATCGCCGACAGCTTGATGGACGACTTAGAGAGTGTGTCGGTCAGATCCTCACGCTTAGCGCCGAGCGACTGCCCGACAAGGGTCGTGGACGACGACGCAAAGCCGAAAGCGGGCATAAAGCAGATGGATTCGGCTGTACCTGCCAGCGAGTGCGCCGCCAGCGCAAGTGTCCCGAGGGACGCTATCAGTCGTGTCACGATAACTTGCGCACTGCTCATTATAAGGCGCTCACCCATAGCCGGTAGGCTTATTGTAAACGCAAGCTTTAGAATGTCCCAATCGGGGACGAACTTGTCACGTATGCTGAGTTTTATAATGGTAGGACTGGTGAAAAGCACGTAAAGCATAAACACGCCGCCCACCATGACGGAAAACGAGGTTGCCCACGCCGCCCCTGCAACTCCCAGACCTGCACCCGGCATTGTAAACTGCACACCGAAGATGTCCAGCGGTCTTGTTGGGAAGATAAGTAGGAAGTTACCGACGACGTTTATAATATTCACAACAGTGTTTACCTTTAGCGGTGTCTTAGTGTCACCTGCGCCACGCAGTATTGCGCCTATAAGAGCAGATCCGCACCTAAACGCCATCGCTAAACCTGTGATAAACACGTATTTAGAAGCGTCTTCAAGTATCTCGGGGGCAGCTCCCATCCACACGGGGATAAAGTCTGCCAGTGAACATAGGATTATGGTAGAGGTAATACCCAGGGCGGCTATGACGAGTATAGCCTGTATGACCACTCGCTTCGCTCTGTCAATATCCTGCGCACCGACCGACCGAGCTACAAGCGCCGTAAAGCCGATACCACAGGACATCATAACGCCGTTTAACAGCATTATAGCAGACCCATTTACCGCAATGGACGCAGTGGCGTTAGCTCCAAGCGAACCAACCATAGCGGCATCTACATACTGGACGGCGGTCATCATTAGTTGTTCTACTATAATGGGCCATGCAAGCAGCATTATAGTTTCGTAAGGGTTGCGACCACGGTCTAGTATACTGTGTTTTTGTTCCAAATAAACCCTTCTTTCCTTTTTATTTAGGATAAGAGCAGTAAAGCGAGTACGCCTGTGGGGTATATGTAAAGCGGTTCACAAAAAATTTGCCAAAACCATCTCACAAAATGTAACGTCTACAGGTGCTAAACAATTACAAAGCAGACGACCTGCTCTAAGGCGAGTAAAAAGCTTTGCTTTACAAGCGGCTTTCTACAGCATTAGGGCAATTCGACTGCTTTAAATTCATGTAGGCTCTTCTACTGTTTTCCTAAGTACGTTAACTATTATACCACATTCTAACATAGTATACAAGCAAGGCTATCTGTAAAAAAACATGGTGAATTTTTGTGTATTTTGTTTACAGTGTGTAATGTATGGTGGTTTGAGAGGAGATAAGGGGAATGGGTTTAGTAAACGGCGAGGTGGGGGCGAAGCCCCATTTGGCGTAGCCAAATAACCGAAGGAGGCTCGGGCGCGCACGCCCGAGCCTCCTTCGGTTGCCTAAACGGCACATCGTATGTGCCGTTTAGGCGGGGCTCCGCCCCGACCTTGCCGTTTACACTACCTTACGACCCGAGTGAAGGTGGGAAGGGTTCGGGGGATAGGTGGAAAGCGGTAGTCAGCGGAGCAGGCTTGAAGCTTCGCTTTTATTTCACCCGAGGCTATTCACTCGGGCCTGTAGATAGTGGGAACAGCACAGTCGGGGGAATGGCCATGTCGGTGCTAGCACCGACTAAGAAACGGAGGCTTTGCTCTTTGGAGCAAAGCCTCCGTTTCTTCCTGCCCCTTGGGCAGATGGCCATTCCCCCGACTGCGCTGTTTACGCTACCTTCAGCCCGAGTGAAAGTGGTAAGGGTTCGGAGCAACAGGACAGGAACAATCACGTTTTGGTAGACAATACACCAAAAAGCGCACCACCCTGTAGGGACTTATGCACATATCAGCACAAAACTGACAGAAAACCTAAGTTTTCGGGTCGATGTAGGCATCGCCCCCTACTTCCAACCGCTAATCGTTAAAATACTGTAGCACATAGGCAAGCCCTATCTTTGCGCCCGGGGCTAGTGAATCTATGTGTATATACTCCTCACGTGTGTGAGCGCCCTTGCCTCTGATAAGCCCGAAGCAAACTGCAGGAATGCCCATGGACAACGGTATATTCGCATCTGTTGAGCCTGCGCCGCCTGTTCTAATCTCAGTGAGACCACCGTAGTCACGCTGAATATCTGCCGCTCTGTCCGTCAGGTTGCCGAGAAGCGCCATGTCAATTTCAGGTGCTCTGCAAGGACGCACACCAAGCAGTTCAACCTCTAGGTTTATGCCCATCTTCGCATAACCGTCAGCGATAGCGTAGACTGTTTCATGCATCAGTGCAAGGCTTCTCTGGTCGTTCGAGCGAAACTCATACATCATTGAGCAGTGCTGTGCCACCGTGTTAATGGACGTCCCACCCTCTATCATTCCGACATTATAGGTGGTTTTGCCGTACGGCGGTACTTTCAGCGTATACAGCGTGTTTATCAGCGACGCCATATGGTGGATAGCGTTTCTATTCCCAAAAGAGCCGTAACTGTGTCCGCCCTCTGTGCCGATGGTAAAGCGGAAGCGCTCACTGCCGACAGTGTCGTTAGTGACATGCCCCAGCCCACCGTCAAACGAGGTCAGCTCTGCTACACGGCCCTTGTATCTCTCCATTATAGCACGGCAACCCTTAAGGTTACCAAGCCCCTCCTC
>CAYJIK010000100.1:0-5670 GCA_964370205.1 uncultured Oscillospiraceae bacterium | reverse complement strand
GGAGTCGGTGTCGGAGTCGGTGTAGGTGTAGGAGTCGGTGTAGGTGTTGGGGTTGGTGTCGGTGTTGGTGTAGGCGTTGGGGTTGGGGTTGGAGTTGGAGTGGGAGTTGGAGTGGGAGTTGGGGTCGGGGTAGGCGTTGGCGTTGGGGTAGGAGTGGGTTCGCTCTCCACGCTCAAGGTCACGCCAGCTGTAATTATCCCCAGTGTTTCGTCCCACTCGTCAGGTCTACTCCACCACTCGGGCGGTGTCCAATCGTCGGGGGGCATCCAATTGCTTATCGGCTGTAGCCACTCGGGCACCATGTCGGACGGTTCAGCGTCTGCGTCTGACACATCCCACGAGGACGGTGCAGACCACGCTTCGGGCGGTGTCCAGTTATTTAGCAGTAGCCACGCCTCAAGCGCCGTGTCACTGTCAAAACCCATAAGGTCAAGCTCGGTCATAGAAGAAGGCTCATCCGCTTCTATCGGGGACTGCCAGCCTTCGTCGGTGAGTGTTTCGGTGACTGTCTGCCAGCCTGAAAATGTAGGAGGCATCGGCGATGGGGTGGAGGTGGTGACATTCGGTGTGGGGGCTACTGAGCTCTGCGGTGTCGGTGTCGGTGATGGTGTAGCCTCCGCTTCACTGCTCGACTCGTCGGACAGATCTACTCCGTCCAGCGAACCGCTCACCGTCTTATCGGGGACATCTATCGGCTCATCGCCTGACGTATACCAAAGATAAAACCCGCCAAACACCATAACAGCACAAAACGCAAGCAGAAGCACACTCCATCTACCGCTTGTTTTTCCCGAAGCGGTGACACTGTTGTTCACGCTCTTTTCAGCCTCGCTGTACATGTTATCGTCATTCACCTGCGGCACGTTAAAGTCATGCTCCTCTTTCACCGCTCTCTCTATTGGCGGTGGCGGTGTATGGCTCTTTCCGGTGGACAGTGTGGGGTTTTGCTTCAGCACCTCGTCAAGTAGCCTTGAAAGGTTATGTAAAAATCCTCCGTCCACCTCAGACGGCATAAGGACAAACAGTGTCCCCTCTGCTATAACCGCTATACCAAACTCGTTACCGCTGGAAAACAGCAGTTTTGACTGTTCGGGGATGCTGTAAAGCTCGCTGTCCATCACATTTCTGGCATTAAGCCAACGCTCCACGGCGGACGAGTGCTTCATGTTAAGCAAAAAGGTGTCGGTCAGTGTTTTCAGAGCAAGCTTATATTCGCCCACCACAAACACAACCTCACTACGCTCAACAGCACCGCTAAACACAGTGGCAAGCTCATCACTGTCAGCTTGTGCGTCAATCCAATACCCGGCACGAAGCGCCGACCGCTCGGTGATGTCCATCAGTTTCTGCTTAAGGGCGATATCATCATTCCCAAAGGTGATTACTTCTAAAACCATAGAAAACCATTCCTTTTATTTTTTACAGGTATCAACCATCGCAAACCTGCGTGTAAAGTGTCATAGCTATACATTATATATAATAGCATGAGTAACGTTAAAAGTCAAATGATGGGTTCTTTTTTGTATAAAACCGGTTTCCAACCTTTTCTATCCTATCTGTGTCGCTAGGTCATGCATTTCATGCGTGACACTGCTATATGTGTGTATATTTTGCGTGGTTGTCATCTATAGCGTGAAACAATCGGGGATTTATGTTTTCCTGCCGCCGGACGGCAGCGTAAATAAGAACGTCCGGGCAGAAGCCATGTCGGTACGCAGTTGTCTGGATTTTATAGACAAGGACAAAACCGACTATGTAGAGTGTTTTTTTGCCAAAGCGATTGAGAATGGCGAGATTATTGTCTACGATTATAGAGCGTTTCTCTGCAACCTCCTACATGTCATAGACGGTTCCTACGTATATCTAAAAGGTAGTGATATCACCTCAATGGACATAGACGCTTTCATAGAGTTCACCTTTAACAAGTACTGGAGAAGTATAGCCAATTTTTAATCATCTCCCCGACCGCAAACTATTTGCAGGTCGGGGACTTTTACCATGTCTACAAAACCGCTAAGCGTAACATCCGGCTTATCAGCAATACATCAGTTGACTAAACCACCTAGAACTTGTAAAATAAAAGAGCAATATCCATAGGTTTTCAAACACATGATTGCAAGGTGAGCTTGAAAACTAATAATCGAAAGGGAACGCACGCACGAGATCCACTATTTCTTAGATGGTTTTGTCGTGTGTAAATGGTCATACTATGCATAAACTCGCAGGGCTTATACGCAAAGCCGTCACCGACTACAATATGATAGAGCCAAACGATGTGCTTGTCGTGGGGGTGAGCGGTGGAAAGGACTCTATGGCGCTACTGCTGGGGTTGTCTAAACTTAGGGCGTATCTGGGTATACCGTTTACGCTTAAGGCGGTCACGCTCGACCCTTGCTTTTACGGCGAGGAGGCTGACTATTCGGCGATAGCAGAGATATGTGAGCGTGAAGGGATAGAGTACCGCATAAAGCGCACCGATTTTTACGAGATTATCTTCAACATCCGAAAGGAGAAGAATCCCTGTTCGCTCTGCGCTCGAATGAGGAGGGGGTGCCTACACGACACTGTCAAGGAGATGGGCGGCAACAAGCTCGTGCTGGGTCACCATCAAGACGACGCTGTCGAGACGCTTATGATGAACCTGTTTATCGAGGGGCGGCTGGGATGTTTTGCGCCTGTTAGCTACCTGTCACGGAAGGACATACATATGATACGTCCGCTGATTTACACACGTGAGCGGTATATCAGCTCGGTGGTGGAACGGCTGAACATCCCGATCGTAAAGTCAAAGTGCCCTGTGGACGGCGTAACATCACGTCAAAAGGCGAAGGAGCAACTGCTTGAAATGGAGAAAAACGACCCTCACCTGTTCAAGCGGCTGTTCGGAGCGATTAAAGGCAGTAAGCTTGACGGGTGGGACGTTGGGAATTAGGAATTATGTGTAAATAAGAACGATGCTCGTCTTTATTTCTATACCTATGCAGATTACCGTAGGGCACGCGTTGCATGCGTGCCGCTCCTCATTCAAAAAGATACGTCGCTTTAGGACACCTTCACTACTCACGGCATTATCAGCAGATAATGCTTTCACTCTTCACTCCCCTCTTACCTACAGAAAGGAATGAACACCAATATGTCCAAATTTTTCGCTACAATGTCACGTATGAAATATATAAACCGTTGGGGGCTTATGCACAACACTCGCACCGAAAATTTGAGTGAGCACACGTTGGAAGTGGCTATGCTCGCCCATGCGCTTGTGTGTATCGGTGTAGAGCGTCTTGGGAAGACGCTTGATCCCGGCGTGGCGGTACTGCGTGCCCTCTACCACGACGCCGCCGAGATACTCACAGGCGACCTCCCCACCCCGATAAAGTACCACGACGACGGCATTAAGAGCGCCTACCAAAAGGTAGAAGACGCCGCAATCGCCAAGCTTGGGGCAATGTTGCCGACCGAGTTACAAGAACAGTACAAACCGTTACTCTCCCCCGAGCAGGACGAGTACACGGCATATGTCAAGGCGGCGGACAAACTATCCGCTGTAATAAAGTGTAGGCAGGAGCTTATGTATGGGAACAGCGAGTTTGAACAGGCCCTGAAATCTATAATGATGTCGCCATACTTAAAGTTGGAGGAAGCGGTTATTTTTATAGAGGAATACCTGCCTGCTTACAGTCTGACACTGGACGAGTTAGGGCTGTAGGCACTGAAGAAAGGACGATTTTATGACGCAGAAAGAACTACTTGAAAGCCTTGACAAAAACAGCTCACTGCCTGATATCCAGCGCTATGTAAAATCGGTGGTAAGCATGAGAGGCTTTGACGGCGAGAGTATACAGGAAACCATGCTGTTACTGCTTGAGGAGACAGGAGAACTCGCTAAAGCGATACGAAAGAGCGAAACAAAGATGTCGGTGGACAGTGACAAACTCCAAAACTATGACACGGTAGAGAGTGAGGTTGCCGACGTATTCTTTGTGCTGACAGCAGTCTGCAACAAACTGGGGATAGACCTCCTGACGGCACTGAAAGAAAAAGAAGCGCAAAACATAGATCGCAACTGGACTTTTGAGAGATAGAAAGCAAACTGTATAAACTCTAATGACAATGCCCATATTATAGGCGTAGACAAAGAGTGTGCCAACACACTCCAAGTGTCTACGCCTATAATTTTACATAGAAAGGGCATAGTTTGAAATGAAATTTCAAACTCGCAGAAAGGAATGATATTTATATGAAAACAAACATATTTTTAGCGTGTTTTCTTATTATCACGGCTTTATTGTCCGAGTTTGCCGTGTTTGCGGAGCAGTGTGAGGACATAACGGACGAGTCTATACGTGTACATATAGTGGCGAACTCAAACAGCACCGCAGACCAAGAGATAAAGCTCGCTATCCGTGACGAACTTCAGGCACACTACGCCACACAGCTTAGCGCCCCCACAAAGCAGGAGGCTGTTGCACAGCTTTCACAGCTGCTGCCTGACATCTCTAAGAGGGTAAATCTTATGCTCTTAGAGCATGGTTTCGGATACACTGCCGAGGTTTCTATTTCGGATATGTACTTCGAGACACGTGAGTACGAGGACGATATAGTAATGCCCCCCGGCAACTATACGGCGATACACGTAAATCTAGGCGAGCACACGGGTGAGAACTGGTGGTGCGTGATGTATCCTCCGCTGTGCATCCCTGTGGCGTCGGAGGGGCAGGCGTTAGAGGTTGAAGAGCGTATATCGTCACTGTCCGACGAGGAGGCTCTCACCCCTAAGCTTGCTGTGCTCGAGTTGTGGAACGACGTTAAGGCGGTGTTTTTGGGATAGCGCTCTGTTTTAAAGTGGTGAGCGCAACCCACAGTTTCCACCACCATAAAACGTAGGGGCTGATGCCCTCATCAGCCCCTACATTTTTTGTACAACTCCTATTTCGGCGGTACACCTGCCCCCGAAACAATAAAGTAGCTTCAATAGTTAGACTTTGCGTTAACAGGCAGCTTCGCTCCCCCTGAAAACCCTTCATCCCACTCCCCCCAAAAAGCGTAACAAACGCAGCCGGCGGAAGCCATCGCCTGAACGGCGTGAAGCAAAGAGGCTTTACTCTGCGGAGTAAAGCCTCTTGCTTCGGCGGTGTATACCCCACCCATGGCTTCCGCCTACTTTCATTCCGAACCCCCATCCCCCTCCCCAATAGAAAACCCTACTATCCCCACCATTTCACAACTAATTCCACCAATCTAAAACATGATATTTTTTGGTTTTTCTTGTTTATCCCACTAAATTATGCTAGTATAACAGTAACAAAAAAACAAAGGAGGTCATATATATGAAACTAAAAGATAAAGTTGCAATAGTCACAGGTGGCGGCGGCGGTATTGGCCGTGGCATTGCGGTTGCACTGCTAAAAGAAGGCGCAAAAGTCACCATCACAGGTAGGACACAAGCGTCGCTGGACGAAGCTGTTGCGGAGTTTGCGGCACAAGGTTTTGGTGGCGTGCTTGCCGTTGTGTGCGATGGTGGTAAGCGTGATCAGGTTAAGAACGCTGTAGCTAAGACGGTAGAGCACTTCGGTACTATTGACATTATGGTAAATAACGCCCACGCCTCCACGCAGAAGCCGCTGGAGTCACTCACTGATGACGACATGAATCTGTCGCTGGACAGTGGAC
>CAYJIK010000099.1:0-5674 GCA_964370205.1 uncultured Oscillospiraceae bacterium | reverse complement strand
ATCACGGATAGATTTTTCATCGTCAGCTATATAAATTTTCATCAAATCACCTCTGAAAGCATTATAACATATCTAAAAAAGCAATGTAAGTAAATTGAATGAACTGCCTACACTTTGCCTATATTTGACCGATGATTTTCCGCCTAACATTACTATATGCTTTAGTCGCAGGGTAAGCAAAATAAATCTCCCTGCGGAAAGGAGGGTTAACAATGTTCAGAAAGAAGATTGCGATGCTTGTGCTAGCACTGGTTATGGTGATAGGCGGTACCTGTGTCACTGCATTCGGTGCAGATTCGGACTTGAGCGAGGAGCACAACTACTTGCAACTTATGAAGTTCGCGGTAGATGATGAGAGCACCCAAGAGGAGAAGCTTGAAGTTCTGACGCTGATTGTAGCCGAACACAATTCGGAACTACACGCTGAATTGGTGGCTATCACAAATGAGCACGATATATTTCACCAAGAGGCTACAGCAAGCCAAGAAGCTAATCAGGCAAACAGAAAACTTGAGGTGTTTACAATTATGGCTGCTTTAGAAGCCGGTGACATATCAAAAGCTCAGGCTAAAAAAGCACTAACCGACTTTAAAACAGAAATGGCTGAGCTTTCCGAAGCACTAGGCGAGATTAAATCAAACAAAACAAAAGAGGACGGACAGCTAAAAGCGGCAAGCAGAGCACTGGGAGCAGAGCTTATAGCAGAGTTTTCCAAGGAGTCGCCCGAAACTGCTGTTATCAACGAACTTCTGGTGGCACTAGTCGACAATCAAAGAGTTCATTTGGAGATCGACTATAGATACCAAGCTCAAATTGATGAACTATTAGGACTTTCCTAAAAGTTCACAGGCACAATTCCCTTCCGAAAGTGTGGGAGCGTTCGCAGGGGGATTCATAAAATCTTCTATTATTCTAAATGAAAAAGCAACCATCATAACGGTGGTTGCTTTTGTTTATAAAAAAGATCTAAGATTTGTGGTGTCAGCACGAGTACAACCACAGCAAGTTTCATCAAAGGCATTGAACTTTTAGAAGCAAGCAGAAGCGTACACACTATGGAGCACAACAAAATAGAACCTCAACCGAACTCGCGTAAAAGGGAATTAACACAATCCTGAAATCTACGGAACATAATCTGAGCCTTTGATATTAATGAGAATTGTTCGATGAATAGCTTACGGCATTTTTGAGTTAAAGTCAATGTGATTTTTGCCTACACTTTGCCACTTTTTAACCGATGATTTTCCACTGAGTGATGTTATATACTGTAGTCACAGGGAACACAAAAAATAAAAACAACCCTGAAAGAAAGGAACTGATTATGTTAAAGAAGAGAATTGCAACACTGGCACTGGCAGGTATTATGGCGTTTGGTGGTATGGGAGTTACCTCGTTCGCTACCACAGGACAGGGCGGAGGAGCACTCGGTGAGTTCATCGCAAGCGGCAAGACAATGGAAGGTCTAAAAGCCGCCAAGACAAACCTAGACGAAAAGGGTATCACATTAGAGGAAGCAAAAGCCAACTTCGACGGAAAGATCAGTGAATTTGCGATAAACAAAGGCATCACAGTGGAAGAAGCGCAGGCGCAACTGGCGGCGTTTAAAGAGAGCGGTCAGACAGTAGAGGGACTTCAAAATGTCAAAGCCGGACTCGACGCAAAAGGTCTAACACTAGAAGAAGCAAAGGCAAACTTTGAAGCAATGCTCGGCGAATTTGCTACTGCCGGAGGAATTTCAGTTGAAGAAGCGCAGGCGGTTATTGCAGGCTTTAAGGCAGACGGTAAGACATTCACCGGTCTAAACGAGTTCAAAGCAGGCCTAGCTGCAAAAGGCATCACACTCGACGAAGCAAAAGCGAATTTCGAGGGTATGTTCGGTGAATTCACCACCGCAAGCGGTCTAAACCCCGAAGACGCTAAGGCTCGACTTAGCGAAATGAAAGCTAACGGAAAAACCTTAGAGGGTATGAAAAATATCAAGGACATTATTGGAAATATTCCTACAGAATAAGAAAATTCTCAAAAGTAGCCACACGAGGGTAAATGAAAAATTTACCCTCGTACACAACAAAAGACTTTGCAGAGTCGAGGCCCCATAAATTTCGTGTAAAAAGAACAATAGACTTCCTAACAGATAAGACTTTAAACGAAAAGTAAATCTGAAAGGAAGTCTTTTTATGGAAAGAACAGCAGGGAAATAATTAAAGCATATGTAAGAGAGCATAAATTCCTCCAGCACTAGTTTACCCGATTTAAAGGATCTATACTTTCTGTGTCCTAAAAGTTGCAAACAACTTTTCTATAAAGCCTATCGATATTCTGATACATCTATAGTTTGGTTATATCAAAATGTTAAAAGCATATCCTGAAATTACAGCAACGGTAAATATACAGATTAGAAAAGTTGTGATAAACTGCTTTTTAAATAGCGGCTAATAAGTGATACTTCAAGCTGCAAACATTTGATGAATGTGTATTGTTCCAATATGTAAATGTATATACTTTACAATTTTCATGCTCTGAATGCTCTTTTACAAGCGAAAGCGGTTACCTTACGGTAACCGCTTCTTTCATGGTTTAGGCTATATTAGGAGTGTCCTTTACCCCAAGACCACTGCAAACTCGCCCAACACCGCTGTGCCAAACGACACCTTACCGTCGGTGACAGTGGTGACTGCCACTTCGGACACTGTGTTGTCCGCTATGTTGTAACGGTAGACCTTCACGGCTGTTCCATCTGATAGGTCGGTGGTGCAGGAAAGTTTTGCGGTGGTGGGAAGCACTGTGTTGCTTGTTTTCGAGCCTAGCTTAAAGCTGTGGACTATTTGATCGGCAGTCAGAGTTGGTAGCCTCGATATGGTGGACTTCTCCGCTTCAACTTCGCTGTAACCAAGCGGATAGTGAATTCTGCCCGGCTCGTTTGGTTCGGTAAAACCTCCTGTTATCGTGATTTCCATGCCGCTGTCTTCGCCGATTGTCACCAGTAGTGACACGTTTTCCGACCTTGCAAGGAGGCGCATGGTGTAGATACCGATGTTACCGTTCTCGGGGACTGTCGCCCCTACTGTGGCAGATATTATGTCGCCGTTCTCGTCACGCTCTACCTCGACATTATCGGGCAGTGTGGACGTTTTCACATCGCTCCCCAATGCGTCTTTAGCGTCGCCGATACTATCCTGTACATCGGGGCTGTTTACGTTTGTGGGGTCTACGTATATCTCGGATGAGCCTAAGCGTTGACCGCCGAAGTCATAATAACCAAGAGTATCCATCAGCGCATCAAGCGGCGAGAAATCTTTGATTTTGTTGCCTGATAAGTTAAGCCATACTAAATTCACCAGATCGCTAAGCGGTGATACATTGGTGATGTTATTGTCGCTTAAAGTTAGTGTATACAGTTGTTTAATGTCATTGAGTGAGGGGAGCTCTGTAATGTTGTTCTTGTCTAAGTGTAGATTGTTTAATTTAATTAGACTATTAAGTGGAGATATGTCGGTGATGCTATTATCTGTTAGTATTAGGTTGACTAATTCCACTAAACCACTTAGAGGTGATAGGTCGGTGATGTTATTGTGGTTCAAGGATAAACTTTTAACTGTATTTTTTACGCTAAGTACTTGGGATAGATGAGTTAAATCAGAGATATTGTTGCCATCTAATTTAAGCAGGTTCAATTTAGGCAGCTTGCTGAGCTCAGAAAAATCGGAAATTTGATTGTTGTTTAATTCAAGTTGAGTAAGTTCTGTCAAACTTCCAAGTTCGGGTAATTCGGTGATGTTGTTGTCATTTAGTTGCAATGTATCCAAATTTTTCAAACTAATAATTTCAGATGCATCAGAGATATTATTGCTGTTTAAGTATAAGTCCTCTAAACTCTCCAGTTTGGTAAGTTCTTCAACTAATTCAGATATATCGGTAAGGTTGTTTTCATTTAAAGTTAGCCTTGCTAGATTTTTAATTTCGCTAAGATGTGAAAAATCGGTAATGTTATTACCGCTCAAATCCAAATTATTAAATAAAAGAGAGGTGCTAAGATTCGGCACCGCAGTTAGGTTGTTGTCGCTCAATTCTAAGACGAGCAAACCTGTTAGGCTGCTAAGATTCGGTACATTGGTGAGATTGTTGCCGCTTAAAACCAAGATGGTCAAGCTTGTCAATTTGCTAAGGTCGAGTTCTGCGGTGATGTTGGTATTGCTTAGGTTCAATGTATGTAGATTTTTCAAATCGCTTAGATCAACTAAATCATCATCATTCAAACTGTTACCGCTCAACTCCAATTTTTTTAGCTTTTGTAAATCTAAAAGAGGTTTTAAATCGGTGATATTGTTGTTGTTCAATTGCAAGCTTGTTATACTTTCCCATCTTTTAAGTGCCTCTATACCTTCTAAGCTTGTTAAGTTTTGATTGGATAGGTCTAATGTCGTGTGAGTAACTCCGTGCGTGGAAATTTCAATAGTTTGCTTGGCGTCGTCAAACACTGCGCTTCCTAAATCATCTGTACGTAGCATTTCAAGCAGCACTCTTTTCACCGCCTGATACAACGCAGGATTGCTCTCCCTGCTTCCGCTAAAGTCCAGATAATAATCAGGCTTTTCGTCTAGGTCCCCGGCATATACAGTCGTACCGGCTGTAAAGATAAGCGCTACCACCATCAGCGCTGTTAAAAGCCATGTAAGTACAGGGTTTTTGGTTTGTGTTTTCATGTTTTCTTCTCCTTTATTAAATGGGATGTGGTCGGCGTGACTTTCGGGGTGGATGCTTTATTTATTGTAACACAAATATCTTGAGGGGACAAGGCTAAAAGGAGCATAAAACAGGGGGTTTTGTCAGTAAAGTATGATTGATTTATGTTAGCCAAGGTGAGACATTTTCACTCCCCCGAATTTATATATTGGGGATTTTTAGTTCAATGTGGATGCTGTCAAGCTTATCAACTAAAAAGAAGCCAGACGCAAAAAACTACCTCAAAGCGAGGTAGTTTTTTATGTAACTTATTTATGTTTAAGTGTCCTATTACTTGATAACCTGTTATCTACTTTGCAGAGGGGGACGCAACCAAGAAAAGCATATCGTTTCCGCCCTCTTCGTCGGTGAACTGGTTGTACATTGTAAAGTTGTAGATAAAGCGCTCTGCGGGTATTATGCCGTAACCGTCCTGGTTGTGGTCGGTGGTGTCGTACGAGTCAGCAACGATAAATACATCGTCGTTATACTGCTCAGTACCCATATTATCATAACCGATGATTGTCTGCCAGTGACCGCCCCAGTCGTTCCACGCTATCATTATAGGCTTGCCCTCTTCTAACCAACCGGCAAAGTCGTCAATCCAGACCTCGCTCCAAACGTCATCATAGTCGTTTGTGGTTATCAAATCAAAGCCGCCTACAGCTTCAAACACGTCAATCGCTTGATTGAGCGTTGTTCCGGGGTAGTCGCCGTAATCTTCCTCGTCAAGGGTGTGACGGTATGCCGCCAGTGTCTCCTCGTTATGGTCTCCCGCCATATCATACCAGTCCAAAACCATCAGCGCCGCAGTTACTCCGCAAGCCCATTCGCTTGTCTGCTGCATGGTTCTGAAACCTGTCAGTATAGTGAGTGTGTCGGTGGACTCCATGTTGAAGAAGTCAGGGCTTGCAAAGTAGGGCGAATTTTCATGGTCGCCGCTACGCTCAAC
>CAYJIK010000098.1:0-5846 GCA_964370205.1 uncultured Oscillospiraceae bacterium | reverse complement strand
ATTTTCATACATAGGCAAGAGCTGTTACTTTTGATTTTTAAAATATCAAAGCCGTGAACCGTCACATACGACAGTTCACGGCTTTTGCTTAATTCCGAGCCCGATGAGCTTTTTTCTACTATATATTCGCCTGATACCACCTATTGGCAAAGATAATAGTTTCACCATATTCATTCGGTTTCGATATAATTGCAGATAACAAAATTGTTACGGGTTTAATTGTTTGCGAGATACTTAGACAGTAAATAAAGCAAAACCACTATATCAATCCCCCAAAATCCCACCGCACCTCAACCTTGCCATCTTCTTTCACCGTTATCTTCTCAACAAACACCTCCACCATCTCTCTTGTGACCCCCTCAAACGGTATTTTTTTTAGTGCTTTAGCGCACTTGTCATCTTCTGAACTCTCAAGCCCGTTAGATGGAGCTTTTTCTGTTACTAAAGCTAGCTTTTCCATGGTTTTTTCTGCTGACCTTACAAAGTCAGCTTTTTCCCTTAAATAGCTCGCTTTGTCAATTTTTCCTTCTTTGTAACTTTCGTAAAGGGCAAATTTAGCAGTAGCTATTTTTTCAAGAGCTGCCTCTAAGTGGATTTTTTGTGTTTTGCGCTTATCATCAGCGTTGATGCCGTTTTTATCACTATCATTGCCATTTAAATCTTTAAAGTCACAAATCGAAGCGCTGAGCTTTCCCAGATAGTTTAAAATGATCCCCTCCAAGTCACTCTCCGAAATACTGTCACGATAGCAAGAATATCCACCGTCAAGATTGGGCGTTCGACATCGGTAGGTTACCTTGCCGTTTCTGCGGTCGGGCGAAAGTGTGTGACCACACACACCGCATCTGATTTTTCCTTGCAGTGTCGTTAGTGTACTTCGGCTGTAACTTCTTTTGGCGAACAGTGTTGCTGCTTTTTCAAACTGTTCACGTGTGATGATTGGCTCATGCGTATTCTCTACTATTATCCACTCCTCCTGTGGTGCGGATTTAAGGGTGTCGCTACCGATTTTAATCGGCTTTAGCTTGCCGTACACCGCATCGCCCACGTAACGCCTGTCCTTTAAGATGAGGGAAATAGCAGATGTTCGCCAAACGCACCTTTCTTTCACATGATAGCATGGAAAATTGTCTTTTCGCATTTTTCGGAGCGTAAGCGGTGACGGGATATTTTCCGCATTTAACAGCCTTGCAATATGTGCTTTGGGCATACCTGAAAGGGCTAAGTCGAAAATCCTTCTGACGACTTCAGCAGCTTCTTCATCTACAACCAGCCGCTGTTCCGCTGACTTTTTGTAACCGTACGGCGCATATGCTGTGATAAACTTCCCCTGCTTAGCCTTTGATCTTCGCACACTTGTTATCTTCTGCGATAGGTCCTTGCTATAAAAATCATAGAGCAGGTTTTGAAACCCCAGGCTCAAAAAATCGTAGTTTTGTGAGCTTTTAGCGCTGTCGTAGTGATCATTCACTGAGATAAAACGCACTCCCAAAAACGGGAATACCTCCTCCAGATAGTTCCCGACCTCTAAGTAACTGCGCCCAAAGCGGGACATGTCTTTGACGATGATAACATTGATCTCCCCTGCTCTCACCGCCTCCAACAGCTCTATAATGCCCGGGCGGTTAAAGTCGGTGCCGCTGTAGCCGTCATCACATATTTCAACCTGCCTATAGGTGGAGAGTAGATCGTCGCTTGCGATGTAGTTCTTTATCAAGGCTCGCTGTCCGATAATACTCTCGCTTTCGCTTACACTGTTATCTTCATCGGACAACCTAAGGTAGACACCGATGGTATTACTCAAGTGTTACACCCCCTGTACCGATTTGTTGTGCAAGTACTATCGCATTGTCAAGCTCAGATTTGTAGTCAAAATGCACTTGGAAGACACCGTCTTTTACGACTATTTTTTTGATAAGTTTACGAATTAGTTTGGCTGTTAAATTTTGACTGCCCCTAAATTCCAGACACTCCCTAACCCATCTCAAGTTTTCAATTGGAATTGTTTTAATGTCGCTAAGCTTCTTTTCTGTGTCGGTGATCTCTGTTTTGGTGGTGTTTAATCGCTCTGTATACTCGTCTTTTGCGAATAGATAGCCGCTTTCTGACAGTAACCCTTCCTTAAAATCCTCGTAAAGCTCGTTTCGGGTGTTTACAGCTTTTGCGTATGTAGCTTTTAGGAGCCTTAGCTTTGCTTCAAGTTTATTCATCTCGTCAATGCGTGTTTGACTGTTCACATATTCGCTTACGATTTCCTCGAGCTCTACAAGCAGTTCCGTCTGAAACCTTAACGCATTTATCACAACTTCCTTCACAATCTCTTCATTCACTGACTTCTCACTGCAAGCACCGCCTTTTAGATACTTAACAGGGCAATAGAAATAGTGTCTTATGAGTTCTCCTGTTTCTTTGTAATAGCCCGAGTTCCTCTGCAGCTTACTTCCGCAAGTGTCACACTCAAATAGCCCTGAAAAAACATTTTCGGTACGCCTCCTGTGAGATTGCTTTTTTTCACTTGGATGGTTGATTTTTCTGGAATTTTCAAGTATAGACTGTACTTTGAAAAAGTCCTCATCGCTGATAATACTGTCATGTGTATTGGGAATAATACTCCAGTCTTCCTTCGACAGCACCTGTTTCACCCCTCCCTCGCACAGTCTACAGGACACTTTCCTCTCAACCGTTTGACCGAGGTAGTAGCGATTTTCCAGCACTCCCAAAACGCTTGACCCGTGCCACAGCGAGGCCTCTTTACCGTCAGAAAAGCCCTCTGAAAAGCGTAGCTTCATCTGTGAAGGAATGCTCTCGTCGTTGAGCTTTCTTGCAATGGTTGTAACGCCTAACCCCATGAGTTTCATCGCAAAAATTCTTTTAACAGTCGCCGCACGAGCTTCATGAATTTCAAGCTTGTGACGGTCACTTTCGGAGCGTATGTAACCGTAAGGAGGGATTTTTCCCATAAAACGACCTGACTTCTTTTTTATGTCAAGTGCAGTGGCAACTTTTTTAGAGATATCTTTAGCGTAGTTATCGTTTAATATCGACTTCAGTGACACCAGTAAATCTTGATTGCTATTTGAATCAGCGCTGTCAAAGCCATCTGACACAGAAATAAAGCGAACCCCCAGATAAGGAAAGATGCGCTCTAAATAGTTACCGCTTTTTAAATAGTTACGACCGAACCTTGATAGATCTTTTACAACAATGCAGTTTATTTCACCTTTCTTAACCATGTTTATCATGCGAGAAAACGCAGGGCGCTCAAAGTTTGTCCCCGTCTCACCGTTATCAATAAATGTGTCCACTAAAGAAAGTGAAGGTTGATTTTTCAAAAATGCTATCAACATTTCAAGCTGATTTTCTATCGAGAGGCCGTCTATACCGTTGTCTTCCTTAGACAATCTGGCATAGATCGCCGTGTTGTACACTACACTTTTGGATTGCGTGGATCTTTCACTACTGTGCTCCTTTCTGCTTTTTCGCGCCATCTATACACCCTCCACCGCACTTATAAAGTCGCCGATCTTTTCCATTGTTTATTGAGCAATTATAAGAGACTTTGCTTTTTTGTTGTCTTTAGCTTTATCGGTATCGGCTTCTAATAGTTTTACAGCATTGTCAAACTCGTTTTTAGTGTTAAAAATAATCTTCACCCTTTTATCAGCGAACACAAGAATTCTATCTACGGTTAGCACCAGTGTTGTGCGTGTTAACTCAGATAGGTTTCCGTGCTCTCTAAAGCGCTCTATCCATCCGCTGTAGGTGTACCTGTTTTGGGCGAGCTTATTTATTTCCGCTTCTAGGAAAGATATGCTTTCTGCTGTCTGCTTACATAAGTGTTCGTATGCGTTTTTCATTTCGAGATACTCTGCTTCGGTTAACAGCTCATCTTTATAATCCTCATACACAGATAATTTCAGACTGTTATACCGCTGTAGTTCCTTTTTTTTGTCGACAAGATGCCTGTCGTACTTTTGTATGTCCCTCTGCTTTAATGGTAAGCTTTCGATCTCTTTTAGTAAATCGCAAAGCGTGCAAAGGACATCTATATGCTTTTTAAGCAGGTTGGTGACAATGTCTTTAAGAACACCTTCTTCTGTTAAGTGACTGCTGCAAGCATTTTTATCTTTCTTATGACCCGAGCATATTTGATAGCTATATGTCTTACCACGTGACCTTATGGTTTTTCTCACCATGCTACTCCCGCAGTCACCGCAAACCACAAAGCCGGAAAACAAATGCACTTTGTCGGCACTTGGTGCGCTTCTTGTGTCTTTTTTCAGAATACGCTGTACTATGTCAAAATCCTCTCGGGCGATGATTGCTTCATGAGTGTTCTCCACACGTATCCATTCTTCTTTTGGGATTTTTATGCGATTTCTGTTCTTGTAGTTGTAGGTGGTTCCCTTTCCCCCGAGCATGACCCCTGTGTACGCCTCATTACAGAGTATACGACCAACCGCAACGTGTGACCATGTCGGATGGGCGCACAATTTAAAGGGTGTACTAAACTTTGTCTGCATCTGCTCTTTATATGCAAGTGGCGACAGAATACCACAGCTATTCAGATAGTTTGCTATGCTGTGATTGTTATGACCACTTATACGAAGTGCAAATATAGTACGTACTGTTTCGGCGGCGACCTCATCAATTACGAGTTTTCCTTTATGTTCTTTTGAACGAACGTATCCGTACGCAGGGAAAGCGCCTACGAAATCCCCTCGTCTTTTCCTTACTTCAAGCCCTGTCCTGGTTTTGATGGAAATATCTCTTGCGTAAGCGTCATTCATAAGGTTCTTAAAAGGCAATATGATGCTGTCTGCACTGCTCTTGTTTTTGACAGTGTCCAAGCCGTCATTTACAGCAATAAACCGCACCCCCATAAACGGGAATAATTCTTCAATATATCGCCCTGTTTCTATATAGTGTCTACCAAAACGTGAGAGGTCTTTGACCACCACACAGTCGACAAGTCCGCTTTTTATTTCGTCCAGTAACTCTTTCAGTGCAGGGCGATTGAAATTTGTACCGCTATATCCGTCATCCACCTTTTCCGACACTAAAACCATATCATCTCTATTGTCGATAAAGTCACGCAACATGCCTCTTTGATTTTTCACGCTGTTACTTTCTCCTAAGGTATTGTCCTCTTTGGAGATACGGATATAGATCGCCGCTTTATAAAGTTTATTATCTAAAAACACAAAAAACCTCCTAATCTGATTTGGAACGCAAGTCAGTTAGGACGATTTCTACTACCAAGGCAGTAACGCCTTTTGCCTATTGGAGCGTGTCAACACACTCTTTTTAACCCACATTCATGATAGCACAATAAATCCTTGGCGTCCGGACTAAACCTAAACCATTCTAAAGTGCTGTTTTAACCTGTCAGACAGGGTGTGGTCGTCACCCGAGAACACACACTCGACAATAACATCTCCGTAACGGAAGAGATATGGGTTTTTGATTTTACGCACAAAGTCCACTATTCGCTCCTCTTTGGGAAGTTCCATGTCTACCGAAACATCTCGTATATCAACCAGGTCGTTTATATCAATAGCTGTTTGACCGAGATCATTCATCTGTACACCTCCAAACTCTTCATATTCAATAACTATGGTAGATCCGTCTTGTCCTATGCAGATAATTATTAGAAGCAACTCTACTCTTTCATATTCAAAATAAACCTCGCTGCTCTGCTGCCCAAAATGGAAATGACCAGGAAGGCTTAAATTTTTAATGAATCACATTTGCTGTACCGCATGATTTCTATCGCTTAGATAGAGTTTGTGCAAAACAAAAAGCGGATAGTAAAACTATCCGCTTTTGCCCAAATTTAGAGATTA
>CAYJIK010000097.1:0-5928 GCA_964370205.1 uncultured Oscillospiraceae bacterium | reverse complement strand
ATTGACTGTTCACCGAACATCTCCCCAAGTATCACCCCGAACAGGTAGAAAAACATACCGAAGTAGGGTAGTTTCTTACAGCCTACCAGAGCGGTTAACGCACAGATGGCGGCGCATGGGAGCAAGATGTTCTTGCTTGTCCAGTCGAAAGTGTACATATAAAGGCGATTGCCGGTGAAAAAGAATTGCGATGAGGTATAGTAGACCATCCCGAAAAACACCGCAACAGAGCATACGTGTATCAGTCGCTTAATATCAAAGTTAGTAAACATTGCAACTCCTTTCGGTGAGGACATATTCGGTCAGTTAAACCACAATTATACTCTCCACCACTTGATCAACCAGCGGCTTATCACGCATACCTGTTTTAACAGCTGCAATATCGTCAAGCACATCAAGCCCCTCGACAACTCTACCGAAGGCGGCGAAGTTTTCGTCAAGGTGCAGACACGGCTCATGCACGATAAAGAACTGGTTGCCTGCCGAGTTAGGGTCTTCGGAGCGTGCCATGGATATTACACCCTTTTCGTGGAGTATAGGGTTTGGGACGCCGTTGTTCTTGAACTCGCCTTTGATGCTGTCGGTTTTTACAGGTGCGCCGCCTTGAATCATAAAGCCGCTGATAACTCTGTGGAACATCGTGCCGTTGTACAGTCCGTTTTTGGCGTGATTTTCAAAGTTTGCTACCGTTATCGGGGCAAAGTCGGGGTATAGCTCAAGCTTCATCTCTCTGCCGTCCGCCATCTTTATTACTACCATGTTCTAACCTCCGCAATTAATATAATATTTGAATATACGCCGTGACAGACAAACATCAGCCACGGCGTACCAAGCCGTCAGGAACTAATCTTAACGGTCAGTCAAAATGTTCCAATACTTATGAGTTCTAGACTATTGTGATGCTCTCTATAACTTGATCCTCTACAGGGCGGTCGTTTCTGCCTGTTTCCACTGTTGCAAGCTCGTCAAGCACGTCAAAACCCTCTACAAGCTTGCCGAATGCCGCATACTGGCCGTCCAGATGTGGTGCGGCTTCGTGGACAATAAAGAACTGGCTACCTGCGGAGTTAGGGCTCTGTGACCTTGCCATCGAGATAACGCCCTTCTCATGCTTTATGTTGTTTTCAACGCCGTTACTCTTAAACTCGCCCTTGATGTTGTGACCGGGGCCACCCATACCTGTGCCGTCAGGGCAACCGCCTTGAATCATAAAGTTCTTGATTATGCGGTGGAAGATAAGGCCGTTGTAAAAGCCCTCGCCGATAAGCTTTTCAAAGTTTTCCACCGAGATTGGGGCGATGTCAGGGTATAGCTCCAGTTTCATTTCTTTGCCACTTTTCATTTTTATAACTACCATAGTTATGACCTCCGTATATTTTAATTTTTGATTACGCAATTTTAGAGAAAGCAACATTATTGTTGCCACAAAAATGCCCGAGTTCTGGTTGTGTTATGCGTTAGGTTGTGCCGTTACTATTCGTCCTCCGCTAAAAGCACTACTTCGTTCTCAGTCTCGGTCTCGCTCTCTATTTGGGTTTCCACCCCTCTGAGCGTTCTCTGTATCGCTCTGGTTCGTGTGCCTATCAGTTTATCTAAGTCGTCTGACGTCAGCTTAATACGGTTTTGCACCTTGTCAAGCACCCCTGCAAAGTTGCCAAACTCCTTCTTAACAGCATTCAGCACATTCCAGACCTCACCGGAGTGCTTCTGTATAGCAAGCGTTCTAAAACCCATCTGTAGCGAGTTTAACAGTGCCGCCATTGTCGTAGGGCCTGCGATGTTTACCTTGAATTCACGCAGCAGCGTCTCAACCATACCTCTGCGCACCACCTCAGCGTACAGCCCTTCGACAGGTAGAAACATTATAGCAAAATCGGTGGTCTGTGGTGGTTTTATATATTTATCATGGATGGATTTTGCTTCGAGTTTAATTTTACGTTCAAGCTCTTTCCACGCTACCGTTATCTGTTCAGGTACACCTACTTCGTAGGCGCCGAGCAGGTGTTCGTAGGTGTCCAGCGGAAACTTTGAATCTATTGGCAGATATACAGGGGCATCACCCCCGGGGAGCACCACAGCGAACTCTACTTCCACTCTGTCCTCGGGGCGGTAAGATGTCACATACTGCTCGGGGGAGAGTATCTGCTCCAGTATCGCACCTAACTGCACTTCGCCGAGTATACCCCTTGTCTTGACGTTTGCAAGCACTCTCTTGAGGTCGCCCACTCCTGTCGCAAGGCTTTGCATTTCACCCAGTCCTTTGTAAACCTGTTCAAGCCTTTCGTTGACAAGGCTAAACGACTGTGTGAGGCGAGTGTTCAGCGTGGACTGTAGTTTTTCGTCCACCGTGACACGTATCTGCTCAAGCTTCTTCGAGTTTTCGTCCTGCAACCCTGTCAGGCGTGCCTCCACTCCTGTGCGTACCGCCTCAAGCTGTTTAAATGTCCCTGACGACAGTTCCTCAAAGCGCCTATCCATTCGGGTTAGCTGTTCGCCGAGCGTTCCGCTTAGTAGCTTCATAGATTCATTTAGGGTATTTGTCAGTTCTGCCATGCGGCTATCCTGTGAAGTGGCGGCGGTACGCTGAATGTCCGCCGTACTGCTACCCACTAGGCGTAGACTGTCCTGTAGTGAAGTTAGCAGTTCCGATTTCATGGTTGCAAGCCGATTTGTTAGCTCTGCACTGTTGTCAGCGGTTGCTTTGTCGAGTTTTGCACTGAGCTCTTTGTTTTTTGCCGTAACAGTGATCAAAACGCCAACCGAAACAGCAAGTGACATCAGCGATATTATCAATATAATTGTGTCCATAAAGCCTACCTTTCTGCTGTTTTGTCACGAATTCAATCGCTTAGATAAACGAAAACATAATAGTCCCCAAAAAGAAAATGGTTATCGTCTTTAAAAGGACAATTGGGGCAGGCGTCTTTATCCATACCAGTGTAAAGATAAAGTACAAAATCGAGAAGACTATACCGACAGGCACAGCGATTATCAAAAAAGGTATAGCAAAGTAGGCGGTAAATATTGATAGCCCAAACATAGCGTCCACTGAAAATTCGGAAAGCTCGTAGAATTTACGGTTGGCATAGTACTTCGGGTAGATGTCTAAAAGTGCAGTCTTAGTGGTGACGATAGCAAACACCGAGCAGAGCAGTATCATCAGTATCATGTCAATGAAGAACACCGTGTTCTCGCTTAGCGCAGGTGCGGTTGCACCGATAAGAGAGGTCAGGAACACAAGTGAAAGTATGTGCAGGAGCTGGTCGACCAGATAGAGTATAAATTGATACTTGAATTCAAAGCCGCCACACCACCAGTGAAGGAGGTCTATAATAATATGTAGCACCGAGGCAGTGAGTGCAAGAGGAAGCCCAGCCGAGCCGTACAGGAAAAATATGACCCCCACAAGCGTCACCGAACTTATCAGCGCATGAATAACCGCGCCCCCCACTTTGTAAAACTTTATGGAGTTAGCTCCACTGCCACCCAGCACAAAGTCCCCCAGTAGATGCCCTAACATCAAAGCTTTTAACATTGTATACATAAACGTTCCCCTTTATTGCATGATTATTACTTTGTCGGAAGTGATGTTACGTCGTATGACCGCTACGGTCACTCTAAACTTCCTTATACTATTATAATGTTTTTTTCCTGTTGTGCAAGCGTTTTCTTTGTTTATCTGTGTCACTTTTGTAAGAATGTGTCGTAAATGCGGAAAAAACGTGGCTTTGTTCAGGCGGTGGAAGAAATTGACGCAAAGTAGTGATGGGTGGTCTAAACAACAAGGGTTATCGCATTAAAGGGATACTGCGTAAAAAATGTAGGGGTCGATGCCTACATCGACCTGAAACGTCGGTTTTGCATGAACGTTTCGTGGTGATGAGGGCATCAGCCCCTAATTCAGACAACCGTGTCGTGGAGGTTTAGCCAATTGTAAAAACTCAACGAAAAATATCGTTACAACTACGCCGTTTTCTGCGACTTCTCAGCTTCCTCTGCTTTCACGTACCCTCTAAGTTCCTTCATCAGGAATATCATGTACGGGAACACCAGTAGCACAAACGCTAAAACGTCCGCTACAGGCTGTGCAAGTGGCATAGCTTTTTCTTCAAAGAATATAGGCAGTATCAGTATCGCAGGGATGAGGGCAAGTCCTTGTCTTGCGAAGGAGAGTAGTGTCGCCGGTACACCTCTACCGAGCGCTTGGAAGGTCATGGTGACCAGTATGGATAGCGCCTTAAACGGCATAAACACACCTGACCAGAAGAGCCCCAGACTACCCAGTGCGATTACCTGCAAGTCGTCCTTCCTGAACAATGCGACAAGCTCCTCCGAGAAGAAAGCGAACACCACAGTGTTTAAAAACGCTATACCGAGCAGTACCATCCCGGTGAACACATAAGCGTCCCACAGTCGTTTGTACTTTTTAGCACCGTAGTTAAACCCTGCCACCGGCTGAAAACCCTGCCCAAAGCCGAGCATGATGGAGTTTGCAAAGAAGGTTATGCGAGTGACTATCGACACCGAAGCGATAACGTAGTCGCCGTACGGAGCGGCTACATTATTTAGTATTACCATGCTGAGCGAGGTAAGTCCCTGTCTGAACAGCGAGGGTAGTCCCATTTTTACTATTTCTGTGTATAATGGAAGTTCAAAGCGGACATTCTTTATGCTCAGCGTTAGAGCACTGCGCTTCATAATAAAATGCCCCAGAAGTATCGCAAAGCTAATGCACTGGCTGATGACAGTCGCAAGTGCCGCACCTGCTATACCCATGTCAAACCAAAATATTAAGATAGGGTCTAAGATAATGTTTATAACAGCACCTGCGCCTATGCCTATCATCGCAAAAAATGAGTTACCCTCGCTTCTGAGGATGTTGTTCATAACAAACGACACCATAATGACAGGTGCGCCGAACAGTATGATGGAAGCGTAACTCTCAGCATAGGGGAGAATTGTGTCGGTAGCGCCCAGCATCCTGACAAGCCCCGTGACATTTAACAGCCCCACTATACCAATAAGCACACCGAGTGCTAATGTGGTGAACCACGCCGTTGCAAGCGTTTCGTTTGACCTCTGTACATTTTTCTCACCCAGTAGCCGTGATATGTAAACCCCTGCACCTGCCGCAAAGCACATCCCTACCGCTTGGAAAATCGCCATCAGTGGGAATATGACTCCAACAGCCGCCGAAGCGGACGTGCCGAGCAGACTTACAAAGTAGGTGTCCGCCATATTGTAAAATGACGATATCATCATACTGACGATGGACGGTGTGGACAACGAAAGTATAAGCGGCCGCACCGGCATCTCACCCATTCGCTTATACCGAGCGGCTCGTGCCTCCTCTTTGCTTACATTTACATCACTCATTTTGCCTCTCCTTTCTTCGGGTTAGCAATTCCTAACTGTTCTACACAATAGATGAATGTTAACACGTAGCGAACAGATACTGCTATTTTCAACCCATTTTCCTCTTTTATTTTAATAACTTAACTATTATAGCACAAAACTCGGATATGTGCAACTGTGAGGTGTTTGGGGTGTGGTTGGTGAAGAAAAGGGGAGCTGTGTTGGGGGGCTTATTGAACTTTTGGGTTGTAGGCTGTTATAGGTGTGGTTGTTTTGGGGCGGGTTTACTGTTGCATAGGGCGAGGTAGGGTTCGTTTAACAATGGGTGTTTTGAGTTTTGTTTTTGTGGGAGGGCTTAACGATGTAACGTTTAGTTTTTAAGGGTAGCTTTTTGTGTTGCTTGCCTTCGGCAAGATGACGTTCCGCTTGGTGGAACAAGCAGTAGAGTTGCGTTTGACGCTTGATTTGGAGATAGCGGAAACAGTGAGGTGGGGGGGGGGGCCCCCAAAAAGGCACGCCCAAAAAAAAAAAAAAAACCCCCCCGGGGGGGGGGGGGGGGGGGTGTTTTTTTTG
>CAYJIK010000096.1:0-6118 GCA_964370205.1 uncultured Oscillospiraceae bacterium | reverse complement strand
TTTACACTTTCCCGGCGCAGTAGATTCTGCAGCTGTCTGCCCTCGGTGGGAAACATTTACTGTCCCAGACACGCAAAAAAACGTAAAACCGAGGAGCAAATTATCGTTTGAGCGCTTGACAAGCAACATAAGCTCTGATATAGTAGCAACAGTTTGTCGGAGGGTGAATTTAGAAGTAATACACCGGATAAGATGACCTGCCTTTTGGCTTGTTATCTTATCCGTTTTTCTTTAGACACAGCCAAACCTCAGGAGAAACGCTAATAACACTAAAAGGAAATGCACACACGAGACCTCAATTTGCAATAGGTCCTGCATTTGTTCGTGCACGGTCATAGATATGAACATCCAAATTTCAGACAGCTTTAGCTACAGGAAGTTAATAGCATTTACAATACCGTCTATTATAATGATGATTATAACGTCTGTTTACGCCGTGGTGGACGGTATATTTGTTTCAAACTATGTCGGGAAAGACGCCTTTGCGGCGCTTAATTTGATTTATCCGTTTATTATGATATTCGGGGCATTCGGCTTTATGCTGGGTACAGGCGGTTGCGCTTTGGTTGGGAAATATCTGGGGGAGCAAAACAGGCAGAAGGCTAATGAAGTGTTCACCATGATTTTTGTCACGCTGTTTATCGGTGCCGCCACACTTGCAACGCTTGGCATAATCTTTATCGAGCCTATTGCAATCGCTCTCGGGGCTACTCCCGATATGCTGGGAGACTGTATCACATACGGCACAATCAGCCTTATCGGTATCCCTGCTTTTATACTCCAGACCTCTTTTCAGCCTTTCGTCGTCGTTGCGGACAAGCCCAGGATGGGGATGATGCTCTCTATAGCGTCAGGCGTTACGAATATAGCTTTGGACTTTCTCTTTATAGCTGTATTTAGATGGGGCATTGCTGGCGCTGCGCTTGCGACAATAACGGGTCAGTTCATCGGCGGAATAATCCCTCTTTTATATTTCCTAAGCAAAAGGAACAACTCAAGCCTTCGCTTCACAAAGTTTAAGTGGGACTTTAAAGCGCTGTTTCAAAGCTGCTCAAACGGCGCATCCGAGATGATGACAAGCGTGTCAATGTCACTGGTAAACATGCTCTACAACCTACAACTGATGAGGTTCATAGGCCCTGACGGGGTATCGGCATACGGTGTAATTATGTACATATCTTTCGTGTTTATTGCAACGTTTATCGGTTACACAATAGGAGCGTCGCCAATTATCAGCTACAACTATGGTGCGCAAAATTTTGTAGAGCTAAAGTCAATGTTTAAAAAGAGCATTGTCCTTGTGATTTCGTCAGCCGTTATATTGACGGCTCTCGGTATCATCTTTGCAAGACCGCTTGCCGCTATCTTTGTAGGTTACGATGAACAACTACTTGACCTTTCGGTTTTTTCGCTTGCTATATATTCAACGTCTTATATGTTTGCGGCTATGAGCATCTTCGCTTCAGCGTTTTTCACAGCACTCAACAACGGAAAAATTTCAGCGTTTATATCCTTTTTGAGAACGCTTGTACTTCAGACAGTAATGATACTGCTCTTACCTGAACTACTCGGCGAAATCGGTATCTGGCTTGCTGTCCCTGTAGCGGAATTTTTGAGTACAGGCGTTGTCGTGCTGATGTTTATCAAGTATAAAAAGGTGTATAATTATTAAATGTGCTTTCCGGATGGAGTTTTTTGCTGTGAGGTGAACTTCTGCGGCATTTGTAATAAGCGGTGGGCGGATACTTAGCGACTTAAACCGAGATGAAAGTGAGTATGCTGTTTTGGAGATAGCGTAAACCGGAACGTCCGACCAATGGCCATCCGCCCAAAGGGCGGAAACAAAAAAGCTCAGCCTTTGGGGCTGAGCTTTTTTTGTTAGTCGGCTCGCAAGCCGACATGGCCATTGGTCGGACGTTCCGGTTTACGCTACTATCCGGCGGTGGTAAAACATAAAAAATCCACAGGATACCACTTGCGAAAATGTGAAACACCGCTTTTACTCACTTTCAACGAGGTCAAATACTGTACAAATGGCGAAAATAATGTATAATGGGAGTAGTGATTTAGCAAACTTTAAAAAACAATCTTTATGAGGAGGATTCACATGTCAAACCCTTACAACATCGTAACACTATCTAAAAACTACACGGCTATCGAAGAAAATGGGGTTCGTGCTTTTCTCGTAACTGGCGAGAAAAAAGCCCTGCTTGTGGACACAGGTTTTGGTACAGGTGACCTCAAAGCAGTGGCAGAGGGGTTAACTACTCTGCCAATTACACTACTTAACACCCATGCTGACGGTGACCACCTCGGTGCTAACGACAGTTTCCCTTGCGCTATGCTTCACCCTGCAGAGCTGGAGCGGTTTAGAGAGAAGGGTGTGAAACAGGACATCGTAGCTGTGTGGGACGGCGACACTGTCGACCTTGGCGGACTTTCACTCCATATAATACACATCCCCGGGCATACATCGGGCAGTATTGCGTTACTGGATAGAGAAAATCGTATCCTAATCGGCGGTGACAGTATACAGAACGGGTCAATTTACATGTTTGGCGGTGGGCGTAATCTTGAGAGTTACCTCCATAGTATGAAGCGCATGACGAGCTTTTTATCCGAGTTTGACACTGTCTACCCCTCCCACGGCGACAGTAAAGTGCCGTCCGATATTATACACACGCTTATTGAGGGGGCTACACTATTGTTGGACGGCAAACTAAGCGGCGAACCGCCACAGCGTGAGCTACCCTGCCTGCTTTATAAACACAAAAATGTAGCTTTCCTCTACTAAACAGCACGGAAAGGCAGTCCACTTATGAAAAGCATACTGGAGATTAATGACTTACACGTATCTTTTAGAACGGACAGGGGTATTGTCCGTGCAGTGCGGGGTATCAGTTTAGAGCTTGCCAAAGGAGAGATACTTGCTATAGTCGGCGAGTCGGGTTGTGGCAAGTCGGTTACCTCTAAAGCGATACTGGGACTTCTCCCCGATAACGGAAGGATAGACAGCGGTAGCATTGTCTACGCCGGCAGGGAGCTTGTAGAGCTCTCCGAGCGTGAACTTATGCGGATACGAGGCAGAGAAATTGCCCTTATATTACAAGACCCTTTCACATCGCTAAACCCTGTTCTGAAGATCGGCAAGCAATTAAAAGAAGCGGTAAAGCAGGGTGACAATCAGTCCAAAAACACCGAGGAACTGTCACGGGAGCTACTTGAAAAGGTAGGTATCAGCGACAGTCAACGTGTACTGTCACAGTATCCGTTTCAGCTTTCGGGGGGTATGCGACAGAGGGTGTCTATAGCGATGGCGCTTGGGATGTCTCCAAAGGTGCTGATATGTGACGAACCGACTACCGCTCTGGATGCAGTGGTGCAACTTCGTATACTCTCACTGCTAAAGGATATCAGGGATAGAGAGAACCTTTCCATGATGTTTATCACGCATGACATGGGGGTGGTTGCCGCTATAGCAGAGCGTGTCTGTGTGATGTATGCAGGTAAGATAGCCGAAGTGGGACGGACGGACGAAATACTGAACAGTCCTGCACACCCTTACACAAAAGCGTTGCTTGCGTCGATACCGAGTGGTTCCGCTGATAGACAGGGTAGGCTACACAGTATCTCGGGGGCACCGCCTGACATGGTGAATGTCCCAAGTGGCGATGCGTTTCACCCACGCAATCCTGAAGCTTTAAAGATAGACGCACGGTTAGAGCCACCGTTTTTCAAGCTTTCAGACACCCACTACGCCGCAAGTTGGACACTACACCCTAAAGCAAAAAATAACGGCGGCAACATTTAACTAATAATTAAAACCGGAAGGAATGTTAGTATGAAACCGATAATACCCGACTACAAAGGAGTTAACAGCGGACACTACAGCCCCGGTATGATGGTGGGCAATACGCTCTACATCTCGGGACAGCTTCCTCTTGACATGGACACTCGAAAGCTGGTTGGAGAGGACATCTCCACACAAGCAAGACAGGTGCTGATAAACCTTGATAGAGTGCTGGAGGCGGCAGGTATGACAAGGCGGCAGGTGGTGAGTGTCAGGGTTTATATAGCAGGTATAGAACATTGGGACAGTGTAAACACTGTCTACAGCGAGTACTTTGGTGAGCATAAACCGACAAGGGCGATTGTTCCTGTGCTACCGCTTCACTTTGGAAGTCTTGTAGAGCTTGAGGCTATCGCTGTTAAGGAGGATTAAGATGGGCGCTCCGACATATGTCTGTGAAAAGTGTGGGAAGATCTACCCCACTGATACGCTTCTCCCTTGTTGTGAGTGTGGTGGGCTTTTTTCGCTTCGGTATACGCTACCCCCTTTTTCAGCGGACTGTATCGATAGCAGTGTGTGGGGGATGTTTCGCTACCGCAAGTTCATGCCTATTGGTGGTGAGGGTTGGCGGTCTGTCACACTGGGCGAGGGGATGACACCTATTGTCCCTCTTGATGAAAATGTAATGCTAAAGCTTGAGTATTTTGCTCCGACACTGTCCTTTAAGGATAGAGGAGCGGCGGTGTTGGCCTGGCTTATATGTGAGCTTGGTATAGAGCGTGTCGTTCAGGACTCGAGTGGAAACGCAGGTAACGCAGTGGCGGCATACTGTGGAAAAATCAAAGTGGACTGTGAGATTTTTGTCCCCAAAGGCACTTCACAGGGTAAAATCAATATGATTGCGGCGCACGGTGCTACTGTAAACGTGGTGGACGGCAGCCGAGATGATACCGCCGACGCCTGCCGTAAAAAGGTAACTGACAGCGGTGCATACTACGCAAGCCATGTCTACAACCCTTATTTTTATGAAGGCACAAAGACATACATCTACGAAACTTTCGAACAGCTGGGACGAATACCAAACCATCTGTTTATCCCACTGGGTAACGGGACGCTGTTTATTGGCGTTATAAAAGGCCTCCGACATCTGCTGCAAAGCGGTGTTATTGAGAGTATGCCTAATATTTACGCTGTACAGAGTGAAAACTGTGCGCCGTTTAAGTCAGCGGTGGATAGCCGCTTGAGCAGTACGCCGACTGTAACCGTCTCCCCCACTTTGGCCGAGGGTATAGCGATAGGTGTCCCGATGCGAGGCGAGGAAATATTACGGTATATAAAAGAATATAATGTACGTGTTATTACGGCAACGGAAGAGGATATACTACCGGCTCGTGAGACGCTTGCAAAAAGCGGTATATACTGCGAACACACTGCCGCCGCTACGTATGCCGCATACACACGGTACGTGAAAGAGGTGGAGGCGCTGACTGACGTGCTGATACCGATGTGCGGTGCAGGGCTTAAGTCGGATAAGTAGAGGACGTGTGTAAGGAGTGCCGCCGACTGTGGCAGTTTAGCGTGGGAAGCACTGCACTTCGTGCTTTTTTAGGGCACTTCGTGCTTTTTTTAGAGCACTTCGTGCTTTTGTACAGCACTTTGTGCTTTTGTACACGGTAGGTGGTTCGCCTATCTGAGATATCGTAAACAGCGAGGTAGGGGCGAAGCCCCATTGAGCGAAGCTCAATAAACAAAAGAAAGCTCGGGCGTGTGGCCCGAGCTTTCTTTTGTTTGCCTGTGCCGTGCACAGGCGGGGCTTCGCCCCTACCTCGCTGTTTACGATATTGGACGGCTGAGGAACAACGTCACTGATGGGTGCTCACCATTTTCCCCACTCCCACAAACCTCTACATATGTGGATATAACAAGTACTAAGCACAGGACAACCTGAATATAATTTAGGGTGACCTATATTATCAGAATCGGCACAGAGTAGGCTTTGTTATCGCTATTAAAACAGATTAAATCGGTGTCCAACGAGATGATTAACCGCCTACTCGGTGTCGTAGATTTTGCAGAGTGAAATTCAGTTCTCTGCAAGGAAAAGTGTTGTAGGCGTACTGTCTGTACTCCAAAACGCTTTAACGCAGCAGTGGGCTGAATTTCGCTTTGCAAAATCGGTTCACAAACACGTTTGGATAATATCGGTCACCCTAAGGTCGTGCTTTACATATACCACATCAGAAAGGGGTGCCACCATGAGGAAACTATTTACTTTCGCCTTGAACGCCGCTATACTAAGTGCTTCCTCCCTTGTACTGCGTGGTATGG
>CAYJIK010000095.1:0-6311 GCA_964370205.1 uncultured Oscillospiraceae bacterium | reverse complement strand
CAAAAAAGGATTGTGTAGGGGCGGATATTATCCGCCCGTTTGCGGTCATTATGCGGCGATGCACTATTTCAGGGTGTGGGGATAAGGACGTGGGAGGTGAGGGGAAAGTGAATAGTTAAGGGTGGGGGCTGGTCTGCGGTCAAGTGCGTAGGGAATGCATTGAAATGTCTGCCTTCGTCAGCTATTCATGCATTCCGCCGGCAGGGGTACAGGAGGACGGTCGCACACATAGGTGCGACCCTACAGATGGAATATTTACGTCTGTCGACCTATTTTACGTCCGAGATATCACCCCCACCGAACGTACAGTAAACATTTACTAATCACCCCCACCTCGGCGGCGGAGCGTGCCAACTTGACCGCCCTCACATCATCTTCCTTTCACATTGGCGAAGCGGTCAAGAGCGCATCTCCACTCGCCTTGGGTTGTCGACCACTGAGGAAGGGGAAGTGGAGCTGTAGGTCACGCATTGTATGCGTGCCGTTTTAGTTATGCTTTAACGCAAAACCGGTTAAACCGTTTTTCGTTAAAGCATAATACAAAAAGCGGAGAAACACTCTCCGCTTTGTATACTTATTGTAGTAATGAGCTTTAGTTACACATATTGTAAACAAAACTCAATACACCATGTAATATATCGATTTAAATCTACGTTACGTAACTACTCCAAGATGTATATATTCACAATCCTGCGCTCGTTCAGCTGGCTCTCTCTGAAAGTTTCGTAGTAGAGGTCGATGTCGATGACGTAGTCCATCAGGCCGATACCTGTGTCCGCCGCTATGGCGTAGCCGTAGACGAATGAGTTATCTGCGCTGGTGATGTACATCTTTGTGCCGTAGGGGATTTCGTCCGCTCGCACCGCTACGTAGCCGTAGTACAGGAAGTCGCCCGAGGCTCCGTAAGTGCCCTTGCCGCCGCTGTACCCTGTCGCTATCTGGTTTGAGTACACTGTGACATACTCGGTGGGGACACCGTTTTCGTCTAGCTCATAGCCGAAGTCGAGGTCGGATATCGCTTCACTGCCACCTATAAGGGTGAGCTGTGGCGATGGCTCGGATATGATTGTCTCGCTGTCTGTCGTGGTATTAACCACCACTCCATCCACCACCTTATCGGTGTAGGTGACCTCTTTCAGTCCTGTAACTCCTCTGGTAAGCACCTCAGACCGCCCCGACCTTATAAGGCTGTTTTGACGGTAGTCGGTTTCAAAGGGTATAACTTCCTCCTCCACTCGTACAATGTAGTCAATGCGCTCAATGGTGATTTCGTCGCCATCCACTAGGTAGTAGTTTGTCGGCAGACTTATCGTGTCATGTGTGCGGAGGTAGATGTCGTTGTCCTCCAGTAGATTGTCCACCGTCATCTCGTTGTTTGCGGTGAATACACGCTTTAGTCCATCAACATAGACAGCCACCGCAAAGCCTTCAGGGGGCGGTGAATCTTCTACCACTATCGGCGTGACAGGGAAATTATCCACGTTACGTGACAGTAGGCGTGTCCCCGGCTCTTCGTCCACCTCGGTGAGGCTGTCTCCTATAGTCAGCGCCATGGTCGAGATGCCATCATCGCTCGGCACATATTGTACCGTCATGCTCTCGGTGTAGTAAACCAGCATAAAACTCACCGACATGAGCAGGCAGATAAATGCGGTTCTCTTCCTAAATAAAATCTTGCTTAAACATCGAACAATGCTTCCCATAAAAATACCATACCTTTCCGCCCGATACGCCCTAGATGTTCATGTGCGTTTCAGGCGAGAAACCCACGTAGACCACCACACTCGGTGCGCACACGTGAGTAACTGAATTGCGGAATGGTGACAATGCCACATCCGCCTCGGACAACTCCAAGAGCAAGAAGTTGAATTTTACTCAAGGGAATTTATGTAAGTTGTCCGTAAAAATATTATGTTCAGTTTTTTACTATAATATTCACTTCCTGTTTTGTCAAGCCGAACACATTTAAGTTTATTTACAACAAATGGAAAAAATACCTCAAAAAGTGCACTTTATTTAGGGTTAAGCGATGTGATGAAAAAATAGTGTACTAAACTAGGGTGAAAAGTAGAATATTTTAGGGCGTTTTGTCGAAAATGCCAGAATGGTTTTTGAGGGGGGAGAGATACGGGACGTAAAAGTGGGGGATTAACGCAAACAAACCACCATCTCCGTAGGGGTGGTCCTATGTGACCGACCGACGTTCCTGTTTACGTATGCGACCTCTGTGACAGGGTAACCCAAGGCGAGTGGAGATGAGCTTTGACCGCTCACTAACGTCAATGGCGATGATGGCGGGGGCGGTCAAATGGGCACGCTCCGCCGCCGAGGTGGGGGTGGTGAGGTGCATGGTTACACCATATTCGGTGGGGGTGATATCCCAAAACACAATTATAGGGGGAAACACGAATAAAACACAACCTCTGTAGGGGCGGATAATGACCGCAAAACGGGCATGTTTTGGTCGTCCGAACCTGCCGATTTCCACTCGTCCCCACTGTGGAGTGGTGTTGATTGTACCTCGGCCTAACCAAAGCGGCACGCACACAGTGCGTGCCCTACAGATCAATAAAAACCTCCACCCCAACATCTTCACCATTCACCGACTTATCGTAGAAAAGGCTGTATCCGCAGATAAGGCTTTAGCCATTAGCCCCCCAAAAACTCTTAATTACACTATAATATTGCCTAAACGCTATTTTTGCATTATAATAACCTATATAACGACACCAAGCGACGTCCCTGATATTGCGAGGACTTTTGCCTATACTATATATACACGGTGTTGGGGCTTTTAATTTGTAGAAACGCTACTTTGTGGCGATAGCGGAAAGGATTATAGACTATGAATATACTCGTTACAGGCGGTACAGGGTACATCGGAAGCCACACGGTGGTGGAACTTATAAAGCAGGGGCATAATGTGGTGATTGTTGACAACCTGTCCAATTCACATGCTGATGTGGTGGATAAGATAGAGACCATAACAGGGGTTAGGCCGATTTTTTACAAGGGTGACATCCGTGAGTATGACGACATAGCGGACATATTCGCCAGACATGAGATACATTCTGTCATACACTTTGCAGGGCTTAAGGCGGTGGGTGAGAGTGTCGCTAAACCGCTTTACTACTACGAAAACAATGTCGGCGGTACAATAAACCTCTGCAAAGCGATGGAGGCTCACGGGGTCAAGAGTATAGTGTTTAGCTCGTCCGCTACCGTGTACGGCGACCCTGAAACGCTTCCCATAACCGAGACCGCCAAAACAGGCGGCACTACAAACCCCTACGGCACAACAAAGCTGATGATAGAAAAGCTACTTGAGGAGTGGACAGTGGCGTTTGACGTTAAGGTGACGCTGCTACGTTATTTCAACCCGATTGGGGCGCATTCGTCTGCTCTTATCGGCGAGAACCCACGAGGTATCCCGAACAATCTGTTGCCGTATATCATTAAGGTGGCAGCAGGTGAGCTTCCTCATTTGGGTGTGTTCGGTGACGATTATGACACTCCTGACGGCACAGGTGTGCGTGACTACATCCATGTTGTAGATCTGGCGATGGGGCATGTTGCGGCACTGGAACGTCAACAGGTGGAGGGCAGCTCGGCGGTGGAGGTGTTTAACCTCGGCACGGGCAAGGGGACGAGTGTCCTCGAGATGATAACGGCATTTGAGCGCTCTACAGGCGTGCCGATACCTTATAAGATACAACCAAGACGCCCCGGCGATATCGCCACTTGTTACGCCGACTGCACAAAGGCAGAAACGCTGATGAGTTGGAAAGCGGTACACAGTATCGACGAAGGTTGTAAGTCGGGGTGGAAGTTTTGGGGGTCGGTACAGAGTGAGAAAAGTGAAGAGTGAATAATGAATAGGTGACTGGGGGAGTTTTAACGTCTTTCCACGGAGGGGAGCGAGGAGTGGATCTGTACGGCACGCACTGTGTGCGTGCCGTAGGGGGCGTTGTTGTGTGGGACGTTGTACCCCGGAGGGCACAAACATAAATAAAAACGCCGGACGACCAAGATATGACCGCCTTGCGGTCATTATCTGCCCCTACGGAGATGGTGTGATTTTCACGTTAGCCCCCTGTTTTACGCCCCGAGGCATCACCCCCACCGAACGTATCGCACGCTGTCCGTCACCGCCCCCACCTCGGCGGCGGAGCGTGCCCATTTGACCGCCCCCGCCATCATCGCCATTGACGTTAGCGAGCGGTCAAAGCTCATCTCCACTCGCCTTAGGTCACCGACCACAAAGGGTAGCGTGTGGAATAGGGGGCGAGCGAGTATGAATATGACCGTCTTGCGGTCATTATGCGCCCCTACGGAGGTTGTGTTTTATTCATGTTTGTCCCCTGTTTTACGTACCGAGGCATCACCCCCACCGAACGTATCGCACGCTGTCCGTCACCGCCCCCACCTCGGCGGCGGAGCGTGCCCATTTGACCGCCCCCGCCATCATCGCCATTGACGTTAGTGAGCGGTCAAAGCTCATCTCCACTCGCCTTAGGTCACCGGCCACGGAGGGGAGCGTGTGGAATAGGGGAGGTTGGGTGCAGAAGGTTTGTGAAACAGTGGATTTTCCCTCCTCAAAAAACAAAATGCATGATTTCGGCAAAAACGCACAATATATAACAGAGCCTGTGTTGTCATTATGGGACAGGGGCTTGCTATCCGTATAGACAGCTCTGTCGGACAAGTCCGAGCGGTTTGGCTGTTTATATGTGGTGATACTTTAAAAGGGCTGTGTGCAGCCTGCTTTGGGTTGCCGACAGTGTAGGCGGTCTGAACTGCCACATGAAAAGCCCTGTTTTTGACAAGAAAGGTATGGTAAACAATGAGAAGACTGTTTTTAGCGGCTATTGCCGTGCTTGTCGTCGTGAGTTTGACAGGCTGTTTTGAGCGAGGGATGATCAGTTCCACACCTGAGCCTACCCCCACGCCGACCGCTACTCCCACTCCAACGCCGACCCCGACTCCTACGCCCGAAGTTTCAGTGCCACTGCCGCCCGAGTTCTCCTCGGAGCCGGACAGTTCCATGAGCACAATGAGCGCCGATTTTGAGGAAATCGGCGCACTGTCCGCAGAGTTCGTGCCGTGGGGGCCGGGGGTGCATGACGACGAAGATAATCGTCCCATAGGCCCTACAGGGCTACAGGAGGATTACGGACACCTATCCGCAAACTTCATAATGCCAAATGAAAAAAACATATACTTAACCTTTGATTTGGGCTATGAGGCGGGATATACCGCTGATGTTTTGGATACACTTAAAGAGAAGGGCGTGAAGGCGACGTTCTTTTTGGTTTACCATTACACAAATGTAGAGGGTGAACTCGTGAACCGCATGATAGGCGAGGGACACGAGATAGCAAATCACAGCTATAATCACCCGAACTACACGACGCTTACGATAGAAGAAGCGTTTGAGGAGACTAAGTCACAGCACGCATTTGTCTACGATACCTATGGAGTCAACATGCGACTTCTGCGCTTCCCCGAGGGGGCGTTCTCGGAACAGCTGCTGGCGCTTCATCAGCAGATGGGGTATACGTCAGTGCTGTGGAGCTTCGGCTACCGTGATTGGGACGCTAATGACCAGATGGGCGAGGCGGAGTCGCTGGCTAAACTCAAGGAGGAACTGCACCCGGGCGAGATTACGCTACTTCACCTGACAGGGTCTGATAACGCCGCTGTTTTGGGCGACTTTATCGACTACGCTGAGGGCGAGGGGTATACGTTTTGTTTGTTCCCTGAGTAGGGAGCGAGATGAGTGAAGAGTGAAGATAATGTGTAGGGCACTGCATTCAAATGTCTGACTTTCGTCAGCCATTCCTGCGTGCCGTGGGGCGGAAAAAGTGAAGATGGATGTATGGAGGGCGCAGGGGTGTGGGCGTGTGGGACGTTGCCCCCCAGAGGTCACACACGCAAATAAAAACGACGGGCGGTATTAATATGACCGTTTTGCGGTCATTATGTGCCCCTACAGAGGTTGTATTTTATTCATGTTTACCCCCTGTAATTGTGTTTGGGATATCACCCCCACCGAACGTGGCGTAAAAATTCCGTTTTCACCCCCATCTCGGCGGCGGAGCTTGACCGTTCGGGCTTCCCCCCACTCCCCACCATCACCGTCATCTCCGAACGTCCAATCGCCACTCGCCTAAGACAGTCCCCCTACAGGGAGCAGTGTTTTCTTCCTCTCCGCAAGGCGAAAAACGGTGGCAACTCCGACTTGTAATGGGGTTAAAGCTCGAAAATGTTAATACTCCGTGAAAATATCAAAAATGTGTTGTTTTTTTACA
>CAYJIK010000094.1:2124-6478 GCA_964370205.1 uncultured Oscillospiraceae bacterium | reverse complement strand
GCCCCTACGTCCTTGTTTACGCTCTCTCCCGATAGGCGAATACCGCTAAGCGTAGGAACCCCACCTCCACCAATTGCTTAAACCTTCAAAGTAGTGTATACTACAAACATAATAAAACCAAAAATTGTTGTGAAGATAAAACGCTAATAAGTCGCTTTTGCGATACTTTCAAGATTTACTATCTACCTCACGTGTTTTACACGTGGTTAAACGAGGGAGGACCATCCATGAAAATCATCACCGAGGTATGCTGTGGAAGCGTAACCGACGCTATAAACGCCGCAAGGGGCGGTGCGGACAGGGTAGAACTGTGTAGCTGTATACCGTACGGCGGACTTTCTCCGTCACTCGGCGCTCTTAAATACGTAAAGCAAAACACCGCCGTTAAAGTGGTGGCGATGTGCAGACCCCGAGAGGGTGGCTTTTTCTACAATGCCCATGAGCGTAAAACACTGTTGTACGACGCTGTAGCCTTTGCAGAGCAGGGCGCAGAGGGCATCGTCTTTGGCTGTCTGCGTGAAAACGGTGAGATAGATCTTGACTTTGCCGAAGCAGTAGTGCGCCTCGTGAGAGGGGTGGACATCGTATTCCACAAGGCGTTTGACGTTGCAGTGGGTAGCAAGGTTGCAAACGCAAAAGCGCTGTCCGACATTGGCGTGACACGCATACTGACAAGCGGTGGAGCGAAAACAGCCCTCGAGGGCGCTGACATAATAGGCGAACTGGTGCGGACAGTGGGCGGTATACAGATAATTGCAGGCGGTGGAGTGCGCAGTCACAATGTCCGTGAGCTGGTGGAGCGCAGTGGCTGCCGACAGGTACACACCTCGGCGTTTGTCCCTGTAATGGACAGCACCGCACTGTTAAATCCTTCTGTCAGCTTCAGCCCGAAAACACTGACAGCGGACGGTGAATTCTCGCGAATTTCGTCAGACACGGTGCGGGACTTTGTGAAAATCACTTCCTCATTATAGAAAACAACGACACACACTCCCCCGAGAGAAAGGAGTAGACTATGCGAATAAGCGGTAACAACGTATTTATTAACGGTAACTTTCAGACAGCAACTTTCACTGTCAAAGACGGCATATTTACCACCGTTAATTTATCTGACCTCGAAAACGACACCGACCTACACGTCACAAAAGGCTACATCATCCCCGGCTTTGTGGACATTCACAGTCACGGCTGTGTGGGCGCAGACTTCTCCACCTGCACTCCCTCCGACCTAGACCGCATGGCGGCCTTTTACCTGTCAAACGGTGTAACCACCGTGTTGCCCACCATTGTAAGCAGTCCGCTTGACAGTTACCCTGATCTGCTTGAGAGATACAGCGCAACGCTACCTCTTCCGTTTGACAGGCTACACCTCGAAGGTCCTTTTTATAATACGGTAAAAAAAGGCGCACAAAATGCCGCCCACCTCTGTGACTGCACAGAAGAAGCGGCTCACCTGTTTGCGTCCCATAAAAATGTCGCTCTACTGTCGGTAGACCCTTTACGTGGCGGTGTTTCAGAGCATCTACCGCTCCTTTCCTCCACTATGACAGTCGCACTGGGTCACACCGCCTGCACAATGGACGAGGCATTAACCGCAAAAGCACTGGGGGCAAGCCACATCACCCACCTGTTTAATGCTATGTCGCCCTTTGGGCATCGAGAGCCGGGGCTTGTGGGGGCTTTTTTTGACAGCGACTTCACGGCGGAACTCATCTGTGACGGCGTGCATGTGCATGACAGCGTAATAAGAACAGCTTTCTCGCTTGCGGCAGACAGAATAGCGGTAGTGTCCGACTCTATCGCCGCCTGCGGACTTGCTGACGGCAGATATGAGCTTGGAGGTTTATCGGTGGACAAGCGTGGCGACCGTGCTGTCCTAAGCGGTAGTGACACCATCGCAGGCAGTGTGTCCACCATGTACGACAGCTTTCTACGGCTTATAGACATAGGCATCCCACCGGAAAAGGCAATAATGTCCTGTACAGCGATACCGGCACGTATAGCAAAGTGTCAAAACGTAGGTGAAATTTCAGAGGGAAAGCGTGCTGACTTTCTTGTACTTGACAGGGAGTTCAGAATAAAAGCGGTGTATGTCGGCGGTGTAGTGCGATGATACACACAAACAATAAAAAGTAGGGGTCTGTGACACAAAAAAGAAAATTCGTTATTTGATGGAAAATGTAGGGGCGAACCTGCGTGTTCGCCCGAAATCAAGAAGAAAATTCATGGTTTGGGGCAGGTGCAAATCACTACTTAGTAGTCATTTGCACCTGCCCCTACATTTTTTGTCCTTGTGATAATTACGTCACAGCCCTCTTGCAATTATTATAGAATAGAAAGAAGTTCCTTGAATACTTCAATGATTTCCTGCCCATTTATATCTTCGCTACCCCACCGGGTAAACCCTTAGCGACCTCATAATATCATCACTCTGGTATGATATTCTCGTCACGTTCTCCTCGGTGTACGTCGGTAAGCTATTTAGGATACTGTACACTCCACCCTGCTCAAACAGATACGCTAAAACAGCGTTGTAAGTGTCGGTGTCTGCACAGCGCAGGTAGAAATACCCCTCGTCCTGCTGACCGGAAAATATCGCCTTTATCGTGTCCTCGTCAAAACTATCCAGCCATGCCCCTTCTTTTATATAGTACTGGTTTGCAATGGCGGTACAGTCGGGGAGCGTCAGTGTGTCGTCCGGGAAGTGACTTTCCTTTAAATCCTCTGTTGTGACGCAGAAAAAGTCGTAGTTTACATTCTCAGGCGTTTGGAGTGTTGCCTGTGCCGAGTCGCCCCATGTCGCATCTATCAGGTAGTATTCACCGTCAAGCAGTGCCATGTTCCAACTGTGCGCCTCACTTGAAGTTGTACCTCCCACTCGATCGACGGCTTCTCCTGTCACCTGTATACACGGTATACCGAGCGTGTTCAAAAGGTGTTGCAAAGTGCGTGAATATCCTCCGCAAACAGCGACCCTCTCCACAAGCGCTCCGTAAACGTCCTGGTCGTTCTCGCTTACGTTGTACTCCACGGCCATCGCTAAACTCGTATACACAAACTTAGCCTTCTCATAGTCGCTCCACTCAGATGACACAGGCGAAAGTATCAGCTTAGTGCCGACATTTATCTGCTGTAGTCTGCTCTCATGTTCCTCGTCTGACAGGCCGTAGTCGGGGCGCACTGTTCGTGTTTTCTGCTCACCCAGTGTAACGGTTTCCAGCACATAGCTGTCCGACCACCTGAACAGCGGATTGTCACGAAGCACTACCGCCCACACATCACTCAAGTACTCGTGCTCATTCTCCTCCAGCACTAGTTCCGGCGAACGGGTATCTAACATCTCGAAAATCTTTTCATACAACACTTGCTCACTGTCGCTCAGCAGATTGTATCCTATGCGCTGCACTTCACTTCCCTCGCTCTGCAAAGGCGCACTGTCGGGAGGCTGCACACTCGGGGCAACACTGCTAGGTGACGGCGACGGTGGCGAAGGCGCGCTAGTCTCTGAAGGAGTTACCACGTCAGGTACAGACGCCATCTGAGGTTCAGAGGAAGAACTCTCGACCACCGCTTCAGAAGCTGACGACGGAGGTGGCACGTCAGACGACGGCACGGCAGACGACATCGAAACGGACGACTCACCTGACGACCCGCCCACCGTGATATCCCCTACAATAGGTTCACTGCAACCGCTCAGCAGTAGAGTGAAGACTAACAGGAAAACTGTTGCTTTTTTCATATACGCACCTGTCTTTCACATAAAAATATATACAGCTTATATAATCTATCGTATGGCTAAGTACTCAAACTGTACCGGTTGATCCGTTTGAGATATTGCTTAATAACACTACTATTATTTCATCTTACCACCAATCTAAAACCATTGTCAATGACTTAAATCGCCCATCATCTAATTTAACTTTGAGGTAATAATAATTTTACACAACAATAAAGAGTTATTCTCTTGTCTGTAGGGTGGTTTGTGAGGGACTGCTTAGGGTGACAGTAGTAGAACCAACCTGATTGGCCTAATATTCCCCTGTAGGGTAAGGGCTCTGCTCTTACCGCAATTACAACTACAGTTACAACTACAGTTGCAACTGTAGTTTGGGCATATCTAACGGGGCGGCAAGAGTAGAACCCTTGCCCTACAAATTTATCACATGGGTTCGGATAATATAGGCCGCCCTAGGGGGCTATATTGCCATACCTGTAACATATGTATCTGCGGTGGCGGTACGCATAAAATGTGTGCCCTACAGAAGTGAAATGAATGCTGAATGTTCAATTGGAGTTTCCCTATAAATAAGGTCGTGCCACAATATTTCGTGGCACGACCTTTGTGGCGGTGGGA
>CAYJIK010000094.1:0-2024 GCA_964370205.1 uncultured Oscillospiraceae bacterium | reverse complement strand
CTATAAATAAGGTCGTGCCACAATATTTCGTGGCACGACCTTTGTGGCGGTGGGAGTCATCGTCCCCTCCGTCAAATAATAGGCTTACGCTTACTTCATGGAGTTTTCGTAAGACTCGATCATCTTCTTAACCATCTGGCCGCCGATGGAACCGGCTTCCTTAGCTGTTAGGTTACCGTTGTAACCTTGCTTGTAGTTTACGCCAACTTCGTTTGCGCACTCCATCTTAAAGCGGTTTAGAGCTTCCTTTGCTTCAGGTACTATAGGTTTATTAGCCATTTTAATTATCTCCTTAGTATTAGCATATTGAGGTGCTTGCAATACTAGTATGAGATAAAGGGCGGGTTTTATGAGTGGCAAATATCGGCTGTAATGGATAGTGTCGGAAACAGCCTTACAGCGTCCGTTTTGCTTAATATGAATCATGTGTATTATGGGGGTGTCAGACAGTGGCGGTATTCAGATGTTAAAAAGTTTCGGGCGGTCACAAATGTCAGCTCAGCAGTCATTTATGACCGCCCCTATAGTCTAAATCAGCTTAGCCCCTCTTTGTAAAGCTCTTACAGAAGTGCGGTGTTGCCATGTCGGCAGGGCTGTTTCTTTCGTTTGTGATGTTAATCATAGAAAGACCACATTTGTCGCCGTTCTTAAAGTGCATACATTCGCTTACACAACATTTTACGCCTACGTTTTCCATATTAAATCTCCCTTACTATTACACTATATTTGGTGGCGATATCTTGGACACATTCTCACGCAGTGCATCTTTGATACCATCGACAAGCAAAAAGCAAAGGTCAATTGCAATACTGCTTTTTGCTATATAATAATTTTTTACCGTTTATCGTCAATTATTTGTGGGAAAATTTTCATTTTGCTCTACGTGTACCGCAAATGCTTCACGTATATCGTCCACGGACTGCGCCGTTAAAAAGCAACCTTCGCCGTGTTCGTCGGTGGTTATAGGCAGTACGTGCGCTATTATGTCATTCTCTACGACGTAGCTAAAAGCGGGTTTTCGCTCTTCGAAGTCCCATGCTGTAAGGTTACTGCTCACAGAGAAGTTTAACACGCTGTTATAGGCAAGTTCAGCAAGGGTGACGCTCATGGTGGGTAGTCGCTTGTTTATGGTGTAGACAGCCATGTCCGCTAGCGTGTCAAATACCTGTCGGTCCTCCACGCCTGTTATAAGCATAAACAGCTTTCTACCGTCCAACAGATGGTTACCCGTCGGCAAAAACACTCCACCGCTTGTGAGTTTTATGTCCTCATCTGTAACCAGCTCCACCGCACCTACCGTGTCCACCATACGAATGAAACCACTCCCTTCCGCAAGCGCAAAGCGATCTATCTGTATACCAAGCGTCTCGGACAGTGCTCCTAAAGCTTCTTCACCACCTGAATTTGCCCAGACATACCCGAGCTGTCTGATGCGCCCCATGCTCATTACCGATAGCGATGGTGGTATTTGAGCCACGGTGATTTCGCCGTCCAAAGGGGACACTTTAAGTAGAAGTATCGCTTCAATGTCACTGCCCTCGCTGAGCTGTCCACCCAGTAGCATAGTGAAGTCGTCGCTACGCTCAGGGTAGTAGCCCTCGGTAAAGTTTTCTGTATTTGCTATACTATTTGTCATGATGTACCCTGCCAATACCATAGGTACAGAAAATATCGCTCCTGAAATCAACAAAGACAGCAAGAATCCAAGCAGGGTGCGAGTACTCTGTTTTCTTTTATTATTCATCTCAACGCTCCAGTCGTTTTATGTTATCGTTATTGTGGGTAAACGGCGAAGATAATAAACAGCGTAAAGGATGTAAGAGACAACAAATTGCTGTGTGGGAGGGTGGAGGGCGTGTAGACGTTTGAATGCTTGCGTAACAATCCCCGTTTCAGAGTGGAGTTTTCTGCAAAACGCAGCGATGTAGGTGGATTTAGTCGTTGATTACTGTGAATGCTCAGAGGTGCAGGTAGCGTAAATAAGAACGTCCGGGGAATGGCCATCTGCCCAAAGGGCAGAAAGA
>CAYJIK010000093.1:0-7071 GCA_964370205.1 uncultured Oscillospiraceae bacterium | reverse complement strand
GTAAAAACCACGGTTTCGGGCGGTCACATAGGACCGCCCCTACAAGGTTTCGTCAAATTTACGAAATTAATTCTATTTCGTCACAGACCCCTACTATAAGCTATATTTAATCGCTACGCTCACCACTACAATATCACATAGTACAGCACAGCGAAGTAGTGTGTCGCCGCACCTATTATCACAAACACATGCCAGACCGTGTGCATATATTTCATCTTCAAAAAGGCGTAAAATACAACTCCAACGGTGTACGAAAGCCCTCCGATAAGCAGCAGGAGTATGCCCCATGCGCTTAACATGTCCATAATGTCGCCGATGGCAAACACTATCGCCCAACCCATCGCAAGGCTTAGAATAACCCTTACCCATTTCGTCTTTTCCGACTTAATAAAGTTAGTCCCAAACCCTAAAAGCGCACAGCCCCACACCGACAGAAATATAATAAATCCTGTACTGTTTCCACGAAGTGTCACCAGTGTAAACGGTGTGTATGTGCCTGCTATCAGGAGATATATGCTGAGGTGATCAAACGAGCGGAACAGACGTTTTAGCTCCGGAGCGGTGACAAGATGGTAGGTGGCGGACATAGCAAACATCAGCATTAGTGACACCGTGTATATCGCTCCTGCAATAATTTTCACCGCATCGCCTGTCAATACAGCTTCGTACATCAAGTACACACCGCCTAGGGCAGCGAAGAAAAACCCCACCGCATGTGTCAGACCGTTCCACAGTTCTTCGCCTTTTGTGTAGCGAAAAATGCTTTTGTTATTCGGCATTTATGCCTTCCTTTCGTGCTCAACAACACTGAAGTATTTCGCCATATACGTATCGTAAAGCTCTACATATGCAGGGTCTTCGCCTCTATGCTTCTTCTCGAGGTATCTGTGCTTATTAAAGTCGTCGTCACTTCTGTCGCCTGCTGTGATATAAATCGCTATATTAGAGCAGTGGTCAGCCATACGCTCTAGGTCGGTGAGTATGTTGAGGAAGCTTATGCCGGCGTATACACTGCACTTTCCGTTTTTGAGGCGCTCTATGTGCCTGTCCTTCAGCTTGTCGACTATGGCGTCAATCGTTTCTTCGAGCGGTTCAATGTCTGACGCAAACTTAAGGCTGTCATGCTCCACCGCCTGTATGCTGAGCGAGATTATCTCACCTACTGCACTGCACAGTGTGCCTATTTCGTGCATTGCACTATCTGAGAAGGCGAGGTCTTTTTCGTACATCTCCTTGCCCACTTCCATGATGTTGACAGCGTAGTCGCCCACACGCTCGTATTCCCTGATAAGGTGCATAAGGGTGGTGACTGTCTGGCTTTCGTTTTCGGACAGTTCACCTGTCGCCAGTTTGATAAGGTAGTTCTCTACCATGTCGTCTATGCGGTCGATGGTGTCCTCCGCTTCGTTAATGCGTTCCGCTACCTTGAAGTCGTACCTGTCCAGCAGGCTTACGCTGTTGTGGTAGTTGTCAGCCGCACCGTGTGCCATGCGAAGGAGCATGGTGCGTGACTGCTCGATAGCGATGGAGGGGGACATTAGTAGACGCTCGTCGAGGAGGTTTGCTTCTGCTTCCTGCTTTTCGGCAGGGTCTTTTATTGTGGCACGTGCAAGCTTTTCAAGCAGTCCCATAAACGGCATAAACATCAGCGTAACAGCGACATTAAACAGCGTATGGAAGTTTGCGATGCCTGTCCTTGTTATAGGATCATTCCACATGGAAATTTCGCCAAACACCGCTTGATAGCCGTAGAAGCCAAACAGCACGATAAGTGTACCGAGTATGTTGAAGTAGAGGTGAACCATAGCGGAGCGTTTAGCGTTTTTGCTTGCACCTATACTGGAGAGTATCGGTGTGACACATGTGCCGATATTCTGCCCCATGATGATGGGAAACGCTGACGAAAACGTAAGTATCCCCGTAGCACTTATCGCCTGAAGGATACCGACAGAGGCGGAGGAACTCTGGATAATCGCCGTTACGCCTGCTCCTGCGAGTACGCCGAGGAACGGATTGGAAAGGGTGGAGAACAGGTCAACGAACGCAGGTGAATCACGCAGTACATACACTGCATCTTCCATTGCGAAGAGCCCTGTAAACAGTATAGAAAATCCGAGGAGGATTTGTCCCAAATCTTTTGTCGAAGCTTTTTTAGTAAATAAAAACAGTACAACACCGGCAATCGCCGCTACCGGCGCTAGGGTTGACGGCTTTAGCAGTAGCAGAAATATGTTGTCACTGCTGAGGTCGCTCAGCCTGATAATCTGCGACGTAACCGTAGTACCGATGTTTGCGCCCATTATAACGCCTATCGCTTGGCGCAGTGTGAGTATCTTTGCGTTTACCAGTCCGACGATGATAACGGTGGTGGCAGACGAACTCTGCACAGTGGCGGTGACCACCATACCAACAACGACACTCAAAAAAGGATTGCTCGTAAGCTTGGACAGTACCTTCTCCATCTTGCCGCCCGAGTACTTCTCAAGCCCTTTACCCATGATTGTCATACCGTAGATAAATACCGCCAGACCACCGGCTAGCCCTATGATGTTTAGAATACTCATTTGTTTCCTCCGCATATAGCTTCTTGTATTTTAACTTCACAAAAAAGGGATACGTCGTTACGACATAAACCTACATTTTGCATTATAACAAAAAGTGTTGGAAAATGCACTATGTTTTTTAAAAAAAGCTGTAATTTTACATATGTCCTAAAGGGATGTGTGTGCTGTCCTCCCACAAAACAAAACTGTCACTATCAATTTTTGATAGTGACAGTTTGTTTTACCTATATTACTTAACCTGACGTGTGCTCGGCTTTTTCTCTTTCTTAGGTGCCGCCAGTAGCGGTACAGCCGTACTTTCACGAATTATAATAGGCTCTGCACCGTTTTCGGCACAGTCCTTTGTGATTATTACCTTTTCGATGCTCTTGTCTGACGGTACATTGAACATCAATTCACCCAGACGCTCCTCCAGTATACCCTTTAGACCTCGGGCGCCTGTTTTGCGCTGTATCGCTTGGGCGGCTATCGACTTCAGTGCGTCCTCTTCAAACTCTATGTCCACACCGTCCAACTCAAACAGATATTTGTACTGGCGGACAAGGGAGTTTTTAGGGCGTGTCATAATCTCAACAAGCGCGTCCTCATCAAGGTTGACAAGCGACGTTATAACAGGAAGTCTGCCGACTAGCTCGGGGATAAGCCCGTACTTTACAAAGTCGTGGCTCTCGAGATGCTTCAGCATCTCCTCACTGTCCTCCTGACGCTTTATGTCAGCGCCGAAGCCCATTGTCTTGTTCTTCACACGCTTTTCGATGACCTTGTTTATCCCCTCAAACGCTCCACCGCAGATAAAGAGGATGTTAGCGGTGTTTATCTGGATAAACTCCTGTAGCGGGTGCTTTCTGCCACCACCGGGGGGGACATTCGCAGTCGTGCCCTCCAGTATCTTAAGCAGTGCCTGCTGGACACCCTCACCGCTTACGTCACGGGTGATGGACGGGTTTTCGCTCTTCCTTGCAATCTTGTCAATCTCGTCAACATAGATTATGCCACGCTCGGCACGGTCGACATCAAAGTCCGCCGCCTGAATAAGGCGTAGCAGTATATTTTCAACGTCCTCGCCCACGTAACCGGCCTCGGTCAGCGTGGTGGCGTCCGCTATCGCAAACGGTACGTTTAGCTTCTTCGCAAGGGTCTGCGCAAGGTAGGTTTTACCCACACCTGTAGGGCCAACCATAAGTATATTGCTCTTTGACAGCTCTACGTCGGGGTTTTGGTTGTATATGCGCTTGTAGTGGTTGTAAACAGCTACAGACAGCGCAACCTTCGCCCTGTCCTGCCCGATGACGTACTCGTCAAGGCTCTCCTTTATCTCGGCAGGCGTGGGGATGGACGGTGGCGCTTCGGTGTACTTTTCTGCACTCATGCTTCTTTCGGGGATATCGACATCCTCGTCAAGCACTACCTGGCAAAGCTCTACACAATCACTGCAAATGCACACGCCCGGGCCTGTTATCATTCTATCTACCTGATCGTAGCTTTTACCACAAAACGAGCAACGCATTGGGGTTTCGTTTTTAGACATTCTAATGACCATTCCTTTCTGCAAGTTACAACCGCGGTTTTGTGTGGTTTTTGTGCATATCGTTAATATGGCACAAAAACTGAGGCAGTGCCGAAGAACACAAAACTGCTGTGAAACTACAGTTGTAATTGCGAGATTGAAAACCTCGTTTTCAATCTTTTCCTATTATAAGAGGCTTTGCAGACGCTCTAAGTTGTCGCAAAGCCTCTTAAATTACGGTTATATATCTCTCTTAGTGATAACTCTGTCCACCAGTCCGTATTCCACCGCTTCTTCTGCGCTCATAAAGTTATCTCTCTCGGTGTCCTTCTCGATAATTTCTTTCGGCTGGCCTGTCTGCTCCGCCATTAGACGGTTCAGCTTATCTTTGATCTTCAGTATCCACTCGGCGTGGATTTTAATATCCGACGCTTGACCCCTGGCACCGCCCAGTGGCTGGTGTATCATGATCTCACTGTTCGGTAGGGTGAAACGCTTGCCTTTAGCACCTGCGGACAGCAAAAATGCTCCCATCGAAGCCGCCAGTCCCACACATATGGTGGAAACATCAGGCTTTATCAGTTGCATTGTGTCATAGATAGCCATACCGGCTGTTATAGATCCGCCGGGGGAGTTGATATATAGGTGTATGTCCTTGTCGGGGTCTTGCCCTTCTAGGAAGAGTAGCTGTGCTACGACAAGGCTGGCTGTAACATCGTTTACCTCGTCGCACAGCATAACTATGCGGTCATTGAGTAGACGGGAAAAAATATCGTAAGAACGCTCGCCTCTCCCTGTCTGTTCTACTACCATTGGTACTAATGCCATTTTTTATTCCTCCTGTGCTTAATAGTTATGTCGCTCGCAAGTGCCGGACTACTTCACTACTGCGCTTTCCTTTATAAGGTCTAGCGCCTTTGTGCAGAGGATGTCACCCTTCAGGTCTTTGTGTGGTATTGCGGCTTTTACCATCTCAACGTCTACGCCGTAAAGTGGTGCAAGCTTTGCAAATTCTTCCTCTAGCTCCTCGTCGGTAACTTCGATGCCCTCAGCACGTGCGACCGCCTCAAGTGCAAGGCGTACCTTTACGTTGTTCTCCGCCTCTGCTCTGAACGAGTTGCGGATGGTGCTCTGGTCGCCGCCTGCATACTGCATGAACATGTTCATGTCCAGTCCCTGAGCGGACAGACGCTGTGCAAAGTTCTGTAGCAGTTCATTTATGCGGTTCTCAATCATCACTTCAGGGATATCGACGGAGGAGTTCTCCACAACCTTTAGCATAAGGTCGTTTTCAAACTTTCTCTGGGACGCTTCGTCCTTCTGCGCCTGTAGCTTCTCTTTTATATCAGCTTTGTACTCGTCAAGTGTGTCGAATTCGCTGACATCCTTAGCGAATTCATCATCAAGCACGGGAGCTACGCTCTCGTTTATCTCGTTTATGGAGCATTTGAACACTGCTTCCTTGCCTGCCAGCTCCTCGGCGTGGTACTCCTCGGGGAATGTGACCTTTACGTCAAACTCTTCGCCGATGCTGTGGCCTTCTACCTGCTCCTCAAAGCCGGGGATAAAGCTGCCGCTACCCAGTTTCAGTGGGTGACCTTCGCCCTTTCCGCCTTCAAACGCTACATCGTCCACAAAACCTTCAAAGTTGATGAACGCTGTGTCGCCGTTCTTTGCGGGGCGGTCTGTCACAGGCACTATACGTGCGTTTTGGTCAGCTATGGAAGCAAGTTGCTCCGCTATTTCAACGTCTGTAACTTCCGCAGATTCTTTCTCTATCTCAAGTCCCTTGTACTCACTCACTGTAGCCTCGGGTTTTACTGTGATTGTCGCCTTAAATGTAAAGCCGTTTTCTTCGTCAAGGTCGGTTATGTCAATACCTGCTGTGTCAACAGGATCAAGGTCAAGCTCTTCGGCAAAGTGTCTGTATGCCTTGGGGTAGAGATCTTCAACAGCCTCTTCAACAAACATGCCCATGCCGTATGTCTTTATAACGAGAGGACGGGGTGCTTTGCCCTTTCTAAAGCCGGGAAGAGCTATCTTTGGCATGTTCTTGCGCAGAGAAGCCTCGACAGCGTCTTTAAACTGCTGACCCTCCACACGGATTTCAAGCTCTACGGTATTGCCGTTCTTGTTCTGTGACAGTAGTACCATTTTTATTACTCCTTAGTTGTTTTATTTGTTATTTATGAAATTGAAATCGCTCGCATAATCAGTTACTGCTTATTATAACATAATGTTTTTTGTTTTTCAAATGTTTTTTTAGTAGGGTCGCCTGTACATTACGGGACTGTACAAACAGCCGTGTAGGGGAAGTTGCGGTAGCACTGCGCACACACTGTCAAAACCCCAAGCACCGCTACCTCACCCTAAACGGCTTAAACTCCAAAAAGTCCGCTGACACCAGCTGCATGTTTATGTTCTTGTACATGCCGGTAAAAGCGTACTTGCAACCACTGCCGTGGATATGCCCGTAGTAAAATTCACGGACACCATACTCTTCGAGCACCGCCATTATCTCGTCAGACGACTTGCCTGAAAAGTAGACAGGGTAGTGCATGAACACTATCGGGTCACCGCCGTGACGCTTCGCCGCTTCCAGCGACATCCTGAGCCGTCCTGCTTCCCTTGCCATGATGCGTGCATTGTCCTGCCCGTCCTCCGACACCCAACCTCTCGTGCCACAGAGCGGTATACCGTCTATAACAATGCTGTTATTATGGAGGATTTTGAGGCTGTCTAAACTGTTCTCGGAAAAAAACGCCGTCATCTTGGTCATTGTGCTCCACCAGTAGTCGTGGTTGCCTTTTACTATCAGCTTTGTGCCGGGGAGACTGTCCAAAAACACAAAGTCCGGCAGCGACTCACTGAGCGACATCCCCCATGAAATGTCCCCAACAAGCACAACAGTGTCCTCATCTCGGACAATATCACGCCAGTTATCTTCAAGCCGCCTGACGTAGTCCCCCCAACCACTGAAAATGTCCATCGGCTTGCTGA
>CAYJIK010000092.1:0-7200 GCA_964370205.1 uncultured Oscillospiraceae bacterium | reverse complement strand
AGAAGTCAGGGCTTGCAAAGTAGGGCGAATTTTCATGGTCGCCGCTACGCTCAACGGAATCTGCACCGTCCTCGGGGGAGAGGTCGAGTGTGTACGGGATTTTCATCTCATCGGAGAAGTTCTTTGTTTGGGTTGTTGCTTCCGCTACGACGGAAGGTGCTGTTTTGTCTTCCTCAAGGGAAGGGGTTCCACCTGTGACGGACGAGCCTGCTTCCGACTGTGTACAAGCAGTTAACAGCATTGTCAAAGCCAGTAGTGTCGCCAGTACCAAAGTGAAGTTTTTTTTCATTTCTCAATCTCCCTTTTTGGGGTATATCCCCTAATAAATTTTACGGAAAATTCCGCATTGAGAATAATTATATTGTTTTTGTTACAGAAAATCAATTGACAAATTTGTCGAATTTTACTGAACATCCGCCACATTTTTGATATTTGCAATGTTATCAAGGAGAACAGTTTTCACTTTTAGCAGTTTGCTTTAATAAGCTAACCATTTAATTTCTGCCCCGAAAGAGCCATCAACATTAACCGGTTAAGAACGAAAAAAGGCGACAGTAAAAGCCGCCTTAGGTTTGTTATATACTTTTGTCGGGGATATTTCAGAAACCGAAGTGTTTATTTCGCCTTTTTGATATACTGTATCGCTATGCACTGTGGGCCGCCCTGTGTTATAAAAGCGTGGCTTAGCTCGTACATCTGTATCTCAGTTTTGGGAAAGGCGGCACTGATAGCGGTTTTAGCGTTGTTGGCGTCTTTTAGAGCGTCCGCATGGCTGATAAATATGATGTGGTCATCGCCTGTTCCCATCTCTTTCAAGCTGTCTATTACGAAGGATACCGCCGTGGAGAATGTCCTTTTAACTGCCACTTTCTCTATCTGTTTTCCGTCAGGTGTCTGCTTCATTATCGGTTTTAGGTTGAATAATCCTCCAAAGGTGGCGGCTAAGGGTGTTAATCTACCGCCTCTTTTGAGGTAGGAGAAGTCCTGCGGTAGCAGAAAGGAGCCTGCGGTACTTGAAAGCTTTTCAACGTGGTCAAGTATTGCCTTTTTGCTCTCCCCCGCTTGGGACATTTTAAATGCCTCATCAATAATATAGCGATGTGGCCCACAAATTGTTGTGCTGTTTACAACCGTGATATTCGCTCGGTTATCCACCATAACTTGTGCGGCGCACGCTGATTGATATGTACCTGATAGCCCATCAGCTATGGTTATATTGATAATTTCATCGTTCGGAAAGCTCTCATAAGCACGTACAACGTCACCGATAGGCGGCTGCGACGACTTGGGGACAAACCCCTGGGAGATTTTTTCGTAGAACTTACTTTTCTCTACTTCTAAATCTCTAAAATCCCAATCATCAATGCTTATACAAAGTGGTATCGCTGTGAAACCTAGCTTTTCCGCTTCAGCGATAGTGTACAAAGGGGATGAGTCGGTGATAATTCTAACCATTTAATTTTCCTTTCGTTCACGGCACAGGCGTGGGGTTTACTTTTTCGTTTGACATTCTTGTTTAGGGCACTTTCTATTTGTGGTGAGTGATATTCAGATCTTTTCAAGTGAAAAAGCAAGCACTGCAAATTCACGTTTATAGCGCTCATCGCTTGACTATGTGCGCAAAAGTCTGTAGCGTTTTGCTCGCTGCCATAAGCAAGGCGTGCGGTAACCTTTAGGCTTTAGCTTAAAAACTACCGATAGCATCTACACAGTTATTCTGAAACCAAACGTATAATGAATATATTCAACTTATAAATGCAAAATCTAAACTGCTAAAAGCGGCTGCATTTAATTGTCACAACTAAAACAAATGGTAAATCATGGATAGCACGAGACGATTACGCCGTTCTGTAATTTCATTATAATACTAAACTTCAGGTTTGTCAAAGCTACATTTGTTACAAAAGTGAATAAATGATTGAATATTTTGAAAATTTTTTGCCTACAACATAAAAACGCACCATATCTGTAAAAAACATGCTATGCCTCTTCCTTTCTAAGTTAAAACCTCCGCTGATTGTTTCTGTTTTGATAGTGGGTTGCTCAAGATTTGCAGTTTACCCTTTCAGGTGATATCAGTTGAACACACCCACGTCAACGTGCAGAACACCATAAAAATGCAGGGCATCACCGTTTTGGCGACACCCTGCAAAATTTGAACTATAAACAGCGGTTTTTTAGTAGCGATTATGACCCTGTCAAACTGAGACTGTACTGCTTTTTCTCATCCAGTAATTCTCTAAAAGCCTCTAAACTCATAGGCCTTGCGAAATAATACCCCTGAGCGTAGTCACAACCGATACCTTTAAGCCATGTCGCCTGCGCTGACGTTTCCACGCCCTCCGCTACAACCTTCATGTTGAGGCGCTTGGCCATTCTGATAACATCGGCGACAACGATCATGCTCTTGCCCATTTTTTCGCTTTGGTCAAAGAAAGCTTTGTCAAGTTTAAGCGTATCCGCTTCCACCGCTGACAACCTGTTCAGCGACGAAACGCCTGCGCCGAAGTCGTCAATTGCTATGATAAATCCGAGCGCTTTGAACCGCTTTATGGTGGTCAGGAACCTGTCAGTGTTCGCTTCCACCGCACTTTCGGTAAGCTCCAATTCTATCCTCTTCGGATCTATGTTATATTGTGACAAAATCTCCGATACTCGGCTGACAATATTGTCCGCAAGAACGGTATGCGCTGAAAGGTTGACGGCTATTCGTGGTATTTCATGACGGCCGGTGTGCTCTTTTATAAACCTACACACTTCTTCAAGCACATACAAGTCTAAGTAGGATATAAAGCCGTTCTCCTCGAACACAGGAATGAACTCGTCGGGGTAAATCTTTTCCGCAAATCTCGGTACCCAACGCACAAGCGCTTCCGCACCGCCAATCTTAAGTGTTTTAAAGTCGGTCTTCGGCTGAAACTCCACGACAAACTCTCGATCTTTCAGTGCTTGTTCCATGCGAAACGTAATGTTTATCTTATTGTCATACAGCTTGCGCATTTCATCATCGAAGGTGATGAATGTAGTTTTATGGGAAGATTTACCCGCCATTCTCGCATTATCCGCCTGTCCTATAAGAGCGGACGCCTTTATTCTAACATCAGATAAAACGACATTTCCAAACGAAAGGGTAACTTTATACTTATCAGTTATATTGTCCTCGATGGCAGGTAAGATAGCTTTATTGAATAACTGACGCATGTCACCGCCCTCATTGACACGTCTTAATATCAAGAACTGATCCGAAGTCCGCCTACTGACAAGTACATCAGTGCCTTTAAACACATCCTTTAACGCCTCTGCTATTGCAATAATGAGTGCTGTCCCTCTGTCGGCGCTAAAGTGGGTGTTGATGGTCTTGAACATGTCAATGTCAAACGATATAAGCTCATACTGCCCCGGCTGTGCCTTTTCAATGGTTTCGTCCACCGTTTGTCTAAACTTCTGGATAGCTGTAAGCCCTGTGAGTTGGTCGGTGTTGTATGAGGCTAATAACGCTTCCTTTTTGTTTATCTGCCCCTTGTAGTATATAGCTATAAACCCGGCAATGGTGATAAAGAATGATAAAGCAAAATAGTACCAATTCTCAGCAAGAAACTCCCAAAATCCGGTTGTAGTTTCAGGCAAAGCTGCATTGGCGCTAGTTTCAATAATCGCTTCGTACTCACGCACGGACATGCTTTCGGTTAACACATTGAATATCGGTAAATATTCGTCTGTTATATTTTTGTTAATCAAAAACTGCAAGTGCGATACTGCGTCGGTCATCAAAGAGGCGGTGTCTACATCCTCAAAGTATATTTCGGTGTAAGTAGTTGCACTTTCCGTACATAGCAACATGTCTACATTCCCTGCCGCAAGGTCGTCAAGCAGATCGTGCCACACTGTGTAGAAAACTACTTCAGAGTTTGGGAAAGCACTTGTAAAAGAGGGGAAATCTATCGTTTGATAAGGGAGTGAGCCTATTTTCACACCACTATTTAATGCCTCGGATCTCGGTGTGTTTTCCATAAGCTCGCTATCCATAATTGTGTACATAGGAATTTCGTAGAAAGCATCAGTTGCTTCGAAATACTCCGATTCATAGTTGCCGTCGCCCTCTATCCTATAAAGAGTCAATAAAACGTCGAAATTCTGAAGGGTTTCTTGGGGGTCATCGAGGTTGTACGGATGGTAATTCACTTCAAAACCATAAAGGTTTGAAAGATAGTCAAACATCTCATGCAACGCTCCATCAGCCTCGCCTTGATCGTTTGTGTATGACATAGGTGAAAAACCATCGACATAGCCGACTTCAAGAGGGCGCTGTGTAAGAATCTCCAACTCTTCATTTGTAAGCCTACGGTGGCTCATATTTATGTATTCCGAGAAATACTTTTCTTCAAGTTCCAAAAAGAAGTTGCCCTCTGAGTAAACAATTTCAAAAAAGTTAGCATCAAGCGTTTCCATTAGATCTACATTTTCATGACCGGAAATCAGATACAAATGATGTACCCCGAGAGTTAACACGTTGTTCATCTCGGTTACAGCTGGGTCTTCGGAATAAACAATGTGAAAATCCGTATCAAGGTCAATATACTTGCTGGAATCGGCATAGACATACTCCACAGTAATATCATTAAGCTCACAAATTTCATCGAGCTTCTCGATTCCGATGTTTTCATCATAGACACCAACAGTCTTGCCGTCGATAGCGCTGTAATCCGCATAGCTGATGCTTTCATCTTTAGACATCAGCGCAATATGCGTCTTGGTGTACGGACTTTGGGAGTATAGCACCCTCTCCTCTCGTGCGTCACTTTTTGTGTTAAAACCGCCCACATCGACATATCCGCTTTCCACAGCCTGAAGCATACTATCATAGATAGGGACAAACTCAAACTCAAGCTCGCTACGTTCTGACATTTTCTCAAATATCTCATATCCGTAGCCCTTGTTGTTCAAGCTGTCAATATCGCTGACCATGTCAATATACGCCGGATAGTATCCGACCCTTATCGGTTCAGTGAAATCAAAAGGTACAGCGGTGGTCGAGCTCTCTGCCTCAGGTGGTGTACTGCTTGGTGAAGTGGCCATTACAGCTACTATCGGTAACGACACCGTTACCAGGCAAATTGCGATCAGAGTACTCAAGATTTTTTCGATCGGTTTTTTCATCAGTTTTTGCCCTCCTGCGAAAATTTTTGTAGTAAATCTTGTGTAATTAAAATGTGATAAGTAATTTGTTAAATTTTGTACAATTTGAAATTAATGAGTGTTAAAAAATAATCATTCCAAGTTGTATTTATTAATCAATCTATTCATTTGACGTAAGCACCAATAACACAAGAATTATTATATCATTTTTTGTCGAAAAAGTCAATAATAAAATGGAAAACATGGTAATTTGTAGCTATAAGTAGAATTTTTTCCTTAAAACCCAAATTAATAGATATGATATTCAGATAATAATTTTCCTTTGTCAAACAAATAGCAATTTGCAAAAAAATTTGTTAGTATTAGTTTTATGCATCTGTCGACGAAGCCCTGAGCAGGGTTTAGTAGGCTCGGTTACCTTGCCAAGAAAACAAAAAGCACAGGAAAAACAATGTCATTCCCGTGCTTTTTATATGGTATGTTACTCCTTGGTTACTTTTTAACTTTACGCTGATTGGTACGTGCAATTCAGTAAAAAATCTGCCGTGAGTGCCGTTATATTACATCACTTTTGAGGGGAACAGTTTCATAGGTATGGACTTCATCAGTGCTTTGGCCTTTGTCATGTCATATTCTTTGTCGGTGGATAGGATATCGACAAAGGGCGTCTTAAAGCCTGCGCTTATGTGTGTATGCACAAAGCCGTTTCGCTCGTAAAAAGCAAGCCGTTTCACACGTTGCTCGTAGTTTTCAGCGCTGACATCGTCCATTGTCTCTATAAAAAGCGTTATGGCCTTTTGTGGGTACTTTTCAAACAGCACCTGCAACAGTTTTGAGCCGTAACCTTTTGAGTGAATGGCATCATTGACAGCAATATAGAAGACAAAAAGCGTGTCGCCCGACTCTATAGTAAACAAAATCCCCACAAACAAATCTTCGTCATAATAGACATTGAAATCATAGTTTTTCTTTAGCGTCAACAGCCTAATCAGCCACATCGGCAAAAGCTCCTCTTTCGGGAAAACTCGCTTCATAAAGTCACAGATTTCTTGGTAGTTTGGTAGTTTTTTTGACAAGCTCTTTTCAGTTAAACCCATGATAAACCTCTCTAATATTGATAATGTGCTCTATTCTTTTGATATAGATATACCGACACAAAGACAGCTAACAACTCTGCCAAAGGAACGGCCAACCATACACCATTGAGACCAAGCATCTGCGGTAGTATCAATAGTGCCACGACTATAAACACAAGGCTTCGTAAAACTGATATGGTTGCGGATACCTTTCCGTTTGACAGCGAGGTAAACATCGCCGAGAAGAAGATGTTAAAGCCCATGAACAGGTACGCCGGCAAAAATAACAGCAGTCCGCTTTTCGCCATATGGAAGGTAGCGCTCTCTTTTGAAATAAAGATAGCTACAGCTTCATCGGCAAACATTAGCGTTATAGCAACGACTATAGCAGACGCCGCAGTAATTATCTTGAAGCTCTGCGCTATAACCTTTTTCAGTTCGATATTATTTCCCTCGCCGTATTTAAAAGCGATTATCGGCGCAACTCCCAGCGTATACCCCGAGTAGATGGCACTTTGGAACATCTGTATATATAGTATAACACTAATAGCCGCAACCCCTGAATCACCCACCAAACTCATTAGTATGAAGTTAAACATAAGCGTTGTAATTGACGTGGCGAGCGAGCCGACAAGTTCAGACGAGCCGTTGAACATGCTATGGCCGAGGGTTTTCAGCTGAAGCTTTGGTTTTACAAAGTGAAGAATGCTTTTCCTGCTGAACATAAAGTATAAGAACCCTATCACCCCGGGGAGAGCGTTTCCTATCCCTGTTGCAATTCCTGCGCCGACTATGCCCATGTCAAGCAGGTCGGGGGAAATGAGCACATAGTCAAGGACGATGTTTGTAATCCCACCTGCAAGGCTTAAAACCAGCCCGAACATCGGGTGTCCCGCTGTCACCATAAACGACTGGATGAAAACCATAAAGAATACAGGCACTAAAAACCCTGCTAGGCTGAGCATGTAGTCCTTTGCAAGCGAATACA
>CAYJIK010000091.1:5080-7344 GCA_964370205.1 uncultured Oscillospiraceae bacterium | reverse complement strand
AGAAGTTTCACACGCTCTGCGCCGTGCGCAGATTGCAACCGTCGTTATGGTTGCAAAGTGTGAAACTTCGTGAACAACTTGCTGGAAATTGCAATTTTCGACAAGTTGTTTGTTGTCGTAATGGTTGCAAAGTGTGGAGCTTCCCGGACGACTTTTTAAAAATCGCTAAATCCACCCCAACACAACGGCGGAGAACCACCAGAAGTTTCACACGCTCTGCGCCGTGCGCAGATTGCAACCGTCGTTATGGTTGCAAAGTGTGAAACTTCCTGGACGACTTTTTGAAAATCGCAATTTTCAAAAAGTCGTCTTTAGACGTCGAGATTCTTAACATACCGAGCATTCGTCTCAATAAACCTACGGCGAGGTTCCACCTTATCGCCCATCAAAATGGAGAACACATTGTCAGCGGCTACAGCATCTGTGAGTTCCACCTTCAGAATAGTCCTCGTGTCGGGATTCATGGTGGTTTCCCACAGCTGGTCGGCGTTCATCTCACCCAGACCTTTGTAGCGCTGTAAATCTACACGTTCGCCGTTTGGCGCAACCTCTTTGATGACGTTCGCAAGTTCTCTCTCGTTGTATGCGTAGCGCACCTGCCTACCTCTGGATACTTTAAACAGCGGTGGCTGTGCGATGTAAATGTTGCCGTTTTCTACTAGAGGGCGCATAAATCGGTAGAAGAAGGTGAGCAGCAGACAGCGTATGTGACTGCCGTCCACGTCGGCGTCCGCCATTATGATTATCTTGCCGTAGCGCAGTTTCTCAAGGTCGAAGTCCTCACCGATAGATGTTCCAAGCGCCGTTACGACAGGGAGTAGCTTTTCATTGGAGTATACTTTGTCTATACGTGCCTTCTCAACGTTTAGCATCTTGCCCCAAAGTGGTAGTATCGCCTGAAAACGTCTGTCACGCCCCTGCTTTGCCGAGCCGCCTGCCGAGTCACCCTCGACGATGTAAATTTCCGACTTCTCGGTGTCACGGTCACTACAGTCGGCGAGTTTGCCGGGCAGAGAACCGCTGTCAAACGCACTTTTTCGGCGTGTAAGTTCCCTCGCCTTGCGTGCCGCTTCTCTCGCTCTGGCGGCGGTCAAGCTCTTGTCTATAATCGCACGTGCCACAGAGGGGTTTTCCTCTAAAAACACGGTGAACTTTTCACTGAGCATCCCCTCAACCAGTGGACGCATAGCCGTATTCCCCAGCTTTGTCTTGGTCTGCCCCTCAAACTGTGCCTCGGTCAGCTTTACCGAGATTATAGCGGTAAGCCCCTCACGCACGTCGTCACCGGACAGGTTCTTGTCCGCCTCTTTGAGCAGGTTGTTTTTACGTGCATAGTCATTTATAACACGTGTCATCGCCGTCTTAAAGCCAACCTCATGAGTGCCGCCTTCGTGGGTGTTTATGTTGTTTGCAAAGGACAGCAGCATACTGTTGTAGCTGTCGTTGTACTGCATGGCTATCTCACAGGTCATGTCCCCTTGACTGCCCTCTAGGTGTATAACATTCGGGTGAAGCAGTTCCACATTCTTGCTCTCGTGTATAAACGACACAAAGCTGGCTATACCGCCCTCGTCGTGTAGCACCTCACAGCGTCCGTCCTCGGTTCGACTGTCGGTTAGCGTGATAGTAATGCCCGCATTCAGGAAAGCCTGTTCACGCAGGCGTGTAAGCAGTGTGTCAAAGTCATAGTGCGTGTCCTCAAACAGCTCAGCGTCGGGGATAAACACAATTTCCGTGCCTGTCTTGTCCGTGTCGCCGACCATAATAAGTTCGCTCTTGATATCGCCCTTTTCAAAGCGTTGTGTGTAGGTCTTACCGCCTGTGTGGACTGTCGCTTCAAGGTGGGTGGACAGAGCATTAACAACAGACGCTCCAACTCCGTGTAGACCTCCCGAGTACTTGTATCCGCCACCGCCGAACTTACCTCCTGCGTGTAGGACGGTGAACACAACAGTCAGCGCAGGAAGCCCTGTCTGGCTCTGTATGCCAACAGGGATACCTCTGCCGTTGTCCGTGACCTTAACGCCGCCGTTCGCAAGTAGCTCAACGGTGATGGTGTCACAAAATCCACCCAGCACCTCATCTATGGCGTTGTCCACAATCTCGTAAACAAGGTGGTGCAGTCCACGAGGGCCTGTACTACCGATGTACATCCCCGGCCGCTTTCTGACCGCCTCCAGCCCCTCCAGTACCTGTATTTGCTCCTGGTTATAGTTTTCTGTATTTGACATTAAAATGACCATTCCTTTCTGCAAGTTACAACC
>CAYJIK010000091.1:0-4980 GCA_964370205.1 uncultured Oscillospiraceae bacterium | reverse complement strand
GCGCTTTTTGTGGCATATCGTTTATATGTCGCAAAAACTGAGGCTATGCTGAAAAGCACAAACCCGTGGTTGTAACCGCGTGTTTGAAAATGTTATTTTCAAACTAAATCCTCGCTATACTTAAAATTCAAAGGGCTTCACGACCTGTCATAAAGCCCACTACTTTTCCTGTTTCACCATAGAATTTACCTTGTACACATTATACCATAAATCACTGTGCTTGTATAGTAAAATATACAATTATTTCTAAAAATCTTTTACGATTTTCCCCTGTTTTTATCGGGGTTTTTGACGTATTTGGCAATAAACCTAACCACCCTCCGAAAACGCAAAAAACCACCGCTGATTTCGCCGTAAAACAGGTGAAATAAGCGGTGGTTGTTCGGTGTGATTTTCTTACGCTTAGCAGCCTTGTTCTCCACTTTCAGGAAACGCTTCAGGACTTTTTGACGCTTTTTAATTCGCCTCTGCCAGGCACACTAGGGCGACTGAAACTTCAGACGTTTGAACGACTGAAACTTCAGACGTTTGGACGGTGCGCCCTATAGCAAAAGCAGGCCAACCATTTAGGTGTTTCCCTCTCTCTCACCAACCTCCGGAAATCGCTCCGCTTTTGCCTCGCATATCGAATAGCAGACGCATGAGCGTTTTGTGGTAGGGGATGAAGTCGCCGCTGTCAATCATGGCGATTATCTCGTCACAGGTTGCCCAGCGTACCGCTTGCACTTCCTCATATTGAAGAGTAAGCGACAAGGGGTCAACATCCATCTCAAGGAGGTATATGTCGTCAAAGCCGACATCGAAGTTCATGGTCAGTGTGGGACGTTTGCCCACAAGGTCTACAACAAGCCCCAACTCCTCCAGACATTCACGCTCCGCCGCCTTAGTGCTACTGTCGCCACTCTGCGCACTACCGCCGACCGAGATGTCCCACATATTTGACCAGCCTTTTTTAAACGGCTGGCGCTGTTGAATTAGCATACGGCCGTCACTCCCGAATATGCATACGTGTACCACCATGTGGTAGCAGTCCGCCGGGATTGGCGTGCCTCGTGGGTGGGTGGTGCCTAATGGGAGGCGATTTTTGTCGTATAGGTCAAATAGTTCCATAGAGATTGGCTCCTTTCTTTTTGGGGGAGGGTGGGCGGGGGTGTCGGTGGGTGGGCGTTTGCAGAGGTCTTTTTACGTGATGCGATGACGGCAAAGGCTGCAAATGCTCGAACACCGACAGCTATGGGAGCGCATACCGAAAGGTCTACAGCGAGTGAGTTGGGAGCGTAGGTATGGAATGACGAAAAAGGAAGGAGAACCGCTTTTACAAATCGCACATGTCGTTTGTAGGGGCGAACTGCGTTCACCCGTCATCACCCATTTCGCCTACAAGAGAGAGCAACCACAACACAACATCATGCGATTATACGCCCTGACACGTCCGTGCAGCGCTGCTAGCGTCCGTTTCCCTGAAAAAACCACACCACCACTCCTACAATCCCCAAGCGAAAGTAAAAACGTCCGGGTCGCCCTAAGCTTGCCCACTCGGGCTTCCCCAACAACCACAACCACAAGCGTCATCTCCGAGCGCCCAACCTTACCTGCTCCCCTGCGTCAACCCCTTCACCGCCGAAACGCCTAATAATCAATACTCAAAGCCTACCCTCTAAGCGTCACCCTCACAACCTCCGACGGATTGTTCACCCTCACAGGCACAACGCTATTCCCAATACCCCTGCTAACTATCATAGCGCTTCCCCCATCACTGAACATACCTTCAGCATACTCAGGAAAAAAGCCCTGATTAGGCGCAAGAACAGCACCCACAAATGGTATCCTCACCTGTCCGCCGTGTGCGTGACCGCAGAGCGTTAGCTCCGCACCGCTCGACATATACGCTGTATACAGTTCGGGGCGGTGGGACAGGCACAGCGTGAACATCTCATCGTCCACAAGCTCCGTAAGCGCAGTTGCTGTAGTGCTGTAGTCGTCACCCACACGGAAGTCAGGATCACAAAGCCCCACAACCTGTACTGTCTGCTCGCCCTTTGTATATATCACACTTTCATCTTCAAGCACCGTCACACCGGCATTTTTCAAACGTTCTTTAAATATCGAGAACTTTTCCGGCATTCTAGCCTCATGATTACCGCTTACGAGATACATCGGTAGCGTCTCAGCTCCCTGCGCTCTAAACATATCCGCTATTCCCTCGACAACATACATAGCCCTGTCAATATCGGTGCTACGTGAATCTATAGTGTCCCCTGTGAACACCACCATGTCGGGCTGTGCTTTTGCGACAAGCTCCACAAGCCTGTCACCGTTATCCGAGTACTCACGATTATGCAAGTCCGCCACCTGCACTATCACCAATCCGTCAAGCTCCGCATATTCAGGGGACAGTGTCACAGTATAGTCGGTCACTGTAATAATAACATTCGTCACATACAGCCACACCACAAAAGCCACAATAAGCACAAACAGTAAAATAAGCATACGCACTCTTTTCCGCTTTACGCTATTTTTTACGCAATCAAAAGACAATCTCATATACGCAAACTTACCCTTTCAAGAGCCCAAAATCACACCTCAAAGCAAGGCATTGCACTCAAATCACGAATTAAACCCCACCCTGGACACGTCCATCGTGGGATATGCATTAAGGTCAAGCCCTGCTCTATCGCCATTTTGCCACTGAAAGTACGCCTGCGACGCTATCATAGCGGCGTTGTCGGTGCAAAGCGAGAGTGGAGGGAGGTAGAGGGAGATATTCTCCTCGGCGGTGCGTGCCTTCAGCATTTCTCTGAGTAACGTGTTGGACGCAACCCCACCGCTCACCGATATACTGTCAACACCCACGCTCTTCGCCGCCTTTATAAGCGTAGTGGACAACATTGTCGCCACTTTCATCTCAAACGCCGCCGCTAGGTCAGCGTAAACAGGTGTATTACCTCGACTTTTTTCATTGCTGACTAGGTTTATCACTGCTGTCTTAAGCCCCGAGAAGCTAAAGTCAAAACCCGGCGACTTAGGTGTAGGCAGTGTGTAGCCGGAAGCGTCCCCTGTCCTCGCAAGATTGTCCACAAGCGGCCCACCGGGGTAGCCCAGCCCCATAACCCTAGCCACCTTGTCAAACGCTTCCCCTGCCGCATCGTCAAGTGTTCTCCCAAGCATCTCCATGTCTGTGTAACTTTTCACATGCAGTATATGACTATGCCCCCCCGACGCCACCAGACAGACAAACGGCGGTGCAAAGTCGGGGTACGCCAGATAGTTTGATGCTATATGCCCCCTTATGTGGTGGACAGGCACAAGCGGCTTCCCCGTGCTGTACGCAAGCCCCTTCGCAAAGTTAACACCCACCAACAACGCCCCGACCAGTCCCGGTGCGGCTGTGACAGCAATAGCGTCAATATTCTCAATACCCACGCCGTCCAAAGCGCTCTTTACCACCTCGTGTATCTTCGCTATATGCTGACGGCTCGCCACTTCAGGCACAACACCGCCGTACTTACTGTGGTGCGCTATCTGAGAATACACCACGTTAGTGATAATACTGCGCCCATCCTCCACCACAGAAGCGGCGGTTTCGTCACAGGAGGTTTCTATCGCTAATATTTTCATGTTAGTTCTTCCTTTTTTCTATATCATCATGCCATTTGTAAGGGGATATAGCTACCGTAAAAGGTGGTATCGTGTTCGCTTATGGTGCTGAAACATGCTTCTCGGTTGGGTACAACGCATCTCTGTTACCATTGTAGGGCACGCATTGTATGCGTGCCGCCACTCTTGCCTACGCATTCTTAGGTGAATACTCAAAAACACAAAAGGTAGGCGAAAACAAAAACAGCAAAACACACACAGTACGTTCCCCACACCTTACCTATAGGCGTATATCCTCGCTATAGGCGTGAATAGCGCCTGTATATCCTCTGCGTCGTTAAATTAACTTATCTACAAAAAACCTCGGCCGCCTCTTACTCTCGGCATATGTCCTACCGACATACTCGCCGACAACCCCAAGCGCCGTAAGCTGAACACCGCTAAACAGCATAACAATAGCCAGCACCGCCATAACAACACTCTCATACACAGAAAATAGCCACAGCAACAGTAACGTAAGCCCCATACCGCCACCAAACAGACTCAAAACCACGCCAAGCCACAGCACAAACCTAAGCGGTTTTACCGAGAAGGCGCAGATGCCGTCCAGCGCAAACTTCAGCATCTTCCCCAGCGGATATTTACTCTCCCCTGCAAACCGTTCACCACGCTCGTAGTAGACCTGTGCAGTCGGGAAGCCGATAAGCGGCACAATCCCACGCAAAAACAGGTTCACCTCGTCATACTCCATCAATTTCAGCACAGCTCGCTTGCTCATAAGCCGATAGTCGGCGTGGTCATCAACTATGTCCACCCCAAGCCCCTTCATCAGCTTGTAGAACATCTGCGCCGTGCCACGTTTGAACGCCGTGTCGGTATCTCTCTTTGAGCGCACACCATAAACGATATCCTTACCTTCGTGGTAGCACTTAATAAAGCCATCCACAGCGTCTATGTCGTCCTGTAGGTCTGCGTCCATGCTTATCATCATGTCACAGTGTTCCACAGATGAAGCAAGCCCTGCCAGCAGTGCATTCTGATGCCCTCTGTTTCGGGACAGTTTCACACCGCCGAATATCGGGTTTTGTCCGTTAAGCTCCGTGATAATCTGCCACGTCCTGTCACGGCTTCCGTCATCCACAAACATTATTCGGCTCTGCTCTGACACAAGCCCCTTCTCGGTTAGTGAAACAAGCTTGCGGAGAAGCCTGCTTGACGTCTCCGCCAGCACCTCCTCCTCGTTATAGCAGGGAACTACGATGTAAAGTGTGTTCATAATGTCCATTTCCTTTGTACGTTTTATGATTGTTTTTCTGCAAATATAAAAAAGTACGCTGTCAGGTAGGCACGCCTTCCCAATCAACGTTTTCAGTGGTGGTTAAC
>CAYJIK010000090.1:0-7396 GCA_964370205.1 uncultured Oscillospiraceae bacterium | reverse complement strand
TTTAGGTATGAATGAAGTAATTATTCACCCTGTCAGTGAAAAATCACAAGTTACAGATAATACTCAGTTCGAACTGGTAAAGCAAGTGCAAAATTTCTCTGAAAAAGCTAAGAAAAATGGGTTAATATGGTATCTTGAAAACAATAGTATTATAGATGAATTTCATTATAAACCAAGTGATATAGGCACTGTATATCAAAATGATGTTTATGTAGAGCAACTTTTAGACGTAGCGCATATAGATAATTACGACCACTTGCAAAGTATTATAGACATCAAATTCCCTAAGTGTTTACATATTGCAGGCAAACATTTTGCAATACCTCATGAGCATTTATCTTTAACTCAGGGTGATATCGACTATAATCTAGTGTTTAAAAAATATTTACCTAACTTTGAAGGTCGCATTATATTAGAAGTAGTAGATTGCGACGAAGAAATCATAGCGTCTAAAGAGATTATTGATGCAGTGATGCGCGTGAAATGACCCTTCGGTTGATGCAAGACTTTTGATTCTTATCAAGATTAGACAATTTACAAATAATAAGGCTATATCTTGCTTAAATGCTTGATATAGCCTTGTTCTATTAAATCGTCCTTTCGAGTATCTTCCACGAACATGAGTGGGTGATGTCCTCATCAGTCCGAGGCTTTGAGGTAGTACCATGCTTCGGGGCGATGGAGGCATTGCCACCTACTATTGGGCAACGTGGGGGGAGTAACCCAGGCCGAGTGGAGGCTGTGCGCTCGGGGGTGTGGGGTGGAGGAGGGGGCGGTGGTTGCCGACCGAGCGGTAAGCTCCGCCGGCCGGCCGGCGGAGATGTGCGTGTGGGTTACGTCAGGGGTTGGATGTGGTTTACGCCTGCTTTCATGTAGCGGTGGCGATAAAGCGGTTGAGGGTCACGCCACACCCCCAATAAAGAACATCAACCAACAACGTCGGGGCGCCCGCCGGCCTGCGGTGGGACGGCCACGTGCCGTTCATTATTCAAACGCCCTACCGCCCCCCACAGCCCAACCCTGCGCCCCTGCCCCACGTCCCTCCCTTTGTGCAATATATCCAATCTTACTGCTATAAATCTTACCCACACCGCTATTTACTTTTTGTGCAATAACATATACAATAATATAAAGGTTATATTGTTTTTTGTAAAAGTTACTCATCTTCTATGCGGCTGTTATGCCAAAAGCCTCTAATCTTTGTGCTTTTTTGCACAGGATATCATCTATACTTGTGCATACACTCTGCAGCTATCTTCATACCGATACAATGTAATCTGAAATAAAGTTAGAGGGGTTATAAACATGAACAACCATTCCGACACTATTAGCAAAATACTAGACAATGTAGAAAGCGTCATAGTTGGCAAGCGCCAGACCTGCCGTTTTATCGTCTGCGCACTGCTGTGCCAAGGTCATGTACTTATAGAAGACGTCCCCGGCGTAGGTAAGACAAGCCTAGCCGCCTCCCTAGCACGCTCCATAGACCTCAGCTTTAAGCGCATACAGTTCACCCCCGACATACTAGCGTCGGACATCACAGGTTTCACCATCTACAACCAAAAGACAGGCGAGTTTGATTACCATCAAGGCCTTGTTATGGCAAACCTCATACTCGCTGACGAAATAAACCGTACCTCCCCGAAGACACAGGCGAGTTTACTCGAAGTCATGGAGGAAGGGCAAGTTACAGTAGACGGCACAGCTTACCAACTACCCAAACCTTTCATGGTGCTGGCAACACAAAACCCTGTTGAATATGTAGGCACCTACCCACTACCTGAAGCACAGCTTGACCGCTTCTTTATGAAGCTGTCCCTCGGATACCCCACCCCTGAAGAGGAGCTGGACATCTTAAGCCGATACAGACAGCAAAACCCATTGGCTGAACTGAAATCGGTGGTAAGTGGTGATGAAATCAGTAGCATAACCGAAGCCATAAAGCAAATCCACCTTGAGAGCGAAGCGTCACGCCACATAATAGAGACGGTAGCATACACAAGAAACCATCCGGACATCTCCCTTGGCGTAAGCCCGAGAGGTTCACTCGCCCTAGCACGTGCCGCACAAGCGTGGGCACTTATGGAGGGCCGTGAATTCGTAATCCCCGATGATATAAAGGCGGTAGCAGTGCCTGTACTGTCCCACAGAATTATACTGAAACAGGAAGCAAGAATAAGAAAGATGACAGGCGAAGCACTTGTAAAGCAGGCGCTTGCATCTGTTAAGTTTATAGAAAAATCTAAGTAACAGCCGAGTATGGAGGGAATAAAACGAAAGATGAAGTGGCGAAGATAGCATCATTTTCACATGTACAAAAGCCCCTGTCTATTCACTCTTAACTTTAGGCCAAATCCCTCTTCTATACTGCAATTGTTACCTTTTGATGGAAAGGCATGGTTACAAAGATGTTCAGATATCGTGTGCTTTATGTTGCACTGCTTATTTCTGTTCTGCTGTTTCGGCTTTACTACGGTGGAGCGCTGCCAAATGTGTTTCTTATGCTCTTGGTGCTTCTACCTGTTGCGTCGTTTTTGTACTCGGTGTATGTACTGCGCAGTTTCACCTATCAGCAGACATTTTCAAAGAGCCTCATAGTGCGCGAGGACGAGGTTGACCTCACCATTACCGCACAGAATGAGGGCTTGTCCATTTACCCTTACGTACACCTCAACCTGTACGACAGCGGAGTGGTGCAGGGGAGCGTGAGCGGTCACGAGAACTTCACGCTGTTCCCCGACCAATCTACAACGCTGTTTCAGTCGGTGTGCTTTAATCACGTCGGCAAGTACAGCGTGGGTATAGATACGGTTGAAACGGTAGATCTCACAGGGCTTTTCAAGCTACGCTCACCGCTTAAAGAGAAAAAGGTTATCACTGTCTACCCACAGGTGGTGGGACTGGAGCGTTTCCCTCTTGACGTGGACTTCTACTGGGGGTCTGACCCTCAAGCCTCCACCACAGGCGAAGACCAATCAGCGATGAGCGACGTGCGTGACTACCAACCCGGCGACACGCTAAAGCGTATCCATTGGAACCAAACCGCAAGGACAGGTACACTAAAGAGTAAAAACTACGAGAGCACAGCAGGGGTGAAGTCCATGTTGATTTTTGACCCATCTGTGCCGTCAGGCGAAGCGGAAGCACGCCCTGAGCTCTGGGACATGATAACAGAGAGCGCCGTTGCAATAACGCTCTATTGCCTAAAAAACAATATACCTGTAGAACTGCTCTGCACCGACAATACCCACACAGTCAACGAGCGAGCGCTTAGCATGGCAGGGTTTGACCTGATGTATCTGCATATAAGCGAGATAGAGCAGGCTGCTGCACCGCCTATAGCGGACGTGCTACACGGCTACCTTGAAAAGTCGGGGCAGTATGAGAATATTATTGTGTTTACTACAGCGCTAAACTACCGTCTTAGTGACTTTCTACGTCTGGGCGCTTTTTCGGGGCATAGGATGACGCTTGTCTACGTCAGCGAAACCCCTATAAGGCAAAGCGAGGTGACCGCCGATATAGCGTCCACCCTATATGCAGCAGGGGTGAAGATACACAACCTTGTCCGAGGCGAGAATATCAAAACAACGCTTGAGGAGGGTGTAGCATGATGATGTTAAATATCATGACATTTCGCCTACATTCAGCTGATAAGGAGGTGCTGTAATGGAAATAAACACAGATAAGCTTATACAACGAGGCTTTTACAGCACACTAAGTGCGCTGATGGCGTTTTGCTTTACCCGTGTAGTCTCCACGCCCACCATTTTTGGCTTTGGGGACTTCGACATACTTGTCATTTCCTTTGTTTGGGTGGCGGTTTTTACATTCGCATCATACAATTTGTATACTTTTGGTGGGACTATACTTATAGGCGTAGCTGTGGGGCTGATTTCGGTATTTACCTTCTTGGACGGTAGTATAATTTTCCGCCCCGAGCTTGTGACTACGGCAAACAACTTCTGGTTTTGGGTATACGAGGCATTCACCAGTTATGTCGAGCCTAACGAGGAGTTTTCCTCTATCATGCTCTACATAGTCTCATTCGGTATAAGCTTGCTTTTCTACCTACTGACTATTCCAAAGCCACGCTTTTGGCCTGTTATTATTATTACGATGGGTACATTTTCGCTGTTATATTCCCAAGGGTATTTTTTTATACAGTGGGACTTCTACCTGTATATCTTTTTAGTGATAATGTACCTGTTAGCGTCAAACTTCGACAGAACGGTAAAGCTCTATCCGGGCTTTCATCCGTCACAGCTAAAGTTTTTGATTTATACTGTCCCCATGGCGTTTTTCATGACGCTTGTGATGCTTTTAGTGCCACGGAATGTGCCTGCGGCTGATATGCTTTGGCTGGACAGGATTATTGTTGATGTGACGGATGGTATAGACGATACCTTTTCGTTTTTAACAGGCAATGAAGGAGGGCTGTTCTCCTACTCCTCACTGAGAGGTGGTTCACAGCTTGGCTTTAGCACAGGCAACCTGTTTGGTAACAACAATCGGGTGTATAACGATGTTATGCAGGTGCGAAGCAACCACCACCTATATCTTAAAGGGCGCACCTATAGCGATTACACGCTTGACGGGTGGGTGACGTCGGACACTCTCGAGGTGCCGAGAACTACGGAGAAGCCTTTTGATCTCGAATATGGTGAGCTGTACTACAGCAGGTACCTTATGGGGCTGTATGACGTAGACACACCGGATTATGAGCTTGAGGAAGTGGCGGTAACCTACTCACGCTTATCCACTAAGTCGCTGATGTTACCGTATATGCCCACCGAGATATCGCTACCTAATGAAGGCTTTGTTGTATACGAGAGCGGAAACGCAGAGGTGACAAGTGGGTTTGATGACTTTTATTCGGTGACCTACCTGCACCACGGTAGCTCGTTCAGTATGCTGAATTCGTTGCTCTGGAGCTATGAGGGGCTGTACAGCGAGATTTACGATGACCTTATGAGCGACAGCCCATCGGTTATGGTGCCTGAGATTACCACTCTCGCAAGCAACATCCAGCCGCTTGTAGAGTATGCAGAAGTCATCCATAACGAGTACACACAGCTGGACGACACTATTATAACCCCCGAGATATACGCTCTGGCTGAGCAGCTAACGCAAAATTACGATTCGCAGTACGACAAGGTAAAGGCGATAGAGAGGTATTTGTCGCAGGGACATTTTTCTTACAATATTGACACACGCCGTCCGCCTACGGGTGAGGAGTTTTTAAACTACTTCCTGTTTGAGCGAAACGAAGGATACTGTGTACACTTCGCTACAGCTATGACAGTCCTCTGCCGAGCGGTAGACATCCCTGCACGGTATGTCGAAGGCTTTACAATGCCTGCCGCACGTGACGAAAATCTATTGTTTAACGTAAGCAGTGAAAACCTCCACTCGTGGACAGAGGTGTATTTTGAGGGCGTTGGCTTTGTACAGTTTGAAGCCACACCTGCAAACTACAGCATGTTCTACAATCCTCCGCTCCCTATGGACGAGAGATTCGTGGATGAGTACGAACTGATGATGGAAGAAATGATGGAGGAATGGGAATACGGTGGCGGAGAAGGGTTAGACATGCCTGACACAAGCGATGAGGACAATGTCGGCACAGTTGTAGAGGATGAGGGCGTTTCGCCTGTAGTTGTATACTTCGGAGTGTTGGTACTTACTGCCGCTGTTATTTACATGGCGTTTAATATGTATAACACCCTGTGGCGGCAACGCCTACGTGAAGCATACGAGGCGCAGACCAAATCGGGCGACCTCAAGTACACAAACATGCTGTTAAAACGCACAATGCGCCTGTTTAGGAACGTTGGATATATGCCTCGAATAGGGGAGACCTTCTTGGAGTTTTCACAGCGTGTGTCCAGAGTAATTCCGTCTGCACTGCCTGATGTCAGGGAGTTCTATTCGGTGTGTACCAAGGCGTTCTACGCCGATATACTGCTTGATAAGTACGATAAAGACCACCTGCGCACCTTCTACGAGCGTTACAAACAGCACGAGAAGAACCGCAGAGGTCCGCTGTACATCTTCCCCGAGAAACTGATATTCAGCGATGATAACGGGGGACAAACGACAAATGCAGAGGTCAAACAGGGATAGCGGATTGCTATAAAGAAAAGGGCTGTTCTATTGAACGGTCCTTTTGTTGTGGTTAGATTGCTTTAAGGACAGCTTTTTACCTCACTATTGCATTTTACGACGAAATGTGGTACATTGTTCATGAGTAGACGTAACAAATTCATGTTTTTATAGGAGGTTTGGCGTGCAGTATTCACATGAAGTAGCACATATGAAATGTGTAAAGAACACGCTTGGGCATGGTTCTGCCCCCATTCCACAGGAGGGAAGGTTCACAAAAGTAACAAACATCCCCGACATCAACGGGTTTTCGCACGGTGTCGGCTGGTGTGCGCCGCAACAGGGGGCGTGCAAGCTGACGCTCAATGTAAAGGACGGTATAATACAGGAAGCTCTTATCGAAACCATCGGTTGCAGTGGTATGACCCACTCGGCGGCGATGGCAGGCGAGATTTTACCCGGCAAGACAATACTCGAAGCACTAAACACCGATCTGGTGTGCGACGCTATTAACGTTGCCATGCGTGAGTTCTTCTTGCAGATAGCCTATGGACGCTCACAGACAGCTTTTTCGGTTGGCGGTCTGCCGATAGGAGCATCGCTTGAGGATTTAGGTAAAGGGTTTGTGTCGCAGGTGGGGACAGTGTTCTCTACAGCGGCGAAGGGCGTGCGTTACCTGAATGTCACCGAGGGGCATATTGTGGACATGGCGATTGACGCCGACGGCGAGGTTATAGGATATAAGTTTTTGAAGGTTGGTAAGATGCTCGAGGATATCGCTAAGGGCGTTACCCCTAACGAAGCTTACGATAATAATATAGGTATCTATGGCAGGTACAGCGAGGCTGTAAGCTATATAGACCCCAGAAAGGAGTAGAGCTATGATAACATTCGAGGGATACTCCCGACGGGAGGACAAGCTGTCAGCGTTCTTGGCAGATAATTCACTGGTGTCGCTTGAGAACTGCCTTAAGATATGTACAGACGCAGGAATAGACGTGGAGGCTTTGGTCAAAACAATACAGCCTATAGCGTTTGACAATGCCGTGTGGGCGTATACTGTGGGAGCGGCACACGCTCTGACACAGAAGGCTAATAAGGCACACGCCGCCGCCGAGAAAATCGGTGAGGCACTGCAAGCGTTTACGATAAACGGCTCTGTAGCGGAGAGTAGGCTTGTGGGTCTAGGTCACGGCAACCTTGCTTCGATGCTACTAAAGGACAGCACAAAGTGCTTCTGCTTTTTGGCGGGACATGAGTCCTTTGCCGCCGCAGAGGGCGCAATAGGTAT
>CAYJIK010000089.1:0-7522 GCA_964370205.1 uncultured Oscillospiraceae bacterium | reverse complement strand
AAAGGGCTGTCCGTTCTTCTTTAGTCGGTGCTCGGCACCGACACGGCCATTCCCCCAACCTTCCTGTTTTCGCTACCTCCAGACCCGAGCATCCAACGTCCGGTCCTACTTAATCAACGCAAAACGTCCACTGCCGCAATTCGCTACTTTAACGAAAACACTCCATTTTCATAAAAACACCTATTTTATCACCTAAACTGTAAAAACAACTGGAAATTTTGAAGGCTATATGTTATTATGTCCATAGGGTAACCGATATTATCCAAACCGGTTTTGTAAAACGATATTCAGCCCCCTACTGCGTCAAAGTGCTTTGGAGTACGGAAAGTACACCTGCACCACTTTTCCTTGCAGGGAACTGAATTTCGTCTCACAAAATCTACGACACCGAGTAGGCGACTAATCGTCGTTTTAAAGTATTGGTCCATCTGTTTTAACAGCTGTAACCAAGCCTACTCTGTACTGATTCGGATAATATAGGTCACCCTAGAAGCTCCTTACTGACTACTTAACTAGTGTATACATAATGGTATGGCGGCTTCGCTATTTTAAATATAAGGAGAATAAAAGATGAACGGTACAGCAGCGAGTAAGTTTAAAGAACTATCTGCTTTAATCGGCAATACCCCACTACTGGAAATTCACTTCACTTACAAAGGTGTCTCCAAAGTAATCTACGCAAAGGACGAGAGATATAACCTGACAGGCAGTATCAAAGACCGTCCTGCGTTGTACGTCTTAAAGCAGGCATATGAGAGAGGAGAAGTTACAGAAGGGCAGATGATATCTGAAGCTACTTCCGGTAACATGGGTATAGCCTTCTGCGCTATCGGCACACATATGGGCAACCCTGCTACAATTTTCATGCCTGATTGGATGAGCAAAGAGCGTGTTCTGCTAATGGAAAGCTACGGTGCAAAAGTCGTGCTTGTCAGCAAAGAAGAAGGCGGTTTTATCGGCTCTATCGAGAGAACAGTGGCACTGAGCAAAGAAACAGGTGCATTTTTGCCGAGGCAGTTTGAAAACCCTGACAATGCAAACGCGCACTACTTAGGGACAGGCTTAGAGCTTGTCACCGCACTTGAGAAGCTAGGTGTAAAAGCAGATGGCTTTGTCGGCGGTGTAGGTACGGGTGGTACTACAGTTGGCGTGGGACGGAGACTGAAGGAGCTGAATGCTAACGCTATCATTATGCCTCTTGAGCCGGAAAGCTCCCCAACACTTTCTACAGGTTACAAGGTGGGGGCACACCGTATAGCAGGTATCTCAGACGACTTTATCCCCAAGATCATTACAGACGCTCCTAAGATGGAAAAGATAGTGGCAGTGGACGACGGCGACTCTATAAACATGGCAAGAATGCTGTCCAGAGAACTTGGACTTGGTGTAGGTATTTCGTCCGGCGCAAATATGCTGGGCGCACTGAAAGCACAGCTTGACCTAGGTGAAAACGCTGTGATAACTACAGTGTTCTCCGACGACAATAAAAAGTATCTAACCACTGACTATGCAACTGAACAGCCGATAAAGGAAGGGTTCCTATCCCCTGACATTAAGCTGATTGGATTTAAAGCGCATAGATAACATTGATATTAGGTTTTGACAGTACTATTGAGGTTTACCTCCGTTTAGGCGGAGGTGAGCCTCTGCTTTTGTTTGGGATAATTGTTTTTTGGGGTTTATATTCTCTGATTGTTGTTAGTGAATGCAAACTAAAGATGGCTATGGATTGTATCCGAAGGTTCGAAATCATGTCTTTTTCCCTCTTTTAAATATACACATTTTATTGACAGTTTATTAAAATTCATGTTATAATAGAGCGAAAAATCCGAAAACAAGCTACAACACCCTTCAATTACATATTGACACTGAACGCCGTTTGGAATAGCTGACACTTACCAAGCGGCAATGTTATGCCTCTGTGGTGGTTGTGCTGATTTTTGGATAACAGAAAGGAATGGTTATATTATGAAGTTACTGACACCTAAAAATATCCTGTTAAGTGTACAGCATCTGTTTGCAATGTTTGGCGCAACTGTGCTCGTACCGCTACTCACAGGCCTTGACCCTGCAGTAGCGCTGGTCAGTGCCGGTATCGGTACATTTATTTTCCACATCTGCACCGAGTTTAAAGTGCCTGTTTTCTTAGGCTCGTCCTTTGCGTTTATACCTGCTATCAGCGCAGTGGTAGCTAATCAGGGCATACCGTATGCGCAGGGCGGTATAATATTTGCCGGTCTTTTGTACATAGTGTTTGCTGTTATCGTCAGCATAGTAGGGGCTGAGCGTGTTAAGCGCTTTTTCCCACCTGTGGTTACAGGCTCGGTCATCGTGGTTATAGGTATAAACCTATCCACTGTCGCTATAAACGACGCTACAAGTTTTGCTGACCTTTCCGCAGGAGTAACCCCTGATGCGTTACTGTCCATCGGTATTGCGATGTTTACGCTTTTGGTGGTGGTTATCACTTCGGTGTTCTCTAAGGGGTTCTTCAGACTTGTCCCCATTCTGATGGGGATACTGTCAGGTTATGTGCTCTGTCTTATACTGAATGCAATGGGCATATATACAATGGACTTCTCAGCTATTGAGCAAGCGGCATGGATAAACATTCCTTTCGTTACTGACAACTTCTTTACTCTGCCACAGTTTGATATGGGCGCAATACTGTCTATAGCTCCGATAGCTATGGTTACAGTTATGGAGCATATAGGTGATATCACCACTAACGGTGCTGTTGTCGGTAAGAACTTCTTCCAAAGCCCGGGACTTCACCGCACACTTATGGGTGATGGTTTTGCTACACTGTTTGCAGGACTGATAGGCGGACCTGCTAACACAACATATTCGGAGAACACAGGCGTTCTTGCTACCACAAAGAACTACGACCCGGCACTTCTTCGTATGACCGCTGTGATTGCGATACTGCTTGGTTTCCTCGGAAAGCTCGGCGCAGTTCTGCAGACTATACCCAGCCCTGTAAAGGGTGGCGTTGAGATTATACTATTCGGTATGATAGCGTCTATCGGCATACGTACACTGGCGGAGTCGAAACTGGACTTTACACATTCAAGAAACCTTACCATAGTGGGTCTGATACTGGTGTTCGGGCTTGGCGTTAGTGGTTTGGGTGGTATCGGGCTTACATTTGGCACTATATCGCTGAACGTGTCCGGGCTGTTTGTGGCTACTGTTGTGGGTGTACTTGCAAATGCGCTTATGCCACTCAGGGAGGATGCTTAAATGGGTAACGTAACAATTTTTGACCATCCTTTAATTGCTCACAAGATAACGGTTCTGCGTGATGTAAACACCGCTTCTAAGGATTTTAGAGCGCTTATCGAGGAGATATCCACGCTGATGTGCTACGAGATACTCCGTGACCTGCCACTGACAGACGTGACTGTTAAGACCCCTATAACCGAGACAGTCGGTAAGCGAATAGCCGGCAAAAAGCTTGCTATTGTCCCGATACTGAGGGCAGGGCTTGGTATGGTGAACGGCCTGACAGCGCTTGTGCCGTCCGCAAGGGTGGGACACATTGGGCTGTACCGTGACCACGACACACTTGAGCCACACGAGTACTACTGTAAGCTACCTGAGGACATCGAACATCGTCAAGTAATACTGCTTGACCCGATGCTCGCAACAGGCGGTTCGGCGTCCACCGCTATAAAGTTTATAAAGGACAAGGGCTGTACAAACATAAAGTTTATGTGTATAATCGCCGCCCCCGAGGGTGTGGAACGCCTCAAAAAGGACCACCCTGACGTGCCTATCTTCTGTGGACAACTGGACGAAAATTTGAATGAGATAGGGTATATTGTCCCCGGCCTGGGAGACGCAGGGGATAGGATATTCGGGACTAAGTAATAGCATTGTTATGCGCCGCATGGGGAGGTCTCCCTGTGTGGCGTATATTTTTTTGAATATTGTGAATAGGGAGGTTAATGTGGTATAATAACGTAAAGGCATAACAAGTATGAAAGGGCAGGGTGTTTGTATGAAACTTAGAAATGTATTAACATTAACGCTTCTGATGACAATGCTTCTGCTGAGTGGATGTGCGAGTGAAGTCCCAAACGCAGAATGCATACAGCTTGCCGAGGAGGTCGCAATATACATGGCGAAGGGGGACTACAGTATAGACTTTGTAGCCGGCGATAACTATACCACAAAGAAGTTAAACGAGCTAACCATGACACCCGAGGAGCTAAATACCGACGGTTGGCAGGAGTGGTTAGCGCCTTATGACCTCGGGGAGTTTGTGGAGATAGAGAGTAGCGAACTGGAAGTTTTAGAGGGAGGTTCCATGTACATCTCGAGTAAAACAAAGAATGTAACGGTGAAACTGCGCTATGCTAATCTCGGCATTAAGTTTTTTATGTCAATAGAGCGTGATGGTGATATTTCCTATATGGGTAGTGGCGGACGATATGTCCCTGCGCCTCTATCGTAACCCTTTTATACACAGGTATAAGCGGAGGGAGCAGAGCCTTGCCCTACAAAATTTTGAACACGAAAGGCGACAAATACAGATGAAACTTAGAAACGTACTAATATTAACACTTGCAATATCATTACTGCTTAGCGGTTGTGTAACTGACCCGACACCGAGCAATCCGGACGAAAGCAGTGCTGTTACCTCTGAATCTACACCGCCCACAACGTCAGCGGACGAGAGCCATATAGCAATTGCCGAACAGTTGGCGCAGTCGCTACTTGATGGGGTTTACAGCTTTGAAAACTTTACAGCCGAGATGACAGCGGCACTGCCCCCTGACGCATTACAGCAGGGGTGGGAAACGCTGATAGCTGACTACGGTGATTATGTCGAGACGGAGGATGTCGTTGTCACGCCTATAGACGTTTATCAGTCGGTGGAGCTGCTTATGGTCTTTGAAGAGGGCGGTGTTATCTGCCGTGTGACGGTGGACGGTGATGGTAAGGTTGCGGGACTGGGCATAAATCCGTATATACCGGAGCGGCTTGAGACAGGTCTCCCTGAGACACTGACCGAGGAGGATGTCACGGTGGCGACAGGACGGTTTGAACTGGACGGTAAACTTACCATGGGCGGAGAAACGCCGTCTGACACAGCTGTGGTGCTTGTTCACGGTTCGGGCCCACAGGATATGGACGAAACTATTATGGAGATGAGCAAGCCGTTTAGGGATATAGCGTATGGGCTTGCGGAGCAGGGGATAGATGTACTGCGATATGATAAGCGCACCTACGCATATTCGGGACAGTTCACTGAGCAGGAGATGCAGGTGATGACGGTACGTGAGGAGACGATTGACGATGCTGTGTCCGCTGTGAAGCTGCTTGCGGACAGAGGGTATGAGAAGATTTATGTGGTAGGGCACAGTCTGGGCGGTATGCTTGCGCCGCGTATTTATGAAGCCAGCGGACAGGTGGACGGCCTTGTGATAATGGCAGGAAGCACCAGAACGCTGACCGACATCGTGACCTCCCAGACGATGGCGCAGGTGGCAGGGTTGACAGAAACAGAGCAAGCCATGCAAGCCGCCGCAATCGAAGGAGAAAAGGCAAAGCTTGAGAGCCTTGACAGTCTGACCGAGGAAGAGCTACACGAGACGCTTATTTTCGGTATGCCAGCCTACTACATTAAAGAGCTGAACTCGCATGACACCGCTGAAATCGCCGCAGGACTTGACTGCCCGATACTTGTTATGCAAGGTGAACTGGACTTTCAGGTTTATGCCGATGTTGACTATCCGCTGTGGCAAACTGCACTGGCGGACAATCCCGAGGCGGAGTTTAAGCTGTATGACGGCTTGACGCATCTGTTTATAAAAGCCCCTGAAAACCCTACCATGTCAGTACAGGATTATGTGTTTGGCGGCACGGTTGAACAGCAGGTTATTGACGATATTGCGGAGTTTTTGAGGTAGTGGGTTTTTGTCGTATACGGTGGGTGACACTCCGAACCTATGGCAGTGGAACAAACGCAGTAGCTGGCAGAGGCCATATTCCCAAGGGGAATAAACGAACAGCAGTCAGCCCTTTTGGGGCTGACTGCTGTTCGTTAGTCGGCGGCACGCCGACATGGCCTCTGCCGGCAGCTGCGTTTGTTACGCAACCTATCGTTTGTGGGTGATTGGAATGATACGACCTAACCACCTTTCGTTTCCCGCCATATTAAAATTGGAAAGCACACAAAAATATACATTTTCACGATATAACCCTTTACGTCAAACGACAAATAGTGTATAATAACAATAATTAAGGGGCTAAAGTATTTCTTAGCCCAAACGGTGTACCGCCTTAGGAAATTACTCGGAGCGAGCCGATTTTCACTAAGCCACGGACATCAAACACAGTCCCCACCTTCGGACAAAAAACACAATAATAAGGGAGGTCAGTATGCAAAACATTACAAGTCCACAGGAGTTCTTTGGGGTAACGCCCGGTACAGACGGCACAATTTTGCGGTGGGATAAGATAGTCGAATATTTTTACCTGCTGGAAAAGGAAAGCGGTAAGATAAAGGTCACCGACATGGGACCATCTACCGAAGGCAATCCGTTTTTACAGGTGGTTATCACCTCGGAACGTAACATGGAAAACTTAGAAAAATATCGTAAAATCTCGATGGCTCTGGCAGACCCGAGAGCGCTCAGCGAAAACGTGATAGCAAACTATGTTAAAACAGGTAAAGCTGTCTGCGTACAGAGCATGAGCTTACACGCAAGCGAAATAGGCGGTACACAGATGTCAGTGCTTCTGGCGCATGACCTGATTAGTAGTGTTGGCGCTGAGGAGAAGAACATACTGGACGAAGTTATATTCGTTATGATACCCTGCTTCAATCCCGATGGTGAAATAATGGTGGCAGACTGGTACAACAAGTACAAAGGCACAAAGGACGACGGCGCGTCGCTTCCTGTTTTGTACCACAAATATTCAGGGCATGACAACAACCGTGACGCATTTGCGCAAAACCTGATAGAGTCACGTTACATGGGTCAGACACTGTTCCACCAGTGGATGCCGCAGTCGTTTCAAGACCATCACCACATGGGTAGCTACGGTGCCAGACTGTTTGTCGCACCGTATAAAGAGCCTGTCCGTCCGTACACCGACCCACTTATCTGGCGTGAGCTCAGCTCCTACGGCTCTGCAATGGCTTATAAATGCGAGGAAGAAGGGCTTGAAGGTGTCGCAAACTCGACACAGTTCCCCGGTTGGGGACATTACGGCTATCACTGGCTGACAAACAGCCACAACATAGTAGGTATGCTGTCCGAGTCGGCGAGCGCACGCCTTGCTTCACCGCTATATATACATAAAGATCAGCTTAGAGGTGACGGCGACATCCCCATGCCCACCTACGAGCAACGCTCCTACTTCCCCTCGCCGTGGCAGGGTGGTTGGTGGAAACTGTCTGACATAGTGCGTCAGCAGTTTGTAATAGCAAAGGCACAGCTTGACTTTATGGCGAAAAACCGCCGTCAGATACTGAAAAATATGGCAAACAAGGCGCTTCGTCAAACAA
>CAYJIK010000088.1:5091-7687 GCA_964370205.1 uncultured Oscillospiraceae bacterium | reverse complement strand
TCACCGTTGACGAGAGTTGCGGTAAGTGTACCCCCTGCCGTGTAGGTACAAAGCGTCTGCACGAGCTACTTGAGAAGATAACAAAGGGTCATGCAACAATGGCAGACCTTGACCGTATCGAGGAGCTGTGCATATTCATAAGAGATAACGCCCTATGCGGACTGGGTCAGACAGCGCCAAACCCTGTACTGTCCACCCTGAACTTCTTCCGTGATGAATATGTATCGCACATCGTGGACAAGCGTTGCCCTGCACATGTGTGTAAGGAGCTACTCAACTTCTCCATCGACCCTGCCTGCCGTGGTTGCACACTGTGTGTACGTGTTTGCCCAACAAACGCAATCAGCGGAAACGTAAGAGAACCGCATACGATAGACCAGTCCAAGTGCGTAAAGTGCGGCGCGTGTATGTCTGCATGCCGCTTCAATTCCATCTTGATGGTTTAACACCCACTTACCAAACTCTTTTTGGAGGAAAATGTATATGAAAATGGTAAACCTAAAGTTAAATAATGCTCCTGTGTCTGTGCCGGAGGGCACAAGTATACTGGAGGCCGCTAGGGGTAACGGTATAGGTATCCCGACGCTGTGCTTTCTGAAGGACTTAAACGTAATCGGCGCTTGCCGTGTTTGTTTGGTTGAGGTAGTGGGTCAGAGAAACCTTATAGCTTCGTGTGTTAACGAAGTTAGCGAGGGGATGGAGATTATAACAAACTCCAAGCGAGTGTTTGACGCTCGCCGTATGAACCTTGAACTGCTACTGTCCGACCACGTTAATGGCTGTCTGTCCTGCCTGCGTTCCGGCTCTTGCGAACTGCAAAAGCTGTGTAAGGACTATGGACTGGACGACACGCACTTCTTCAGTGGCGAGATAAACACATTCCCTGTAGATAATTCGTCTATAGTTTTGACAAGAGATAACAACAAGTGCATACTCTGCCGTCGCTGTGTTGCTGCGTGTAAGCAGAACCAAGCGGTTTCCTGTATCGGCGTAAACGACAGAGGATTTAAGACAAACATCGGTTGCGCATTTGACGCCGACCTTGCCGAGTCCACCTGCGTGGGTTGCGGACGTTGTGCCGTTGTATGTCCCACAGGCGCAATAACAGAGCGTGATGATACAGACCAGGTTTGGGAAGCACTGTCTGACCCTACAAAGCATGTTATCGTGCAGACAGCTCCCTCCATCCGTGCAACACTGGGCGAGGCGTTTGGCCTGCCGTTCGGTGAAGAGGTTGTGGGTAAACTGCCGTCAGCGCTTAGAAGACTTGGCTTTGACAGCGTGTTTGATACCGACTTTGCTGCTGACCTCACAATCATGGAAGAGGCTAGCGAGTTCTTAGACCGTGTAAAGAACGGCGGCCCACTACCGATAATCACAAGCTGTTCCCCCGGTTGGGTTAAGTACTGCGAACACTTCTTCCCTGACTTTATACCGAACCTGTCCAGCTGTAAGAGCCCACAGCAGATGTTTGGCGCTATAGCGAAGACATGGTACGCACAGCAGAAGGGTCTTGACCCTAAGGACATTGTTATGGTGTCCATCATGCCGTGTACAGCGAAGAAGTTCGAAATAACACGTCCTCACCAATCTGCCGCAGGCGAGGGTATACCGGACGTTGACATCGTTATAACCACACGTGAACTAGCACGTATGATAGACAAGGCGGGACTTTACTTCCTGTCGCTACCAAACGAAGAATTCGACTCGCCGCTGGGACTTTCCACAGGTGCAGGTACGATATTCGGCGTAACAGGTGGTGTTACCGAAGCGGCTCTGAGAACTGCTTCCGAGTGGCTTGCAGAAGACGCCGCTAAGAACAACCCCACATCCGCTGTAGACCTTATGGCGGCGAAGGAGCTTAAAAAGGTATATGAATTCAACGAAGTGCGTGGCGTTGCAGGTATAAAGGAAGCTACATATGTCGTTGGTGGTATCGAAGTAAAGGTAGCGGTTGTGTCCGGTCTTGCAAACGCAAAAGAACTACTGACCGACATAAGAGAAGGCAAGAGAAGCTACCACTTTGTAGAGATAATGGCGTGCCCCGGTGGTTGTATCAATGGTGGCGGTCAGCCGATACACTCCTCTACAGTACGTAGCTTTACAAGTATTCGCCAACTCCGTGCCTCCGCTCTCTATGATTTAGATGCGGCAAGCACATTCAGAAAGAGCCACCAGAACCCGGCTATCCTAAAGCTATATGATGACTTCCTAGGTAAGCCCGGTGGACATAAGTCGCATGAGCTTCTGCATACCAGCTATGTAAAGAGAGATCTTGACTAGTCTTAAATCAGTTTAATGATACTTTTCGTAGGAGCGGTGACATGTGGCATGTCACCGCTCTTGTTTTATTGGGACTGTTTGTGTTTGATTTCTTTTTGGGATGAGGTGGGACGCTGAAATTGTGACGGTAGGTGGTTTCTCTATCTGGAGGGAGTGTAAACAGGAAGGTCGGGGCGAAGCCCCATTGAGCGAAGCTCAATAAACGAAAAGAGGCTCGGGCGTGCGGCCCGAGCCGGGGTTACTATTGCTTGGCGTGGGGCGCCGGCGGGGGGGGGGCGCCCCCCGGAGCGTTTAGGCACCACCCCCCCCGGAG
>CAYJIK010000088.1:2538-5081 GCA_964370205.1 uncultured Oscillospiraceae bacterium | reverse complement strand
TGGTTTGGCGGGGGGGGGGGCCCCGGGGGGGGCGGCCCCCAAACGTGCGTTTTTACGCCCCCGCCCCCGCTGTAGCAGACGGGAAAGGGTTCGCCCTACATTTCTCCCACCATCTCCACAATAGAGCACTACCACAAACCACCTCACGCTTACAGCAAATAACAGTAAATAATTTATAAAAAGATATTTACAATCCATATAGGGGTTTGATATAATATTACCAGTGTTTTTGTGGGCTTTTCACTTCTGTTTCGGCATTTTTGAACAAAGAGATAACCCCCACATGAACTCAGACAGAAACATTTTAGCTTACGTCTAATTCATGACTACATATAACAGTGGAAAGGAAAGCGAAGTATGAGAATTAAGGATCACCCCGTGCTGAAGTTTGACGATAGTAAACAGGTCAGCTTTACATTTGACGGTGTGCTCTACCACGGTGTGGAGGACGAGCCAATTGCAGCGGCGCTTCATGCGGCCGGGGTACGTGTACTGGGTCACAGCGCTGAAAAGAACCGTCCTAAGGGCATTTACTGCGCTATAGGTAACTGTTCCTCCTGCATAGCAACGGTGGACGGCAAAGCCGATGTGCGCACCTGTGTAGAGCCACTTAAGGAAGGTATGGTAGTTACCACACAACACGGGAGAGGAGTGCTGAACATTGATTAACACTGATATTCTTATAGTTGGTGGCGGTCCTGCAGGGCTATGTGCGGCTATAGAGGCGGCTAAGGCAGGCGCTTCTGTCGTGGTGATGGAGAGGGATAGAGCGGTGGGCGGTCAGCTTGTAAAGCAGACCCATATGTTCTTCGGCTCGCAAAAGCAGTATGCTTCCACAAGAGGTATAGACATCTGCACAATACTCACCGACGAAATCGCAACTCTGGGCGACAAAGTTAAGATAGTAACAAACGCAACCGTACTCGGCATGTACGAGGACGGTGTTATTACAGCAGAACATGACGGAAAGTACATAAAAGTAAAGCCAAAGGCAACAATCGTTGCAACCGGTGCAAGCGAAAAGTTCCTCACCTTCCCCGGGAATGATCTACCGGGCATCTACGGCGCAGGCGCAGTGCAGACACTGATGAATGTCTACGGTGTAAAGCCGGGGGACGAGGTTGTGATGGTGGGTGCAGGTAATATTGGGCTTATAGTGAGCTATCAGCTTATGCAGGCGGGTGTGAAGGTGAACGCGATCGTGGACGCCGCACCGTCAATAGGCGGATACCTTGTTCACGCCTCCAAAATACGCCGTATGGGCGTGCCTATCCACACCTCTACAACGGTAAAGAAAGCACACGGGACAGATAAGGTAGTCGGTGTGACGCTCGAAAGGCTTGACGAAAGCTGGGCACCTGTACCAAACAGCGAGTTTTACCTGCCATGTGACAATCTATGTATTTCGGTCGGACTGTCGCCGCTTGCGGAGCTTTTGTGGCAACTTGGTTGCGATATGAAGTTTGTGCCGGCACTGGGCGGACATGTCCCCATGCGTAATGCGGCGCACCGTACCAGCCTTGAGAACGTGTATGTCGCAGGCGATGTGAGTGGAGTTGAGGAAGCGAGTTCCGCTATGGTCGGCGGTAGAATAGCAGGGCTTTCCGCCGCATGTGACCTAGGGTTTACCCCTGCGGACGCTGAAGAAAACCTCAAAGATTTGCATGAGCAGGCAGAGTCGCTACGCAGTGGCCCTGTTGGCGATAGAATAAGAGTAGGCCTTGCCGAAGCAAGCTTTTAACGGTGCTTGCCATTAAATAGAGAATGGAGAATGTTTTAATGTTACATAAAACAGGTGTACCACTTGAAAGTGACCTGCTACCTGTAATCCCCTCCGCTGAGAGGCGAGCAAAAGGGCCTGTCGCTGTGGTCGAATGTTTTCAGAATATCCCCTGCAACCCTTGCTACACCTCCTGTAACCAAGGCGCGATGAAGGAACTCATCGACATAAACGACCTACCTGAAGTAAACTTCACAAAGTGCAACGGTTGCGGACTGTGTGTTTCTAAGTGTCCCGGACTGGCAATTTTCATCATAGACGAAAGCTATTCCGATACAGAAGCTATCGTGCGCATACCTTACGAGTTCCTGCCACTACCAAAGCAGGGGGATATCGTTGACGGCGTAGGTAGAGATGGCGAAGTGGTATGTAAGGCTGAGGTTACTCGAGTGCAGAATGCACCGTCCATGGATAGAACCCCTGTGCTTTGGCTGAAAGTGCCTAAGGAGCATTCTATGACAGTGCGTTGTATCCGTATGGAGAGCGTGCCGACAGTCGAAGCAACTCCCGACAGCGCCGATGATAACGACAGCTACATCTGCCGTTGTGAGGGGCTGACAAGAGGTGAACTTCTAAAGTATCTGGAGATGGGGCTTACAACTCTTGACGAGCTTAAGAGGGTGACGAGAGCGGGAATGGGGCCGTGTCAGGGGCGTACTTGCCGTCAGTTAATCATGAACGAGATAGCACGTTTTACAGGGCAAAAACCTGCCGAGATGCCAATGACCACATTCCGTCCCCCTGTAAAGCCGATAAAGTTCGG
>CAYJIK010000088.1:0-2438 GCA_964370205.1 uncultured Oscillospiraceae bacterium | reverse complement strand
ATAAGACTGCGTCTATTGTAATAATCGGCGGTGGTATTACAGGTGTTGCCGTCGCATATGAACTTGCTAAACACGGTCAAAAAGACGTAATTGTGATAGAGCGTGAGTATCTCACCAGTGGTGCAACGGGGCGTTGCGGTGCAGGAGTGCGTATGCAGTGGGGTACAGAGATGAACTGCAAACTCTCCAAGTACGCCATAGAGCGCTTTGAAACACTGAACGAGGAGCTTGACGTAGAGTTTGACATAGAGTTTAAGCAGGGCGGTTACCTTATGTGCGCCGCCACCGAGCGTGAGTTTGACCAGTTTCAGAAGAATGTGGCACTGCAAAACTCACTTGGAATACCCAGCCGTATTATAACTCCGTCTGAAGCAAAGGAGATAATACCGTACATCAATGAGGAGTACATGATAGGTGGTACTTTCTGTCCTAAGGACGGACATCTAAACCCGTTTACTACGACCTATGCCTATGCGGCGGCGGCGGAGCGTTTGGGTGTAACTATCATGAAGTATACCACTGTCACCGGTATTGATACTGAGAACGGCAAAGTTGTGGGTGTACATACCGATAAGGGGTATATCGCAACCGAGAAGGTGCTTAACGCCGCAGGTGGATATGCTCAGCAGATAGCGGAAATGGTTGGCGTGGAGCTACCGCTATACTCGGAGCGACATGAGATATTGGTGTCCGAGCCGCTTGCGCCTGTGCAGGGGCCGATGTTTATGGGGTTTGTCCATAATATCTATTGCCAGCAGACACCGCACGGTAGCTTTATAATGGGTCGTAGCGGTAAGGATGAGCCGAGGGATCTGCGTATAACAAGCTCATGGCAGTTCCTTGAGGAGATGGCGGAGAGCTGTATAAAGCTACTGCCACCGCTAAGGGAACTCGGCATAGTACGCCAGTGGGCAGGACTGTATAACATGTCCCCCGATAAGCAACCCATCTACGGTGAAGTACCGGGGGTAAAAGGTTTTTATGTGGCGTGCGGTTTTAGCGGTCACGGCTTTATGTTTGGGCCGCTGACAGGCGTTGCGATGACCGAGATGATGCTGGGGTTAGAGCCGACAGTGGACGTGAGCAAGCTAGCGGTGGATCGCTTTGAGAAGGGCGAACTGTTTATAGAGCCTAGTGTGGTTTAGGTTTTGGATTATTGAGCGAATTTTAACAGCGGTTGCGGAGCAACCGCTGTTTTTTTCTGTTAGCCATGCCCACTGCTCGCCCTTCGGGCATCGCACTTCCGAAATCTTTCCCAACGTTTACAGCGGTAGTGATGGTGTGGGTAAGAACGTTGGGCGCGAAGCCCCATTGTGCACGGCACAATGAACGAGCAAAGCCTCGGACTGCGGTCCGAGGCTTTGCTCGTTCGGCGGCTAAACGCCGCCGGGGCTTCGCCCCCAACTGCCTTGCCCCCACTACCTCCCCCTCCTAACTCCAGCCAAAACTGATACCACCCCTACCTTTACATAAAACCGCTAATCATTTCGTGCAAAGTCGCCAAAACACAAACTATCCATAAAATATAATTGTCATTTACACCTAAAAATGTTATAATTACTATATAATAACGTACGGAGGGACATTACAATTATGAACATCAACACAAAAACACCCCAAAAATTCGTGCTCCCCTTCGCCATTTACGGCATACTCTGGATTGTAGCAGTACTCGGCTACTGGCTCACATCCGACCTTAAGCTCCACCACAATCATTACTACTACAGCTTTGACTTCGCCACAATCTTCCTGCTGCTCTGCCCGATAGTCACCCTCCTGCTCTCCTTCTACCTAACTCCACGCCTCCCCTCAAAACAGCGCACATTCGCCATCATCCTATTCATATGCACTCCAATGGTGCTATTCGCCGTCACAGGGCTTATCGGTGACCTACTCTACAGCGACAGCCTAAGCCTGTTACTGCTCCCAATAGCTGCCCTCCCCTCGACTACAGCGGCGGTGGTGGGCTTCTTCGGACTATCCAAAGCGAAACCGCAAAACCGTCTTGCACAGCTAACCACTAAAGCAACCTTCTGGTGCGTGCTGTTGACAGGATTTACTGCGCTGTCCACCCTAACACCGTTCGGTATGGACGTATTTATGGGTACTACATTCAGTAATCCACTTATGGTATTACTAAACAACTTCTTATACAGCGATTTAACACCGTATATCGAGTGGCCCGTATGGTACATTCTCAACCTATCCACCTACATAGTCTATGGCTTGATTATAGACACTGCCCTGCACTTTATCAAAAAAGCAAGGCGGACATAGCTGTCCCACACAGCTTAGAAAGGACGGTTTGATATGAATAACAACATAGCTTATAACAACGAACAGGAAAACAAAGAAAACACCGTCATCGGTAGCCCCCTAGAGTGGAGCTTCTATCGCTCGGTGCCTGTTCTGCTTTATCTTGCCGCACTTGCTTTGTA
>CAYJIK010000087.1:0-7875 GCA_964370205.1 uncultured Oscillospiraceae bacterium | reverse complement strand
GGTAGTTGGCTACATGGGGTTGCCCCTACAAGGGCTGTGTACAGAGAGAAGAGGGTAGGGTGTTTTTGTACGTTTCCTATTTTCACTGACGAGACACCGCCCCCATCTAACATGGCTAACACTTACGTTTTCACCCCCACCTCGGTAGAGAAGGTGTGACGTTAGCTCGCAGAGGAAACAAACGTAAATAAAAACGTTCGGGTCGCCCGCCGCTCCACAGCCTGACCGCCCGGCGTCACCATAACCCAAACAACATCTGCGGTCAGACAGCGAAGCGCCCCTGCGACCCTACGGCCATCCACAGAAGGGACTTTGTAGCGTACTATTCCCCCAACTCTAACCTCGCCTCCACCGCCAACCTATCACACCGCTCGTTGAAAGGGTTGTCCGAGTGGCCTTTAACCCATACCAGCTTTACTGTATGTGCGTCAAGGAGTGTCAGTATACGCTCCCACAAGTCCACATTTAAAGCAGGTGACCCGTCCGACTTGCGCCACCCCTTCTTCTTCCACGAGTAGACCCAACCCTTCTGAACGCTGTCTATAAAATAGCGTGAATCGCTGTACAGTGTCACGTCGCACCGCTCTTTAAGGCTTGTGAGTGCCTCTATAACAGCGGTCAGCTCCATGCGGTTGTTTGTGGTGTCAGGCGTGGCACCGCTTAGTTCTTTTTCTACCCCTTTGTATATGAGTATAGCCCCCCAACCGCCCGGGCCGGGGTTGCCTGAACATGCGCCGTCTGTATATATTGTAACCTGTTTTGCCATATTTATGACCATTCTCACACTGCCAAATCAGCGGTATAGCAGTGTGTTCCTTTCTTTTTGACTAGAGCGTATGGACACGAGTTCCAAACGCTGCTAATTTGGCTGATTTTCACCGAACATCAACAATCCGCGAAAATGAATTCTTAATTATTTTTTTGAAATGGACTAACCATCCTTCGAAAACTGTGCTTGTTCGACAAAAAATCATCTCAAATTCTCTGCATTTAAACTCATACCCATACACTCTATGAAACTAACGTAGAAGGTGTCGCATTAAGGTAAAACTATACAAAATCAAGACCGTATTTGTTGGGGCTTAGCACACATCAGACTCGGAGAGCCTGACGTCCACATCAGCCCGAAACTGATAGGAAATCTAAGTTTTCGGGTCGATGTAGGCATCGACCCCTACAACATTGCATTTGCGTGAAATCACCAATATAATTCTTAATGCGACAGCGCCGACCGATTACAGTCGGTGGTTCGGCAAACACCTACCCCCTGACCAGCACCGCATACAACAAGTATGTCAGTGTAACAATAAGCCCTATCCCGAACAGCAGTAGACTGTATGCTAGCGAGTAGGTGACATGTATTTCACGGCGTTTAGGGTCGAACAGGTTCTTTTTACCCACAAAAAACGACTCAGGTATCTGCACAGACTTAAACAAGAGCCTGTTGAGCAAAAACACGACAGCGTCGGTTAAAACGTCAAATATCCTTGCGACTATAGCAAACACAAACGAAAGCGTCGCCACCGCAGGCGCATAGACACTCTTGTCAAGGCTGAACTCATTTGCACCGTAGGAGTTGTAGCCGTGTTCGTCGCTTGCCACTGTCCGACGTGCCACCACAAAGTAGAGAAGTAGCCCAATAACTATGGAGATTGCCGCCCCACGCAGGTTTATAAGCGAGAAGTAGTGGACACTATCCGTAGCGTGCGTGTGCATAAAGTGGGCGGTGAATTCGCCGATAGCGCCGAATAGCAGGTTTGGCAGTGTGCCGAGTGCGACGAGCGTGACTCCCACAACCGAAAGGACGATAAGCGTAGGTTTTGTGGCGTAGTTGCCCTTCTCGGTGGGCTTTTCACCGCTGACGAATATGCATATAAACAACTTTAACATATACGCAAAGGTGAAACCACCCGAAAGCAGGAATATATACTCAAACATCTGCAGAAAGCCCTCGTACAGTCCGCCGAAGTGGATAAGCTCCACCATTGCCTCGTGCAGTAGCGTCTTGCTGACATAACCGCTAAACAGCGGAACGCCCATTAGCGAAAGCGCCCCCACTCCAAACAGCAACATGAGCCACGGCTTGCCTTTGCCGTACCCCTTTAGCTTGTTTAGGTCGAGTGTGTGCGTGTTTTGGTATATAACCCCCGCACAGCTAAACAGCAGTATCTTTATAAGCGAGTGGTTCACCATGTGGAACACAGTGCCGTAGGCGGCAAACGTATTGTGGTCACCGAGTAGGCTTGTCAGCGACACGCCCCACAGTATAAACCCAATCTGCGACACAGACGAGTAAGCGAGCGTCTTTTTAAGGTCACTACACATAAAGGCGAACACCGCCCCGACAATCATCCCGAACACGCTGAGTACAAGCAGTAACGTCGCCCAACCTACACTGTCCGCCATCTGCCCGAGCGTGACGGTGATAATACCGTATACGCCTGTCTTGGTCAAAAGCCCCGATAGCAGACCGCTCACAGTCGAGGGGGACACAGTGTGCGCAAACGGCAACCAGTTGTGGAGCATAAACACCCCAGCCTTTGCTCCAAAACCTATAAGCATGAGAAAGGCGGACATAGTAGCGTATCTCGCTGATATGTCGGGCGGCAGTAACTGCGACATGAAAATGCCAAACAGTAGCATAAGCCCACCGAAAACGCCATAGCAGAGGTAGCTTTTAGCGGCGGACAATGCCTCCTTAGTGCCACTGTGAAGCACCCAAAAGGTGCTGGTGAGCGACATCACCTCAAAGAACACAAACAGCGTGAACATGTCAGCGGCGTAGAACACACCGAGTGTACCGCCCAGCGTTACAATCAGCGAGCCGTAGTACCTAGCCAGATGTTCCGAGTGGTCACGGAAATACTCCTTTGATGTCACAACGCTGATAAACCATAAAAAACTTGCTATAACACTAAAGAGTGCGGAAAATTCATTAAGCCTAAACGATATCCCGAAACCGCCAAACAGTGGAAGCGTCACTGCAGGACTGTCCACGTTGAAGGTGAAAAGTAACGCCAGCGAGCACAGGAGCTGTGCCGTCACTATACCGAGTGTGGGGAGCCATAGGTTTTGTCGCTGTTTTGAAAGCCACAGAAAAGCCCCAAGCGCAATAAGCAAAAACGGCGAAACAGCCGTAATAACAGTCACATTCATCTACCCTACCCCCAGCAAAAATTCAAGCAAGCGAATGAGATCAGCCGAAAACACCGACAGTAGCGCCATGACCGCCGTAATAACAGCCATAGGTACCACCATCTGCGACGGCGCTTCGCTCACCTTCTCCAAAGAGGACATATCAAAGCCGTCATGCGGAATAAAAGCGAGGGACGCTATCTGAAACAGGTACATAGCGGTGAACAGTGCCGATATCATAAGCGCCGACACCGCCAAAAAGCCCATAGCCCCTCCCACTGTTATAACACTCTGTGTTATAGACAGCTTTGAAACAAATCCACCAAACGGCGGTATACCCACAAGAGCGATTGCGCTTATCACAAAGGTGACGAACGTAATCGGCATCTTTTTACCGTAGCCCTCTATATCACGAACATAGTATGCTTCACCGGTAAATATAACATTGCCGGCTGTGTAGAATATCACTATCTTTATAAGCGCATGGAATATCATGTGTACAACGGCGGCCAAAAGCCCCACAGGCGACATAGCCACCGCCGCCAACAGTATATACGAAAGCTGGCTGACTGTCGAGTATGCAAACCGCCGCTTAATGTACTTGTTCTTCATAGCCATGGACGAGCCAATCAGTATAGATATAATACAAAGCGCCATAGCAACATACTGCGCCCAACTGCCACGTATATAGTCAATGTCGTAGAGGTTGTATGTCAAACGTAGCACCACAAATGCCCCTGACTTAACCACCGCCACAGCGTGAAGCAGAGCGGTTACCGTTGTGGGCGCAACACCTGCCGATATAAGCCATCCGTGAAAAGGCACCATACCTGCCTTCACCGAAAAGCCTATAAACATAAGAAGATACGCAATAAGCAGGTTGTTATGGGGTAGCATATCCATCACAGGCACAGCGGAGAATTCAAGCGTGTTGGTATACCCCAGGAATATTATCATACCCACGAACGATATTGCCGCCCCGAACACTGAATACACCACGTAGGTGCCACCTGCGTAGATATCCTTTGAGCGGTTGTTGTGTATGACGAGCGGTAGCGTGATGAATGTAAGGCATTCGTAGAACAGGTAAACCGTCAGCATGTTCTGACTGAAAGCCAGCCCCACCACCACACCGTAGGTGTAGGTGTAGTAGGCGAAAAATCGTGTCATGTCCCCTTCGTGGGTCATGTACTTTGTGGCGTATATCGTAGCAAGTGGCCAGAGAAACGACACAAGCGCTACAAATACAGCCCCTAAGCCGTCCACTCGGAAGCCGAACTTGAACGTCTCGCTCAGTCGGAATATGGTGAGTTCCTCCCCGAAACAGAAGAGCAGTGTCCCAACCGCTGACAGCGCCATAATAAACGACGACACCACAGCCGCATCACAGAGTGCTTTTTCACTTTTAAACGTGGCTTTCCGTATAAAAACACCAAGCAAAAATGAAAGCACTATAGGGGATAGGATAATGTAGTTCATGTAATCATACCTTTCAAAGGAGTGGGAGCCTTGTCTGCGGACAGAGCTTCCCCCTTATCCACCGATAAGGGATTGAGCCACATATGTAGCGAAATCTATAATTGGGGCAGGGTAGACACCTACCACCACTGTAAACACCGCAAACAGCGTCATAGGGGTGAGCATAGTCGAAAGTGCTTCCGGTACCTGTGATATGTCCTGTTCCGAACTGCCAAAGAAAGCGTCAGCTGTGACTGAGAGGAGATACCCTGCCGTGAGGACAGCGGATACGATGATGATAAATGTCCCCCACACGTTTGGGGCGCTTCCTACCCCAAGTGAGCCGCTTGCCAGATACCACTTGCTGACAAACCCAGCCGTAAACGGCACGCCCACCAGCGAAAGCCCTCCGACGGTGAACAGTATAAACGTCTTTGGCATACACTTGCCGAGACCCTTGTACAGTCGCACGTCGGACAGGTGAGCTTTGTGTATGATTGTCCCTGCTGAGAGGAACAGTAGTGATTTTGCCGTAGCGTGTGCGACTATGTGCAGTATCGCCCCTACAAAGCCGTTTATGCTGAACAAAAACAGTCCAAAAAGCACGTAGGACACCTGACTGACAGTGGAGTAGGCAAGACGCTTTTTAATCTGGCGCTCACGCAGTGCAAGCATAGACCCCATGAAGATGGTCAGAAGCGATATAGCTGTAAGTAGCTGTTGGACATAACTGCCGACAAAAACCTCTCCTCCCACCACAAAGTAGAGGATACGTATAATAGCCACCACACCGCCCTTTGTGATAATGGCGGACAGTATAGCAGACGCCGGCGCAGGGGCTACAGGGTGAGCGGCGGACAGCCAGCTGTGAAGCGGAAACAGTCCTGCCTTGCACCCGAAACCCACCACCGCAAGCAGTGTAAAGAACAGCACAGAGTCCCTATCAAGTGCCGCTATTTGAGGTATACCGCCTGCTGTAAAAGCGTAACTATCGGTATAGGCGGTCATGTACAGTATGCCGATAAGCCCAAGCGCCGCCCCAAATATTGAGTAGTAGAGCAGTTTTCGCCCCGCCTTCATGCTGACACCGCTCTTCTCATGCGTCACAAGCACATAGCAGGCGAGCGTCATCAGCTCAAAAAACATATAGAGGGTCACTAAATTGTCGGCGAGTACTACCCCGATAAGGCAACCGATCACAAACAGAAATGTCCCGAAGAACTTACGCCTGTCCCTGCCGTGTGACATATACTCGAACGCATACTCAGCGGTGATAAACCACACCACCGCAAACATAACGGCAAGCGCCATCGAAAAGTCGTCCGACCTAAGCGCAAAGCTTAGCCCAAACGGCAGACGAAACAGTTCAAAAGTCGTCCCGAGGGACAGTGCGTATTCAGTAAGTATCGCCAGAAACACTGCGGCACTCACGACACGCACGTAAAGCTTTATAAAGCCTTGACCGCCCTGTTCACAGTAGAACAAAAACACACCTGCCGAGACAGAGAGAAAAATCGCCAAAAACCCAAACAATGTCAAAGCCCCCTTTACAGCACCGCAAGCCCTGCGTTAATAATGTTCATTATCGGTTGAAACAAGATGCCGAGCGCTACGTTAAGCACTATGAAAGCGGTAACCCCCAGTTTGTACCTAGGAGTTACCGAGCGGTCACGCTCGCCTATTTCGCTTTTGCTGTATATTTTAACGATAAACGTTAGAAAGTAGCTGGCGTTAAGTATCGTACTGACAGCAACCGCAATGAGAACAAACCACATCTTTGTAGGGCTCTGTATCGCCGCTGTGGACAGCAGATATTTACTCACAAACCCCGAGAGAAGCGGAAAGCCTATCATAGAGAAGCCTCCAAGCGCAAACCCTATACCTGCAATGGGGTTGCGGTAAGCACTCCCTCCCAGATCCTCAATATACTTGCTGTTGCCTGACACCACCATAAGCCCCTCAGCGGACACAAACAGCATAGACTTCACTAAGCTGTGCGCTATTATAATAAAGCAAGCGGCGAGCATACCCTCAGGCGTTGCAAGCCCTATGCCGACATATATGTACCCAATCTGTCCCACCGACGAATACGCAAGCATCCGCTTAATATTATGCTCACGCACAGCGTCAATACTACCAACGATAATCGCCACCACCCCAAACGCAAATATAACATTGTTTACGTTCAGCGCTACAACTTCATCCAGCCCTATGACACGGTAAAACAACTTAATAAGCAGTATGGTGTACCCCTTTACGATAAGCCCCGACGAAATAGCGTTTGACGAGTTCATAGCGTTGTTATAGGCGTGGCTGACCCACGAGTGGAACGGATAAAGTCCGCTTTTAATCGCCATACTTACCGTCAGCAGTCCCACCACGATGGTCATAGGGACATTAAACACTCCTGAAGCAACTATCTGATCCACCGCCTCGCCCACCTGTGGCATAAGGAGGTGACCTGTAATGTCATAGAGCAGTATAGCGGACATAAGGAACAAACCGGAACCGAGCAAGCTCATTATCATGTACTTTATGGTCACCGATATAGTCTTACCGCTCTCCTTCACCACGATAAGCCCACATGCGCACAGCGTGTTGATTTCGATGAACACGTAGCTTGTGAATATATCGTTTGTGTAGACAAGCGCATTCAAACTGGACATGGTGAGGTTTATCAGCACATAGTAAAGGCTTATCCTGTGTGGCTTGACAACGCTAAACACACTGCCCTTCTCGGTGAACACTATCAGCAACATAACCACACTTATCAGCACAGCTATAGCCGCCTCAAGCGGGCCGAAGCGTATCTCGTTACCCCACGGTGCGGAAAAATGCCCCATAAGGTAGGTGACAGGCTCGGGGCTGTTCGCCATGAACAGGAGTAGCGCTGTGCTCATAGCGGTGCACGCCCCTACGGTTACCAGTGTGACCTTATAGGCTGCCTCACTCTTTAACACGTTGCACAGCACCCCCGATGCAAGCGATATTAAGATGCAGAAAAACGGAAAGTTATAAACAAACGGCACGGTTTAATCCTCCCTACCGGCTATCGTAATAATCTCGTCCAGATTTAGCGTGTGGTACTTCTTATACAGCTTTTGTATAAGCGATAAAAGCACAGCGGTAACAGACACCGACACCACAATACCGGTAAGCACAAGCCCACTCGGTATCGGGTTTATATACTGCTCGGCGGACGTTACGCCATCAACAATGATAGGCGCAATGGGGGGGGGGGGGGGGGGGGGGGGGGGGGGGGGGGGGGGGGGGGGGGGGGGG
>CAYJIK010000086.1:0-7989 GCA_964370205.1 uncultured Oscillospiraceae bacterium | reverse complement strand
AAAGAAAGAGTGGATAGTAGGGTAAAGGGCGAAGAGTGAAAGCCTTATCTGCGGACAAGGTGAGTGAACGTGTCACTTCGTGACGATATTATTTCGCTGTGGCGAAGATGGCACATCAGGCAACCGACATCCACAGAGGAAACGAGCGTAGCCAGGAAGGTCGGGTCGCCCGCCGCTCGACGGCTTGCATTTCACCACCACCCCCTCCCCGAAGAACATCTGCTAGCCTCCGAGCGTCCCTGCGACCCTACGTACATCCACAGAGAAAACGTAGGAGGAACGGTGAGATTCGGTAGGGAACACCCTCTCCACATAAATGGTAGGATAACCACACAAGACAACCACAACACAAACATAAAGGAGAAAGACATTGCGAGCTTACAGACAGTTCACCGACTTTGAGGTGTGCGACACAAGCGGAGGAGAAAGACTGGAGCGCTGGGGGGATATCTACCTCATCCGCCCCGACCCTCAAGTGATATGGAACACAGAAAAAAGCCCCCTTTGGCAGCGTGCAAACGCACGGTACATCCGCTCGGACAAGGGCGGCGGCAGTTGGGACATAAAGACAATGCCCTACGAGGAGTGGAACATTGAAATAGAAGGGCTGACCTTCAAAATAAGCCCCACAGGGTTTAAACACACGGGACTATTCCCCGAACAGGCGGTAAACTGGCAGTACACAAAGCAGCTTATACAGTCTGCAAACCGCCCCATTAACGTGCTAAACCTCTTTGCCTACACAGGCGGCGCTACGCTAGCATGTGCGCAAGCAGGGGCAAAGGTCTGCCATGTGGACGCCGCAAAGGGCATGGTAAACTGGGCGAGAGAAAACGCTAAACTGTCAGGGCTTGAAAGTGCGCCTATCCGCTGGATAGTGGACGACTGTAGGGACTTCATCGCCAGAGAAAAGCGCCGAGGCGTCCGCTATGACGGTATTATAATGGACCCACCCTCCTACGGCAGAGGGTCAAACGGCAAGGTATGGCGACTGGAGAGCGATATATACGACCTCATCACAGAAGCCGCCGAAATAATGAGTGACAACCCACTCTTCTTTATGGTAAACTCGTACACGACAGGCCTTGCGCCGTCTGTTATGGGGTATATACTGTCTTCAGTACTAAAAGGCGGTACTGTTACCGCCGACGAAATAGGTCTGCCTGTGACAGCTTCGGGGCTGTGTCTACCCTGTGGAGCAACGGCGATATGGGAAGCGTAGGGGCAGGGACAATCTCCACCTCATTCCGCAAACCTTATATTTATACGTTTTGGGGAGCAAGAACGACGGGCGAACACAATACGACCGTTTGACCGGTCGTTATGCGCCCTTACAACGTGTGCCCTTTCCCAACCACACACGAAAGGCTCATAGTTTGAAAATAAGATTTTGGGGCTCGCAGAAAGGAATTATCATTTAGATGGAAATAATAAAGGTAAAAGACTTGACATTTCGCTATCATGGTGATAACTTTGACGCTGTATCTGATGTAAGCGTCTCGGTGGAGGAGGGGGCGTTTGTCTGCGTGCTCGGGCATAACGGCTCGGGGAAGTCCACGCTGGCAAAGCACCTCAACGCTGTACTTCTCCCCACGTCGGGCAGTGTCACCGTGGACGGTATAGACACGACCGACGAAGCGCAGACATTTGAACTGCGCCGACGTGCAGGTATGGTGTTCCAAAACCCCGATAACCAGATAGTCGCCACCATCGTGGAGGAGGACGTAGCGTTCGGCCTTGAAAACCTCGGTATAGACCCACCCGAGATACGAAAACGTGTTGACGACGCACTGGACGCTGTAGGTATGCGCCATCTTGCAGAGCACGCACCACATCAGCTGTCAGGCGGACAAAAACAGCGTATAGCGATAGCAGGCATAATAGCCATGCGCCCACGGGTGATAATACTGGACGAGCCCACCGCCATGCTCGACCCTAAAGGGCGACGTGAGGTTATGGAGACCATAAAGGAGTTGAACGAAAAGTTCGGGGTGACCATCGTACTTATCACCCACTTTATGGACGAAGCGGCGCAGAGCGACAAGGTTTTTGTGATGGACAAGGGTAAACTGATACTGGAGGGGACACCGTCCGAGGTGTTTTCCCACGGTGAGCTGTTACGCTCGGTGGGCTTGGACGTCCCCCCTGCAACTGAAATTTCCCTACTACTGCGAAATGAAGGCATAGCCCTCCCCGACAACATCCTGACCGAGGAGCAGTGCGTGGACGAAATAGTGAAGATAATGCGTAATTCGTAATTTTAATGTATAATTGGGGTTTAGAGTGAAAATGGCAAGCAACATCATCACAGCAAAAAGGCGTAGATGGTGACGTTCGGGCGGCCAATGACCGCCCCTACAGAGAAAATGCACGCCCCTACCCCCTAACGCCTAACCGAAAAAACACTATACCTCTCCACTCTTCATTTTTCACTTTTCACCCCCCTTATCCACAGATAAGGTTGTATCCGCAGATAAGGTTGTATTCGCAGATAAAGCGCCCCCACTCAACAGAGAAAGGCAAGGTACAACATGGCGACAGCTATTAGAACAGAAAACCTCACATACGTCTACTCGGAGGGTACGCCCTTTGAGCGTCGAGCGGTGGACAATGTCAGTTTCACTGTGGAAACAGGGGAGTTTGTGGGGATAATCGGGCATACAGGCTCGGGGAAGTCCACACTTGTGTCCCATCTGAACGGACTTGTCAAGCCGTACAGCGGCAATATCATCATAAATGGCAGAAATATATGGGACGAGCCTAAGAAGATCCGAGATGTCCGCTTTGAGGTCGGCATGGTGTTCCAATACCCCGAACATCAGCTGTTCGAGGAAACGGTGTACAAGGACATCGCCTTCGGCCCGTCCAACATGGGACTTACCGAGGAAGAGATTGCCGAGCGTGTTAAAACAGCGGCGATTTACACAGGGATAGACCCCTCATGGATGGAGCGTTCTCCGTTTGAACTATCAGGCGGACAAAAGCGCCGTGTCGCCGTGGCTGGAGTGCTTGCCATGCAACCTAACATACTAATACTGGACGAACCTGCCGCAGGCCTTGACCCCATAGGGCGAAACAGCATACTGAAAATGCTGTCCGACTACCATAAGAGCACAGGCTGTACTGTACTGATGGTGTCACACAGTATGGAGGATATTGCTCGCTACGCTACAAAGGCGCTCGTTATGAGTGATGGCAAGCTGTTCGACTACGGCACTGTGGGTGAGGTGTTTGACCGTGAGGAGCGACTGTCCGACATAGGGCTGAGCATTCCCTCCTCGACACGCATACTGAAAAAGCTGAAAGCGGCAGGCCTACAGATAGACGGCATGGCGTACACCCCCGAGAGCGTTGCGACGCTGATAAAGCAGGCGCTAACCTCGTAGGGGCGGATATTATCCGCCTGAACCTGACACATTCCGCACGCTCTCCATTTACGCAAAGCGAAATCAAACTTACCTAATGCAACCAACGTAAAACCCCACCCAATCGTAGGGGCGGATATTATCCGCCCGAACCGACCTACTCCTAACAGTCAACGTATATAGGACAACCAATATATTTACCCGCCAAAAAAACAGATAAAAGTTTGAAAATAAGATTTGAGAACCGCAGTTTTATGCTTTCCCGCATAGCCTCAGTTTTGTAAATCTGAAAATACATGTGATAAAACTCACACAAAACTTGCAGAAAGGAATGGTCATAACAATGCTAAAAAACATCACAATCGGACAGTACTTCCCCGGTAGCTCTTTTATACACCTACTAGACCCACGCATGAAGATTATAATGACGGTGCTGTATGTCGCCATCGTCTTTATACCGTCCAACCCATTTGGGCTTTTGGCTGCGGCGGTGTTTGGGGTTTCAGGCTACCTTGTGTCCGGCATTAGCTTAAAATTTATTGTACGCAGTTTAAAACCTGTCGTGCCTATAATTATATTTACAGGTATACTCAATATGTTCTTTGTGGACGGTGACACTCTGTTTCAGTTCTGGATAGTGCGTGTCACTGTACAGGGCGCATGGCTTGCAGTTATAATGGCGGTCAGGATAATATGCCTCATCTCGGGGACATCGCTACTCACCTACACCACCTCCCCCATAGCGCTGACAGACGCTATAGAGCGCTTACTTGCACCGCTCAAGCTTGTGAAGTTCCCTGTCCACGAACTTGCAATGATGATGACAATAGCCCTACGCTTTATCCCCACACTTATAGAGGAAACGGACAGGATCATGTCCGCCCAAAAGGCGAGAGGTGCCGATATGGAGAGCGGCGGTCTTATATCGAGGGCAAAGGCTCTTATCCCTGTTCTGATACCGCTGTTTGTGTCCGCTATCCGCCGTGCGGACGAGCTGGCGCTCGCGATGGAATGCCGCTGTTACCGTGGCGGCGAAGGTCGCACACGAATGAAGCAACCGAAGTACTCCCTACGTGACGCAGTGGCGTTATCTGCATGTTTTGCAATTATTGGGCTATGCGTGTATCTGAATATAGTGATACCGTCGGTTTACTAGTAGGGGCGGTCATTGGCCGCCCGAGCTCCACACGCTCCCCTCTGTGGGTTCGACACCCCAATCTACCTACTCCGCCCCATTTACCCATTTATGGAAAATCCGGGCGCACACATAGGTGTGCCCCTACTTGCAAACCCAAAAGAAAGGCACGGTACACTCTATGCGAAACCTTAAACTCACCATAGCCTTTGACGGCAGGAACTACGCAGGTTTTCAAGTGCAGAAGAATGCTCTCACCGTGTCTGAGGTATTTTCCAATGCTGTCGAGCGTGTATTTGAGGGTAGACTGCCGATAAAAGGCTGTTCACGGACTGATAGCGGTGTCCATGCCGAGGGGTATGTGCTCACGTTTCACACAGAGCGAAACATTCCTGTCGAGCGAGTAGTTGCGGCACTTAATGTCCACCTACCGTCTGATGTTGCCGTGCTTGACTGTGTAGAAGTACCAACTGATTTTCACGCACGGTACAGCGCAGTCAGTAAGGAGTATGTCTACAAGATACATAACAGCAGGGTGCGAAATCCATTTATGGATAGATTGGTACTTGAGTACGGCAGACAGCTTAACGAGCAGTCCATGCACAAAAATGCGCAGGACTTCATCGGCACGCACGACTTTGCGGCGTTTATGAACAAAGGCTCCCCTGTGGACAGCACCGTCCGCACCATCTTTTCCTTTGATGTACGCCGTGATGGTGATATGGTTGAGCTTGCTGTTAAAGGGGACGGTTTTCTTTACAACATGGTCAGAATAATGGTAGGGACACTGCTAAACATAGAAAACGGCGTTATAAAAAGCGGCACAATCCCTGACATTATAGGCAGTCAAAACCGAAAAAACGCAGGGGACACCGCCCCTCCGCAGGGATTGTACCTGCACAGAGTGTACTATTAGAAGTCGTTAGGAGATAAATGTATGGCTAAACCAAAAGGAAAAAAGGGGAACAGTCAGGCTCGGATTGAAAACTCGGGGCTTGTTGTTGAGCAGCAGATAACTAAGACACTTGAAGTGAACTACATGCCATATGCGATGAGCGTTATAGTGTCACGTGCGTTACCTGAGATTGACGGCTTCAAACCCAGCCACCGCAAAATTCTGTACACCATGTACAAGATGGGGCTCTTAGGAAACACACGCACAAAGTCCGCCAAGGTGGTAGGGCAGACCATGCAGATACACCCCCACGGCGAGGCGGCCATCTACGAAGCGATGGTGCGCATGACGAGGGGACAGGAGGCACTGCTCCACCCTTATATAGACTCGAAGGGTAACTTCGGCAAGGTGTACTCACGGGACATGTCCTACGCCGCCTCACGTTATACCGAGGTTAAGCTTGAGCAGATATCGGCAGAGCTGTTCGCTGACATAGACAAGGACACCGTTACATTCGTCCCCAACTACGACAACACCATGGACGAACCCACACTTCTCCCTGTAAAGTTCCCCACCGTACTCACAAACCTAAACCTCGGCATAGCAGTGGGCATGGCGAGCTCCATATGCTCTTTTAACCTGTCCGAAATCTGCGACACCACCATAGCGCTTATAAAAGATGAACACCACCCGATAAAGCAGACACTAATTGCGCCCGACTTCCCCGGTGGCGGTAAGATTATACAGGACACCGCCGAGCTTGCGAAAATATACGAGACCGGTAGGGGGCAAGTGCGTGTACGTGCTACTTATAGTTATGACAAGGCAGAAAACTGCATAGATGTCACACAGATACCGCCTACAACCACCGTCGAAGCGATAATAGACCGACTAGCCGAGATGATAAAGAGCGGACGCCTTAAAGAGGTCACCGACGTGCGTGACGAAACTGACCTGGGCGGCCTAAAGCTGACTATCGACCTCCGCAAAAACGTTGATCCCGACAAGCTTATGCTACGTCTTTACCGCCTTACACAGCTTGAGGACGTGTTTTCCTGTAACTTCAACGTGCTTGTCGAGGGCTATCCGCAGGTTATGGGCGTGCGTGAGATACTACAGGCGTGGCTACAGTTTAGGGAGCAGGCGGTGCGCCGTCGCACACTGTTTGACCTTAAAGGTTGCAAGGACAAACTGCACCTGCTGAAAGGTCTCGCCGCCATACTGGTGGACATAGACAAAGCAATTAAGATAGTGAGAGAGACGGACGAGGACAGCATGGTTATCCCGAACCTGATGATAGGCTTTGGGATAGACAACTCACAGGCGGAGTATGTTGCGAATATACGCCTGCGTCAGCTTAACCGTGACTACATCCTCCGTCGCACCGAGGAGATAGAGAGCCTACAGAGTAAAATAGATGAGCTTACCGCCATATCGGAAAACCCGTCCAAGATACGTGCTATTATAGCGTCTGAACTTAAAGAGGTCAAAAAGAAGTACGGCATACCGAGGAAAAGCGAAGTTATAGAGCCTACCGCCGAGCATGTCGAAGAGGAAGCGCCACCGGACTACGCTGTATCGCTATTTTTTACAAACGACGGCTACTTCAAAAAGATACAACCGCAAGCACTGCGCAATTCGCCCCCCCAAAAGCTCAAAGAAGGGGACAGCATAAAGCAAACACTTGACTCCAAAAACCACTCGCACCTACTGTTTTTCACCAATATGGGACAGGTCTACAAGAGCCGTGGCTACGAGTGGGAGGACAGCAAGGCGAGCAGTCTGGGCGACTTTGCACCTGCGAAACTCGGGATGGACAAGGACGAGCAAGCCATGCACCTAGTGGTGACGGACGACTACTCGGGCGAGCTACTCTTCCTCTTCCAAAACGGCAAGATAGCACGAGTGCCACTGTCCGCATATGTCACCAAGTCCAACCGCAAAAAACTCACAGGGGCATACAGTACAAAGTCACCGATCGTGGCTATACTTCACCTAGAGCAGGAGACGGACATTACCGTGACAAGCTCCGCAGGGCGCAGACTGTTACTGTCCTCCGCACTCATACCACTGAAAACCACAAGGGACAGTCTGGGCGTGCAGGTGATGTCGCTCCGTAGCGCTGTGACCACCGACCTAAAGGTATACGCCGAAGGGGAGCTCGAAGCACCGCACAGATACAGGCCAAAAGCGCTACCGGCGGCAGGACGGTAGCGGAGAATAATGAAAAATGAATAATTGAAAGTGAATAACGAAGACTACCCTCTTAATTTTACTTTCACTAAAAAAGAGCCGTTCCCACGAACGGCTCTTAGACTGTATAAAAACCCTAATTGCAAAATTATATATCGTCGTTTTGGAAAATAGCCACTGTAGGGAACGGTGTTGACCGTTCCGAAAATCGTAAAATTGTATATTCCCCGTTAATTTGCGACAGTAGGGTCACGGCCAAGTCAAGGCTTGACCCTGCATTTCGTTGATTAATTGTACAACATTTTTAAGTCGTACTTTCTTCAACAATTAAGGGGCTGTGACGAATTTGTAATAATGCACAAAACTTGTAGGGGCGAACCTGTGTGTTCGCCCGAAACTAA
>CAYJIK010000085.1:2532-8273 GCA_964370205.1 uncultured Oscillospiraceae bacterium | reverse complement strand
ACACACTTATGATACTGAGTTTATTAAGAAAATAACACACACGCTCCGTAGAATACCTGTAATTAAAGGCTCTACGTTTCGTAGAATGCTTGAATATTATATAAACAATCTTTGGTAAAGTATAGCACAGAGAAAACAGTATTGCAAACAAGTTTCAGCTAGCAGAGCAGGCGTATGCCGCCTGTAAATCCTACATACGCTGTGTGGTTACGATAAACAATGGGGTTAAAGCAGGGCAGTAAAACAGCCATTATCATTTTGATAATGGCTGTTAGTTTTATTGTTGGTTGCTGTACATGACCGCCCCTAATTAGCGGTGCCGTTGTGCTTATTCATCGCCGCCATAACGCCGTCCTTTAAAAAGGTTGCGACAATGTCGGGGGTTTGGCGGAGGGTGTCGCTTATCTGCTTTGCGTCGTCGCCTGTGGGGACGGACAGCACCCAGTCCGCCAGCGAATAGTCGGGGTGGGGCTTTTCGCCTACACCTATTTTTATGCGTGGAAATTCGTCACTGCCACTGAGAGCGATGATGTTCTTCATACCGTTTTGTCCGCCGTGACTGCCTTTAGCACGCACTCGGCATTTCCCGGCCGGCAGTGACACATCGTCAAATATGAGCAGTGTCTTCTCGGGCGGCACCTTGTAGAAGGTCATCGCCTCACGGACAGCCTCCCCCGACAGGTTCATAAAGGTGGACGGTTTCATCAGCAACACACGCACACCTCCAATGTCCCCCACGCCGATAAGCGACTTAAACTTAAGACGGCTTACTGAAATTCCGCTCTTCTCCGCTATCAGGTCGAGCGCAATAAAGCCGACGTTGTGACGTGTCCGCTCATACTTCTTGCCCGGGTTCCCCAGACCGCAAACGATATATTCCACCCCCCCTGACATGCTGTCAGCAGTACTCCTCTTAAAAAATCCCATAATAAACCTTCCCTATCATAACAGTACCATATTAACCACAAATGCACATCGCATACTCCGTGCCACATTTAAACTAAAGGAGATTATACCACAAACCTGCACCTTTAACAATACCGACTGTGAGAGGGGAGTGGTATGGTAGGGAAGTGGGGGAATGATTGATATTCTAACTTGTGTAGATGGTGGCTTGCGGATTTTTTATGTCATGCCAACGACGGACGGTAGCGAAAATAAGAACGTCCGGGGAATGGCCATGTCGGTGCTAGCACCGACTAAGAAAACAAGGTCAGCCCCAAAGGCTGACCTTGTTTTCTTTCCGCACCTTGTGCGGATGGCCATTCCCCGGACGTTCTTATTTTCGCTACCTCCAAATCCGAGCCGTCACCCCCTTCAAAAATCCTCCCTCCCCCCACCTTCAATAAGTTTAAGCACGGCACAGCAACAAAAACCTTCAAAAACACTTGATATTTACATGAATAAACGGTATAATGTGAGTACTAATGTCCCTGAATACTCAACTTTATTGTGAAAGGACTTGTGTTAAATGAATAAAAAACCCATTATTGGAATGACGGCTTTCTACGGCACAAACGCAATCGGTTCTTCTACCATGGCTGTGAGAGCGCCGTATGTGGACGAAATACTACTGGCAGGCGGTGTCCCTTACATAATCCCGGGGCAACAAGACATGAGCATAATCGACACCATAGCCGAGGTGATCGACGGATACCTAGTGCCGGGCGGTGCGGACGTTGCGCCCTACTTCTACGGCGAGGAAACAATACCGCAGGTAACACTGTTCAAGTCGATAGAGGATAGCTTTGAGATGGAGCTTATCAAGAAAGTTCACGCTATGGGCAAACCTATATTCGGCATTTGCAGAGGTTTGCAGGTCATAAACGTGGCATTTGGCGGCTCGCTAATTCAGGACATCCCTGCACAGCTCGCAAGCAGTGTCGGGCATTTGCAGGCAGGTATAATCCGTGACGAAGCCACCCACGGCGTTACACTTACCGCTGAATCACGTCTTGCGGCGATACTGGGAACAGTAACAGTCCCTGTAAACAGCTACCACCACCAAGCCATAAAGCAGATAGCTCCAAATTTCACCGTAACAGGAACAGCCGCAGACGGCGTGGTAGAAGCAGCGGAGTCAAACGACGGACTTGTCCTCGGCGTACAGTGGCACCCCGAACTAATGGCGAGACGCCACACCCACTTCCAAAAGCTGTTTAGCCACTTCGTAAGTATCTGTGCAAACAAGGGTAAGTTCTAGCCTTATTCTAAAACAGCGAAACGGCGCATACTATTGCAACACAGCAGACATGTTATCTGCGGGTAGCATGTCTGCTTAACTAATGCTCTCCCCATTCACAACGGTGGACGTGTCCTACCGCTTTTGCCGACCGGGAGCACCCCCTCATCGGCAAAGCATATCGGGCACCACTTTTACGCCAACTCCACTGCATCCGACACTTGTTTTGCGCAACCATTAGCTTAACCGCATGTCATCTTTATTTCACCTACCAAGTGGTCAAGCGCAACTCTCAATATTCTTACTTAATCACCCATTTTCCAAACAAAGGAAGGTCATACCCATGAAAGATGTTTACATACTGCTAACTCAGACAGGCAGTTCTATTAGCGGTGTACTTAAAACCTTAACACATGCACCGTACAACCACTCGTCACTGTGCATGGACAGCGAACTTACCGAAATGTACTCTTTCGGCAGGTTTTATCTCTATTTCCCTTTTTACGCCGGCTTCGTCAAGGAAAACCGTGAAACCCACATGTACAAGCGCTTTAAAAACACCACCTGCCGTGTCCTGAGACTTCATGTCGAAGACGAACAGTACGAAGTGTTGTCCGACCTGCTAAACGAATATAAACGCAAATCAGACGTTTTACGTTACGACAACCTGGGACTACTTCTAAGAGCGATGGGCTTTCGCTGGGATCGCTCGGAAAAGTACACATGTTCACAGTTTGTGGGCGAAGTTTTGTTACGTTCGGGCATTGACGGTCTACCTTTCAACGACGCTTACTTCATCACCCCCGACGATTTCAATCAACTCCCAAACTGCGAAGTGGTATACGAGGGTCTCCTCTGCAACTACTATAACTCTCAAAGCACTGGGGAAGTCCCGGCCTATATGCACACTACATAATCTACCCATGCAACATAGTTCCATCTAAATATAATTTTGACAACAATGTGAGCGTCAGCCACACTGACATATATGACAGGCACAGTGACATATAACTTTAACTGGAAGGGAGGGCTTTATGCCTTCCCTTTTTTGTTTGCACCACAAAAATAAGACAAATCAGGGAAGGTTCGGGCGGTCACATAGGACCGCCCCTACAATGTTGGTCACAAATTCCGATCGACATCGTCCCCAATTCCTAATTCCTAATTTCTAACCGCTCCTCTGTAGTCGACGATATAAGGCGAGTGGGGATTGGGCGTTCGGAGATGGCGTTAGCGGTGGGGCGTGGGGGAAGTCCGAACGGTCGAGCTCCGCCGCCGAGGTGGGGGGTGCAGTCGCTTTCGGCACGAAAGCGGCGAGGTTTAGTGCGTGACATGTTCGGTGGGGGTGATACCTCTGACGTAAACATAGGGGACGGACGTGAATAAAACACCATCTCTGTAGAGGCGCATAATGACCACAAAACGGTCATATCTTGGTCGTCCGTCGTTCTTATTTCCATCTCCCTCTTATGAACAACCCACCCGAACCTCCCGGGCTTCGTATGCTCTCCTCATAAACACAACAAAATAAGATATGCAAAACAAGGCAGGTACGGGGCTGTGCCGAAATTGTAATAATGCGCAAAACTTGTAGGGGCGAACCTGTGTGTTCGCCCGAAACTAATGGTAAAAACCATGGTTTCGGGCGGTCACATAGGACCGCCCCTACAAGGTTTCGTCAAATCAAGGAATTTAATTCTGTTTAGTCACAGACCCCTACAAGGGTGGCGTTTTATTTACGCTTGTTTGTGCTATGTCCGCAGACAAGGCTTTCCCCCATTGACAACATCATTCAGTTAGCATATACTAATTACAGTTACTTTTCTCTTTTCCTCTATACTTTTTCTGCTGTCTGTGGTATTATTGTTAAGGTGCTATACAAAAGTGTAGCTTTGATAACTTAACACTAATACAAAGGGGGTATACACATGGAATGGGTAAATAAGCTTAGAGGTCAGTTCCCTGTAACGGAGAAGTGTACATATTTGGACGCTTCGTATGACCTTGGTGGTGCGCTGTTTATGCGTGACGCTGCTGTGCGTTACTTTGACGAATGGAGCGGTGCCGCCGCACGTAATGAGCGTGGTGGACCGGGACGTGAGACCTTCTTTAAGACAGCGGACAGGACACGCAGTAAAATTGCCGAGCTACTCGGCGGTGTCCCTGAAGACAGCATCGCCTTCACAAAGAACACCAACGAAGGCATGAGCATTGTCCTGATGGGCTTTAACTACAAAAAAGGGGACAACATCGTCACGGTGGACATGGAACATCCGTCTGTGCTGTACCCCTGCCTAAACGCCGCACATCACCATGGCATTGAGTGCCGCATAGCCGAAACTGCGGACGGTGCAACCATACCGATTGACTGCATTCTGCGTGAGATTGACGAAAACACACGCATAGTCGCCGTCAGTCATGTGCAGTCGGCAAGCGGCTATAAAATAGACCTGAAAACGCTAGGGGCAGTCTGCAAAGAGCGTGGTATTTTCCTGTTGGTGGACGCTACCCAGAGCATGGGGCTGACACCGCTAAACGTCGCCGAGTGGAACGTGTCAGCTGTGGCGGCGGCAGGGTATAAGGGTATGCAGTCCTGTATAAGTGTCGCCTTTTTGTATTGTCACCCAGATTTAGTACGGAGAGTAACACCACTTATAGTAAGTTCAGGCAATTATATCTCGGTGGACAAGTCGTCAGACTGGGAGATTTGCCACCATGACACACATTCAGCACGCAAGTTCGAGAACGGCTCGCTGGACGCTCTGGGGATTTACGTGATGGAGAGCGGTCTGGATTCGATACTCGGTATAGGGCTCTCAAACATACAAAGCCACATCTCGAACATGTTTGAGCGGTTGTATAACGGCTTGACAGCGCTCGGCTACACCATCGTCACCCCGTTTGAAGCGGACAGGCGAAACCAGTCGATGGCGATAAAGTGCGCAGACCCGGTGGCACTGCACCGCCATTTTATAGATAACAACGTCATAGTGTCGGTGTCGCAAGCGACGGGCTTTGTCCGCCTTGCCATAGCACCGTTTACTAATGAGAGTGATATAGACATTGCGCTAAAGGTAGCAGAGAGTTCGGGTGTTAGGTAATTAGGGATTTGGGGTGATACCCCAGACATGAACATAAGAGGCAAACGCAAATAAACCACACCACCGTAGGGGCGGGGATATAATATGACCGTTTTGCGGTCATTATGTGCCGAACCTCCCGGGCTCCGAATTTTCCCTCTGTGGATAACCAAAACATCGACCCTGTAGGGCACGCACTGTGTGCGTGCCGCCGCTCTTATTTCCGCTTGCTCCCTATGTGTCAGGCGACCCAAGGCGAGTGGTGATGAGCCATTCGGAGATGACGCTAACGGCGGTGATGTGGGGAAAGCCCGAATGGGCACTCTCCGCCGCCGAGGTGGGGGAGGTGACGTGCGGCATGTGATACGTTCGGTGGGGGTGATACCCCAGACGTAAAAATAGGGGACGGACGAAAATGGAACATCATCTCCGTAGGGGCGGATATCATCCGCCCGAACCTACCGAGTTCCGAACGCTCC
>CAYJIK010000085.1:0-2432 GCA_964370205.1 uncultured Oscillospiraceae bacterium | reverse complement strand
CATCTCCGTAGGGGCGGATATCATCCGCCCGAACCTACCGAGTTCCGAACGCTCCCCTCTGTGGGTAACCGCAAAAATTCCGCCAGTCACTTCTTCACCATTCACTCTTCACTCGCCTCCCCCCTCACCACCCTAACGCCACCCCAATTGTAGGGGACGCATTCAAACGTCTGAATTCTCAGCCATTATGCGTTCCGCCCCTATTACTCAAAACGCAAACCCAAACACAGTGCGTTAACGCTCCCCTGTGGACTACCCTAAAACGTCACAAGGAGCGTATACACAAATATAAAATAAGCGAAGGAGAAACGGAATGAAATTTATTGTCAAAAAGCATGTACCGGAGAAGTTTGACACCGCTGTTGTTCTGGTTAAAGCAGGCGAGGGCGTAAACTTTTCTTGCCCACTGCTGAAGGAAGCTTATGAGAGCTTTTTTGCTGGGGACGACCTCAAGCTAAAGGTCGGCGAAGTTAAAACCACGCGCATGAAGTACAAAGATTTTTACGTAAATCTAGTTATGGCGGCTGTCAACGGCGAGTCCAAGGCACCGTATGACGACTTTAGAAAGGTTGTACTAAAAATAGGTACAGCTCTACAGACAAACGGCGCTGAAGTTGTTGTGTTTGACGACCCAACAGCTGTTGCAGAACTAAAGTGTGGTTGTGACGTGCTACTACAGGTTACAACACATCTGCCGCTTTGCGAGTACAAGTTTGACGACCATAAGTCCAAGAAGACAGAGGTCAAGGAAAAGACTGTCCACATGCTGTCCGACGAAGCTAAGCAACACAGAGCGGACGAGGGCAACGTTATCTCCGAGGGTATTGCGATAGCGAGAAAGTTAACCTCCGAACCAGCCGAAACACTGACCCCTGCCGAGCTTGCAAACAGAGCGACTGCATTTGGCAAGGAGTTCGGCTTTGACGTTCAGGTGTTTGGCAAGGACGAGTGTGAGAAGATGGGCATGAGCCTGTTCCTAGCGGTGGCACGTGCAAGCAAGAACGAGCCTAAGCTTATAGTCATGCGCTACAACGGTGGCGAAGAGGGTGAAGCTCCGTTCGGTATAGTCGGTAAGGGTCTGACATACGACTCGGGCGGTCTTGCAATCAAGCCGGGCGCAGGTATGGCTACTATGAGCGGTGACATGGCAGGCTCGTCTGCGGCAGTGGGCGCTATGTGTACTATCGCCAAGAATAAGGTGAAGAAGAATGTTGTGGCTGTTGTGGCGGCGTGTGAAAACATGGTGGACGCAAACGGTTACCGTAACGGTGATATCTTCCCCTCCATGAACGGCAAGACAGTCTACATCGGAAACACAGACGCTGAAGGCCGTCTAACACTGGCAGACGCTATCACATACATCATCCGCCACGAGAAGGTCACAAACATCATTGAGCTGTCCACGCTGACAGGATCGACTGCGATGTTCTTCGGTAATGTCTGCGCAGGTCTACACTCAACTTGCGATGAAATGTACGCAAACATTGAAAAGATAATGGATGTTTCAGGCGAGAAGTTTGCACGTTTCCCACGCTTCCCTGCGTACAAGGAAATGATAAAGAACCCTTTCGCAGATCTTGCTAACACCACACAGGGCGCAGGCGGCATAACAGCAGCTATGTTCCTTGAAGAGTTTGCGGAAGATGTCCCATATGTCCACATGGACATTGCAGGTAGCTCCTACGCTCGTGCTAAGAGCGATTGCCAACCCGAAGGCGGTACAGGCTTCGGCGTTAAGACGCTTTACTATTATGTGAAGAATCTGGCGGGGACTTGTTGCTAGAAGACAAATTGCGATTTGTCTTCCTGGAAGTTTTATGCTTTTCGGTCATAATCTTGACCGAAATCAAAAAAGACAGCCTTTAGGGGCTGTCTTTTTTGACCACATAAAACTTCTAACGTTGGTGGAAGCAGGTGCGTGGGGGGAAGGTTGGTTTCTGCGGAGAGAAGACAAATTGCGATTTGTCTTCCACGAAGTTTTATGCTTTTCAACCAAAGCGATGGTTGAAATTAGGGGGATAGCCTTTAGGGCTATCCCCCTAACCACATAAAACTTCTAACGTTGGTGGAGAGAAGACAAAATGCGATTTGTCTTCCACGAAGTTTTATGCTTTTCAGCCAAAGTGATGGTTGAAATTAGGGGGATAGCCTTTAGGGCTATCCCCCTAACCACATAAAACTTCTAACGTTGGTGGAGAGAAGACAAAATGCGATTTGTCTTCCACGAAGTTTTATGCTTTTCAGCCAAAGTGATGGTTGAAATTAGGGGGATAGCCTTTAGGGCTATCCCCCTAACCACATAAAACTTCTAACGTTGGTGGAGAGAAGACAAAATGCGATTTGTCTTCCACGAAGTTTTATGCTTTTCAGCCAAAGTGATGGTTGAAATTAGGGGGATAGCCTTTAGGGCTATCCCCCTAACCACATAAAAC